>CALWJA010000039.1 GCA_944380875.1 uncultured Clostridia bacterium
TGCATGTCTCCGATGAAAAAGGGCATGCCTGGGCGGAAATCTATGTCCCTCTATATGGTTGGACGCCCGTTGAAGTCACGCCGGGATATTCCGGCGCTTCGCCCCAAAACCCCGATATGCCCTATCCCGAAGGAGAAGAAATTTCAAGCTCTTCAGAAGAAGAAAGTTCCTCGGAACCGGTATCTTCTTCCGTATCTGAGGAGGAATCGGAGGCTTCTTCCTCCGCCCCATCCGTTTCCTCTGCCGTTTCCGATCCTTCCGGCAACTCGAAAAGCGGCGGTTTCCGCATACCGGATGCTGTGCTGTGGATCATATTCATCCTGCTCCTTTTGGGAACGATTTGCCTGCTGCGGTTCTTCCTGATGGAGAAGCGGCGCCGGAAAGCGATGGATCCCGATCGTGTCAAGGCCATACTCTTCCTGTATAAAACAGCGAAGCAAATATGCCGTTCTACGGAAGTCCCCGCAGCCCTTTATAACCTGGCAGAAAAGGCCGCATTCAGCCGGCTGCCTCTAACAGAAGAGGAATATACAGAGGCCTTTGCTATGACGGAATCCTGCCGGCTGCGGGAATTGGAGGCTCTCCCCCGGTGGAAACGTCCTCTGTTCCGTTTCCTGTTTGGTTCCCTCTCAAGAAAGTAATCTTTGCAATCTTTCCATGAAATTTTGATACAAACAGACTATGGGATAAAGGCGTCTTTGCCTTTCCCCATAGTCTGCCAAAAGGAGGTTTTTCTATGCTGTATTGCCCAGACTGCATGCATCTCTCTGATCCAGACACAGACATCTGCTCAAACTGCGGCAGTAGACGGCTGCGCGCTCCAAAAGACAACGACCCCGTTTATCTGCTTACGGAAAGCACGGAATTTGTCCATACCCTGCAATGGCTTATGGAGCAGGATAAAATCCCTTATATGGATAAAAACGCGGAACTTACCACAAAGCCATATGTTATGAATGTTCGCCGGCTGGATATCTTTGTTCCCTATAGCTTTTATGGGCAAAGCCTGCAGCTCGCAAAAGACCTTTTCGCCGCAGAACAGTCTGAAAACAAAGGCTTTGTCTCTGAGGAAAACAGCGGGGAAGAGTAATCCTATTTGATATTTTCCTAATTGCCTTTTTCTGAGCACCCATAATAAAAAAGGAGACTGTTTTCATCTGTCTCCTTTTTTACCTTTCTAAGTAGGTAGACGCAAAACAAATCCGTATTATTTCTATGATTATATACTAATTGTATATAATCATAGAAAGTGTGGTCAAACATTCCAAAAACATATTGCTGTGAGATTTCTTAGCTTTTCCGATCTGTTTGTTTGTAGCCGTAAACACGTTCATTAGAAACTATACGATAAATCTTTTTGCAAATCCTAATAGAGAGAGGGTTTATTATGACAGATGTACATATTCATATTGAAAAAGGGCCGTATACAAAAGAGTGGATAGATAAATTTGTTAAGCAAGCTATACGTGTCGGAATAGACGAAATATATTTATTAGAACATTCCCATCGTTTTACAGAGTTCGCACCTATGTATGCCTCTATTTGCGAGTATAGCGATTATCAGAAAAAGTGGTATAATAAAAAAGAAAAACTTTCTATAAAAGATTTCCAGGCACTTATTACTAAAATGAGAAACATAGAATTTCCCATAAAAATAAAATGGGGGCTTGAGGTATGCTACTTTCCTGAATATGAAAAGCTAATCGGCGACATTCTCAACTCCTTTAACTTTGATTTTGCTGTAGGCTCCATACATTGGGTTGAAGGATTTGGATTTGACCATAAAGCGGAATTTTGGAATGATATTGATACGGAACAAATTTACAGGAAATATTACAGCCTGATGCTTTGTCTTGTAAAAAGTGGTTTGTTTTCTGGGGTTGCACATCCAGATTCTATTAAGTGCTTCCATCATTACCCAGTGAATGATTTAACTGCTACATATAGTCTATTAGCCGATGAATTAAATTCCCATGGCATGTATGCAGAACAAAGCGGCGGCCTTGCTTTAAATTATGGATTTGAGGAACTCGGTATGAATAAAACCATGCTGAATATTTTTAAAAATAAAAATGTTAATATTCGATTCGCTTCGGATGCTCATAAACCAGAAGATGTAGGCGCAAATATTTTAAACATGCAAGCGCTTCTTCAGGCATAAGAAGATTGCAAAAATTCACATTACATAAAGCAAAACACAAACCGATGAGAATAAATTCTCATCGGTTTGTGTTTTCTTATCTCGCTGCCCATTATCGACGGGCTTATCGTTTATATTTTGCTTCAGTCTTCTACCATCAAATTGCAGATCGCATTGGAAAATTCCAGAGGATCTTCAATGGAAACGCCTTCAATCAGAAGCGCCTGATTATAGAGCAGAGAGGTATATTCCTTGACCTTTTCTTTATCCTCTGCAAAAAGGGATACAAGCTTCTTGAAAATGGGATGGGAGGCGTTGATCTCCAATACCCGCTGGGCCTTTACTTTTTCCCCTGCCGGCATAGCGTTGAGAACCTTCTCCATTTCCATGGAGATAGCCCCTTCTGTAGACAGGCAAACCGGATGGCTCTTCAGCTTATTGGACAAAATTACAGCTTTCACTTTTCCATCCAGGGATTCCGCCATAAAGTTCAAAAGCTCTTTGTTTTCCTCTACCAGCTTTTCCGTTTCCTTCTTTTCCTCTTCGGTTTCCAGGCCCAAATCATCCGCAGATACGGAACGGAATTCCTTTTCGGCATACTGCATCATCATCTTGAGCGCAAATTCATCCACCGGATCGGTAAGATACAGAATTTCGTATCCCTTGTCTTTGAGAGCTTCCGTCTGGGGCAGCATATCGATACGATCCACCGTTTCGCCGCAGGCATAATAAATATACTTCTGCTCTTCCTTCATCCGGGAAACATATTCCTTCAGGGTTACAAGTTTCTTCTCTTCGGAAGAAACGAACAGCAGAAGATCCTGCAGCAATTCTTTATGCATACCATAATCGCCGTATACGCCATATTTCAGCTGCAAACCAAAATTATTCCAGAATTTTTCGTAGGTCTCCCGATCGTTTAAAAGCATGTTTTCCAGCTCGGATTTGATCTTCTTTTCCAAACGGGAAGCGATGATCTTGAGCTGACGATCATGCTGTAGCATCTCACGGGAAATATTCAGGGAAAGATCCTGGCTATCCACCAGTCCTTTTACAAAGCTGAAATAATCGGGAAGAAGATCCGGGCACTTCTGCATAATCATTACGCCATTGCTGTAAAGCTGCAATCCTTTTTCATATTCCTTGCTATAATAATCATACGGCGCCCGGGCAGGGATAAACAGCAATGCGTTATACGTAGCCGTCCCCTCCGTGCTGCTATGGATCACTTTAAGGGGATCTTCAAAATCCATAAATTTGTCTTTATAGAAGTTGTTGTATTCCTCCGCTGTAATTTCATTGCGGTTTTTACGCCAGAGAGGCACCATGGAATTCAGGGTTTCTACCTCTTTATACGTCTCATATTCCGGCGTCTTATATTTGCCTTCCGCGTCTTTATCCGTTCCCTCGATCATACGGCTCTTTTCCATTTCCATGCGAATCGGATACCGGATATAATCGGAATATTTTTTCACCAGATTTTTCAGTGTATACGTATCCAGATATTCGCCATAGCTGTTTTCTTCCGTATCTTCCTTCAGCTTCAGAACAATTTCCGTTCCCCTATCCTCTTTTTCGCAGGGTTCCACCGTGTAGCCGTCCGCGCCGGAGCTTTCCCAACACCAAGCTTCCTCGCTGCCAAAAGCGCGGCTCTTAACGGTCACTTTTTCCGCAACCATAAAGGCAGAATAGAAACCTACGCCAAATTGACCGATGATTTCAATATCCTCTTTCGGCTCCGCATCCTTTTTAAAATTCAGAGAACCGCTTTTCGCAATGGTGCCAAGGTTGTTTTCCAGCTCTTCTTTTGTCATTCCGCAACCGTTATCGGTGATCTTCAGGGTGCGATTTTCTTTATCGGGAACAATCCAAATGGAAAAATCGTCTCTGTTCAGGCCGGTATCCCCATCTGTCAAAGTTTTATAATAGAGTTTATCGATTGCGTCGCTGGCATTGCTGATAAGCTCACGCAGGAAAATTTCCCTATGGGTATAGATTGAATTAATCATCAAGTCCAAAAGGCGTTTGGATTCTGCTTTAAACTGCTTCTTTGCCATACTACTTAACTCCTTATGATTGAAATTCCACGAGTGCAAAGGGAGAAAGCATCTCCGATTTAGCACTCGTATCATTTAAGTGCTAAATTTAGTATAGTCCTCTAAAAAAGAAAAATCAATGAATATTTTGTAAATTCCCATAAAAATACGTCAGGCGCGCTATACACAAATAAGTAGCGCACGCCTGACGTCTATTCAAATACAAATATAAAAGGCCGAGATACCCTGGAAACTTTCTTATTTGCGGTTTGAACCTGATTCCTTCTTTGCTTCCAGGTTCGGGACATAATCATGGTCAACCGTAACCACAGCGCAATATTTGGAATCCAGCTCTTTGAGCATTTCCCCTACTTTCCGGAGCATTTCTTCATCCGATACCCCATATCCAAAAGGAACGCAGATATCAAAAATAACATTGGTATGGGAATGACCCCACACCACTCGAAAATCATGCATAGTGATCTGCGGATCCATCTCCCGTAGTTTTTCGCTTACCTGCCGCTTCAGCTCCATCGTCCTGGGATTATCCACATCGATTGGATCCATATGCACCACCAAATGGATATTTTCTTCCCGCAGGAAGTCATGCTCGATGGTATCCACAATATCGTGACTGACCATAATATCCGCGCTGGCGGAAACCTCGCAGTGTATGGAAGCGAAACAGCGGCCTGCTCCATACGTATGAATTACCAGATCGTGAATTCCCAGAATTCCATCATAACTGAGAACCTTTTCGCAGATATGATCCACAAGTTCATGGGGAGGGGCGGCTCCCAGAAGCGGATTGCTGGTTTCAATGATAACTTTAACACCGGTAATAATAATAAATACAGCTACTACAAGGCCCATATATCCATCCAGATTAAAGCCTGTAAGGCTGGTGATAATCAACCCGGCCAGTACAGCAACCGTTGAAAAGACATCGTTCAGGCTGTCCGCCGCCGTAGCGGATAAGGTAGGCGAAGATATGATTTTTCCCACCTTTTTATAGAAGAGGCACTGCCATCCTTTCATAAGGGCGGAAAGAACCAAAACAATGCCGGCTGATACTCCAAAAACGGCTTCTTCCGGATTGATAATCTTCTGCACAGAGTTTCCCGCCAGCTGCAGGCCCAACATAAGAATGAGAAAGGAAACGATCATTCCGGAAATATATTCCATTCTGGCGTGACCGTATGGATGCTCTGCATCAGCGGGCTTCCCCGAAAGCTTAAATCCTACCAATGTTATCACAGAAGAAGCAGAATCCGAAAGGTTATTCACAGCATCTGCAATAATAGAAACACTGTTGAACAAAAGCCCCACTATAATTTTACCTAAAAACAAAAGCAGGTTTGTAACAATCCCCACGATTCCTGCAAATTTTCCATACCGGGCCCTCACTTCCGGCAAATGTACATCTTTATAGCTTTTCACAAAAAGCCGAATCAAAAGCTTTGTCAAACAATATCTTCCTTCCCCAAGAAACAAATATGGTATTCCCAGTCATTTATACAGAAAACAGACTGCCCCCTGCACAGTCTATTCCCACGATCAAGGGAAAATCTTTTACCTGAAGGCGCTTAATGGATTCGCAGCCCAGATCCTCAAAAGCCACTACCTCTAAGGAACGAACCGCCTTAGCAGCCAGCGCTCCCGCCCCTCCAAGAGCACAGAGGTAAACAGCATGATTTCTTTCAATAGCCCGGCGAACTTCTTCATTCCGGTTTCCTTTTCCAATCATGGCAATAAGGCCCAGATCTAAAAAACGGGGCGCAAATACATCCATACGGGAAGAAGTAGTAGGACCGCAGGAGCCAATAGGAAGCCCCTCCGGTGTGGGAGTGGGCCCCGCATAGTATATAACGGAATTTTTCAGCGGAAACGGAAGGGGCTCACCTTTATCCAGCATGGCCGTGAGCCGTTTATGGGCGGCGTCTCTGGCTGTATAAATTGTTCCGCTTAATAAAATATTTTGACCTGCCCGCAAAGTCTTTGCAATCTCAGGCAAAGACGTAACATCCACATGCAGACGCTCAGACATATGTATTCCTCCTCATAAATGCCTTTTCTAAAACCTGCCAGCACTTTTTCAATCTTTTTCTATATAGAAAACAGGAACTGCAGAAAGCAGCTCCCGAATTCACAGCAAAGAATATCTGCATTCTTCTATACTCTTTAAAAAATTCCTGATACCTCTTTAACGGAACATTTCCTTCTTTTTCAAAATCCAATAGGCAATAATCATGCATACCGCAGCCAGAACGGTAGGGAACCAGAAACTGGGGAAAGGCAGCGAATCCACATTCATCCCATAGAAACTGGAAATAACCGTTGGTATGGAAATCAAAAGCGTGATAGAAGCCAGCACTTTCATAACCACATTCAGGTTATTGCTGATAACAGAAGCGAAAGCATCCATGGTGCCGGACAAAATGTTGAGATAAATATTGCTCATCTCAATAGCCTGTTTAATTTCGATCAAAACGTCTTCCAACAGTTCCTGGTCTTCCTCATAGAGCTTAATCGCCCGTCCGCGCATAATTTTTTCCATAGTGATCTCATCGGCTTTCAGGGATGAGGAAAAATACACCAACGATTTTTCAATATCCAAAAGCTGAATAAGCTCTTCATTATGCATGGATTTACGCAGGGATTTTTCCACTTTATCGCTCAGCTTATCAATTTGCTTCAGATATTGAAGAAAACGGGTAGCAATCCGGAGCATAATCGTCAAAATAAAGCGGGTCTTTAGATTGGTCTGCACATTTTTGACCATTCCCTCGGCAATTTCTGTCATAATGGGGTTTTCCCGAAGGCAAACCGTAAGAATATTTTTTTCCGTAATGATGATTCCCAGCGGCATAGTACTGTAAGCCAGGTTTTTTCCGTTTTTCTCCAGAATCGGGATATCCACCACAACCAAAGTGCTTTCATCTTCTATATCAATATGAGAAGACTCCTCTTCGTCCAAAGCAGAACGGAAAAAATCGGGCTCAATATGAAAATCATGGATCAGGGAGCTTATCTCTTCATCCGTAGGTTCCACACAGCGAATCCAGCAGCCTGGCTCCACCTGGTCCAACTGCGTCATTTTACCATCAATGGTTTTGTAATAAGATAGCATTGGCCTGCATCTCCTTTATTCTATTTTTCTCAACACTTCTACATAAACCACATAAAGGGTCCGGTTTCACAATGCCACCTCCTGTCAAAACCTGCCGTGTCTTCCATATACATATAAAAACTGATAAAACGCTATTAACTTCATCCCATTGGGATATAGGTTAAAAGCACAGAAGACCAATAGTTATTATATCACATCCCAACGCGATTTCAAGAGATAAAGTTCAATATCTACTCCTAATCGGTTATAAACGTATAAAAACGCCTTAAACAGGCGGATTTGAACAAAAATGACTTAATCCCGCACAAATATTTTCTTTATCTCCTTTTAACAAAGGAGTAAACAAGAAGGCTGCTGCAGCTTCCAGCAACTGCAGCAGCCTTTATAAGCCAAAAGGGGGTTCTTATTCTTATTTACGGTTAAATATAGAAATAATATCTACAAAATCCCCGTCATCCAAAGAGTTGTCCACAACAGGAGCGGTAGCCGGTGCAGAAGGCCCCGCTGCCGGTTTCGTCTCCACAGGAGCAGATGCCGCCACAGAAGGAACTTCTTCCCCATTGAGATTTGTGAAGCCTGTAGCAATAACTGTCACGCTGAGTTCATCTTCCATTGTCTCATCAAACGCCGCGCCCCAGATAATGTTGGCGTCCTCATGGGCCTGCTTCGTAATCATGGAAGACGCTGTCTCGATCTCTTCCAAACCAATATCAGGAGAAGATGTAATATTGATAATAACACCCTTTGCGCCGTTGATAGCCGTCTCCAGCAGGGGGCTGGAAATAGCAAGCTGTGCAGCCGTCTCCGCTTTATCCTTGCCGGAGGCACGCCCTACGCCCATATGCGCATAGCCTGCGTCCTTCATAATGGCTGTTACGTCCGCAAAGTCCAGGTTAACAAGCCCAGGCAGTTTAATCAGATCGGAGATACTCTGCACACCTTGACGGAGCACGTCATCCGCAACGGAGAACGCATTCAATAAGGTAATTTTCTGCTCGCTTACATATTTGAGTCTCTCATTGGGGATAACCACCAGGGAATCCACATGCTCACGGAGGGCCTTAATCCCTTTCTCTGCCTGCTCCATGCGGCGTTTACCCTCAAAATTAAACGGCTTTGTAACAATACCTACTGTAAGAATGCCCATATCTCGGGCAATCTCCGCAACGATCGGCGCAGCGCCCGTTCCGGTGCCGCCGCCCATACCGGCTGTTATAAATACCATATCGCTTCCCCGGATCGCGCCTGCAATAGCGTCGCGGCTTTCCTCTGCAGACTTCTCTCCCACTTCCGGTTTAGAACCGGCGCCTTTTCCGTGGGTAACTTTTTCTCCAATTTGGATTTTCTGCGTAGCCTTAGAACGGTTAAGAGCCTGCCGATCCGTATTAACGGAAATAAATTCCATTCCTTTGGCGCCCATGGTTACCATGCGGTCTACGGCGTTTCCGCCGCCGCCGCCAACACCAATTACTTTTATTTGAACACTGTTATTATCAAAATCATTATCAATTTCAAAAGGCATTATCGTGCGTCCCCCTTATTTTTACTTCCTATATGCACGGCTTGTCCCATAAAATGAAACAACACACAGAACTCTATTCATATAGTACTAATTTAACACGTTTAAAAGTTAATTTCAACCAATATTTTCTCGAATTCTGCCTAATTGCAATAATTTAAAAAAAATTCATCCCTCGTCTCCCAAATTATCTCCGTTTTCTGCAGAATTGGCTGAAACGGAAGACTCTGTTTGCGTATTCTGCTGGGCACTCTCTTCACCGGATGAAACAGAACTAGAAGAACCGGAGGTATCCGAAGAGGCCGACCCAGATGAAGGAGAAGAGGAAGAACCAGAAGAGCTTTCAGATGAAGAAGACAGGCTTTCCTCTTGAAAATACGCCTTATTTGTCTCAGAAGCCTGGGAGAGATCCAATGTTCCCGTATCCGAATCCGTCAATTTTCCCGCTTGCAGCAAGCCCTCGTTGAAGAAACGGAGTTTGTATACCAGATCTGTAGAAACACCCAACTCCAACCGGATTTTATTGTTATAGACCAAAGAAAGGTTATACATATCCGTCACATCGTATTCGGTGATTTTCTCAAGACCGCTTTCTCTAATCGCCTGCATAAGGGAATCCACTGTCTCTTTTTGCTCTTGATCTGCATATTCAAGAGGCTTTCCAGGGACAGCATTCTTAACCTTCATCCCTTTGAATATAGGGCAGTCTTCCGGCATATTCCCTGTTGCCTCTAAAACTTTTCCATTGGCATCCAGGAGAATATTCTGTCCTTCAAATTCGACCACACCGGCTACTTGTGCTTCTGAAACGGTAATAACAATTTCCGCCGGAAGCTTCCGGCTTATATTTGCCTCCCCTATATACGGAAGCTGTTCCTCCACCCGGTCAGAAGCCTTCTCCACATCCTGTCGGAAGAGATTTTCTCCTTTAACAAGACCGCTGGCCTTAATAATTTCTTCAGCGCTATACCGGGAAGAACCGGAAACCGTAATGGTTTCCAATTTAAACAAGACTGTAAAACACAAAAGGACGGCCACACCTATGACCAGCAAAAACAGAGCCGTATAGAAAAAAATATTCCGGCGTTTTCTGCGTCTTCTGCGCTGCTCTGCCCGTTCCTTTTGGCGGGAAGCAGAAGCCATCCGCCTCCCTCCCGCTGGGTGGGGAGGCGGCTCCCTTCTCTGGGTTGGAACCTGTTGGCGCATATTGGCACATCCTTTCTTCTTAAATATACGTCTCACATTTTCATTACTTGGCTCTCTATACGGATCATTCAAGTAAATACTCTACGGATATCCGCTCCAAGCTGAACCAGATTATTTTCTATGCTTTCATATCCGCGGTCAATATGCCGCAATCCGGAAATGGAGGTGGCACCGTGAGCCGCAAGGCCAGCCACCACCAAAGCGGCCCCTCCCCGCAGATCCGGAGCTTCCACAGGGGCCCCCGTTAAGCGAGAAACGCCTTCAATAACGGCCACTCGCCCCTCCACTTTTATGTTAGCCCCCAGACGTAAAAGCTCACCCACGTGCTTATAGCGGCTTTCAAAAATATTTTCTACAAACATGCTGGTACCGGAAGCCCTTGTCAGCATTGCCATAACAGGAGGCTGCGCATCTGTTGGGAATCCGGGATACGGCATGGTGCGTATACTTCTGACCCGGGAAAGTTTTCTGGGCGCCTTCAGCCAGATCATATCTCCCTCGGTTTCCAGTATACAGCCGCATTCCTCAAATACGGGAATCATAGGCGTTAAATGGGCAGGCTCCACTCCATGAAGCAGAATATTTCCTCCGGTAATGGCAGCCGCACACAAATAGGTAGCCGCTACAATTCTATCCGGAATCACCTTATGCTCACAGCCTGAGAGCCTTTCAACCCCCTGGATTACGATTGTACTTTCTCCTGCGCCCCGTATCTTTGCGCCGCAGCTGTTCAGAAAATCGGCAAGATCACAGATTTCCGGTTCTCTAGCCGCGTTGGTAATGACGGTAATTCCTTCCGCGGTTGCGGCTGCCAAAAGAATATTTTCCGTAGCGCCTACGCTGGGAAACGTTAAGCGAATGGGCGTTCCCTGCATTCTTCCTGAAACGGTGCAGCTGAGACATCCGTAATCCTCGCAAATCTCTGCTCCCAGTTTCCGCAAAGCGCTTAAATGCAGATCAATGGGCCGAGGCCCCAGCTCGCATCCACCTGGAAAAGAGAGGACCGCTTTTCCCATTTTGGCAAGGATTGCGCCCAAAAACACAATGGAGGAACGCATTTCCCGCATGAGAGTATCCGGTATCTCAAATCCATCCGCAGGCAAGGGATCGATCCAAACGGAAGCACCCTCCCGCTTTACTTTACAGCCTAATCCACGCAGGATTCGAATTGAAACATCCACATCGGAGAGACGGGGGCAATTATGTAACACGCTGGGTCCATCGCAAAGCAGCGCCGCCGCCATCAAAGGAAGCGTACTGTTTTTAGCCCCGTGGATCGTCAGCTCACCGGAAAGGCGCACAGGGCCTCGAATCTGTAAAGTTGCCATATGCTTTCATTCCCCTTTTGCTTTAGCATGAAGTATTCCATACTATGCATAAAGAGGAAAAGCGGTGCGGCTCCATTGCCGCTTGTCAACGGCCTTTTTTGTTTTCTTTCAAAACCTCCAGAAGAATATTGTAAATACGTTCATTAGCATCTGTAATAGCCATCTTACGGGCATTTTCTGCTAAAGTACCGATAGTGTCCTTTTCCGCAAATAATTTGTTCACCATCTGGCAGAGAGCCTCACCCGTAAGATCCTTTTCCTCCAAAATGGCGGCAGCCTGACGCTTAACCAGTGCCATTGCATTATGATACTGGTGATTTTCCGCCACATTGGGAGAAGGAATTAAAATCGCCGCTTTGCCCTGAGCCTGGAGTTCGGAAAGCGTAATAGCTCCTGCCCGGCAGATCACCAAATCTGCTGCGGCAAGGCACTCCGGCATATCGGTAATGTATTCCCGAATATCCATTTCCGGATGCTGGGATAGATCCAGCCCCTTTTCCCTGAGAAGATCCGGGAACCATTTTCCCCACTGCCCATAACCATGGATATGATGGAAAGAATAGGGGCACTTCTCCGAAGCGCTCCAGGCGAGAAGATCCGCCACGGCTTCATTGATGCGCCTGGCCCCCAGGCTTCCGCCGAAACTGAGGATCAGCGGCGTATCTTCCTGAATACCCAAAGCTTTCCGCGCCTGTTCCCTATCCGCTCTTAAAACGGCCGGCCGAATGGGATTTCCGGTTACAACACAGCGGGCGGAAGGAGAAAGATGGGATTGGGCATCCGCAACTGCCAGCATGGTACGCCGTGCTTTTTTGCTCAGCGCCTTATTGGTAACGCCCGGATAGGCGTTCTGCTCATGGATAACCGCCGGTATTCCCAGCTTCATAGCCTCCCTGATAACGGGCCCGGCCACATATCCGCCTGTCCCTACACATATATCCGGTTTGAATTCCTGAATAATTTTTTTAGCCTCTGCAGTGGAGGTAAAAATATTTTTGACAGTTTTTACATTCTTCTTGAAATTAGCCCAGGAAAGTTTCCTCTGAAAGCCCGATATGGTTACACTTTTAAACGCATATCCTGCGGCGGGAACCAGTTTTTCCTCCATTCCGCCTTTTGCACCCACATACAAAATCTCTGCATCGGGCTCTTGTTCCCGAACCGTTCCCGCAATGGCCAGAGCAGGATTGATATGTCCCGCTGTACCGCCGCCTGCAAACAAGATCCTCATCTTTTCCATACACCTTTCTTTTTTCTCCAGATATAGGGAGAAAGTTATTTCGGTTCCTGTATCCCATCCCATTTGAATGGATTGAAACCAAATTCTAAGATTTCTCTATTGATGAATTTCGGCTAATGGATAGCACAATTCCCATCTCCGCCATCAGGATCACCAGGGATGTTCCCCCATAACTGAAGAACGGAAGACTGATACCTGTATTGGGAATCGTGTTGGTTACTACCGCAATATTCAAGACCACCTGCAGTCCTATCTGCAAACTGAGCCCTACGCCCAGAAGCATTCCAAACTTATCCTTCGCTTTCATGGAAACGGTCACACCACGCCACACCAGCATGGCAAACAGGATAATGATAATCAGCGCGCCGATAAACCCCAATTCTTCGCATACAATCGCAAAGATAAAGTCGTTCTGGGGCTCCGGAAGATAGAGATACTTCTGCCTGGACTGCCCCAGACCCAGCCCCAGCAAGCCGCCGGAACCAATGGACATCAGCGACTGACGGGTCTGCCAGGTATCCACGCCGGTAGGAGGATTGAAGGGATCCAGCCATCCGTATACGCGATTCATGGCATATTTAAAAACATCCGTGCAGAAAAGGAGATACAAAACAGCAGCTCCCAGTCCTCCCAGCGCTACTCCAAACCATCTGAGGCGCACACCGCCTACAAACAGCATTATGGCGCCCAGCGCCAATATAATTACTGTTGCGGAAATATGCTTTTCCGCAACAACCAAACCGGCAATAGAACCCAGTATGAGGACATAGGGAAGAATACCATACCGGAAGGTCTGCATTTTATTGAAATTCAGGGAAATCAGATGGGCAAAAATCAGTATCAAAGTAAATTTGGCAATTTCCGAGGGCTGAAAATTGATAGGCCCTATATAAAACCATCGATACGTTTCATTGATATTGGGAACAAGAGCCGTTCCTTTCGCCACAAGCATCAACACCAGAATACCATACGTGACTAGGAGAATGGGAATGGCAAGCTTATGAAAATGGTGATAATCAAAATACGACATCAGCACCATAACGACTACACCCAAAACAGCAAACAGAGCCTGGCGGGAAATAAACCAATAGCTATCGCCATTCTGGTTATAATACGCATAGGCGTAGCTGGCTGAAAAAAGCATAACCAAGCCTATGGTGAGCAGCACAAGGACCAGAAAAAACAGTGGCAGATCCATGCCCGAACGAACGGAAAAAAGCTGCAGTTTCTTCCGGATACGCCGGACAGCACTCGTCCTTTTGCCCGGTGCCCTCTGCGCGGATTGAACGGTTTGGGCAGCGCGGGGAGATCCGCTCCTTTTGCCGGAAGCAGGAACGGATGCAGGTCTGCCGGAAGAGGATCGCCCGGAACGCGCCCCTCCAGCCGCTGCCGGGCGGCTTACACCCGTATTTGCCCTAACAGCCGGACGCCGGGGCGGCGATTGCGACGGAAGCCTTGTCATTTAAAAACCGCATCCTTTCCTAAAAACTGAAACACCATACTAAAAAACGGCAGGGAAAAGCTCCTCTGGCTATATACGGAACCAGGATATTTCCCTTATATCCATACTCTGCTGAATAAGGTTTCCTCATAGGGAATCCGGAAATACCCTTTCCCGGAAACCTTTACTAATATTTTAAAAACCAAAGATTACAAGCAAAAACGACAATGCTCCAAAGAGTATTGTAACAAGGCTGAACACACCGCAGACTTTCACTTCGCTCCAGCCGCACATTTCAAAATGGTGATGGATAGGCGCCATTTTGAAAATACGTTTTCCATGGGTAAGTTTAAAATAGGTTACCTGCAGCACTACAGACAGAATTTCAACGATATAAATTATTCCTACCACAAGAATAAGAATCGGCATATCGATACCAAAAGCCAACGCGCAAACCATTCCGCCCAGGAAAAGGGAGCCTGTATCTCCCATAAAGACTTTTGCGGGGTTGAAATTCCAAACCAGGAAGCCCACGCAGCCTCCCGCCGCGGCAGCGGCCAGAAGGCTGATATTGTAGATCTTCCACCAGCCGGAAATGAGCATAAAGGCAACGCATACCCAAAAGGTAACCGATGCGTTGAGACCATCCAGACCGTCTGTAAAATTAACAGCGTTCACGATTCCCACAATTCCCAAGAACGAAATAATCCAGAAGAAGATCCCCAGATCCACAGAACCCAAAAACGGAATTTTCGTAACACCGCGGACCCCCGAAAGATACAGGGCTGCCAGATACGCGGCTGCTACAAGAAACTGCAGAACCAATTTCTGCTTTTCATTGAGCCCCAAATTCCTTTTTTTTACGACTTTGATATAGTCATCCAGGAAACCAATGGCGCCGAATCCCAGAGCCATCAAAAGGCCGCCCACCGCTTTGGTCAATGTCTGGTTGCGGAGAAGCAGTTCGTTGGAATTCTCAGGAGCCGATATGTACATCATAGGGATGCACACGGCGCAAGCCAAAAAAATGCCGATAATAAACATGAACCCGCCCATGGTTGGAGTTCCGTTTTTTTTCTGATGCCATTTGGGCCCTACTTCCCGGATAGTCTGCCCGAAATTAATCTTATGCAAAAACGGTACCATCCACTTGCCCAAAAGAGCCGTAACCACAAAAGAAAGTATAGCTGCCAGTAAAATCCAGATTCCACTCATTGTATCCACCCTCACAAACTGCGTTTACCGCTGTTTTTTAATGCCATTTTTTTATTTTCTATACCGCATATACGGTTTTTGCCCAAGTTTTCCTGTTGATTAGTTCCAGCATCTCTGCAAAAGGGAATCCTAAAGAAAGAAGTCCGCAAGCCGCTCCCAATAAAGGGGTTACTTCTGTTTCCGATACGCCGCAGGCGTATATTCTTCCAATAAGCCCCATACCCAGGATTTCAAAACGTATGCCTTCTTCTTGTTTTTCTTTTCCTGGTAAAAATACAAGACTCTGAGCTGTAAGATCCGCCCGGGTATCCTCTACTGCATACGTCTTAAAAGAAAAATTAGGCAAGGTTTCTTTCTTTTCCAAATAATCCCTTAATGGAAGTATCATTTCCATTTTCACAGGCTGCATCCCATTTTCAAAGGTATCCGCAGAAAAAACGCTTTGCTCTTTTTTAAGGAACGAAAAGATCGACTCTTCCTTCACTGTCTCCTCTTTCCATTCTCTCCCGCTTCGCTGCAAGATATCCCGCAAAAACAAAATTTCTTTCTTTCTTTTGGAAGATATCCCTATTCCTCGGTTTCTTAGGAAAAAAACAGAAATTTCCATATACCGTCTCCTCCGTTGGTGCTTGGGGAGTACACGGCGAGGGAAAAGTCCCCTGCCCGGCCCACTGTAAAAGCTTCCAAGCTAGTGTACTGTATCCAACTCCACAAAATTCACCTGAACAACTGTTCCAGGGGGAACTTTCTCCCCTTCTGCAATACTTTGTGTATCCGAAACCGCATTGGTGCCGGTAAGAGCGGCGCCTGATATACTGATATTCAGCCCGGCGTTGGAAGCTGCCGTATTGGCCTGGCTCAAATTGAGCCCAATCAGATTTGGCACCTCTACCAATTCTTCCTCACTGGATTCATCCGTAAACAGCATGACAGTCCCGCCCTTGGGTATCGTATCTCCTGCGGCGGGAATCTGGGAAATAACTGTATCCCCATCCCCATATACCTTGGAGCTCAAGCTCTGGGCCATGATTTTTTCCTTAGCGGTTTTCACCGTATCCCCTGTTACGCTGGGAGTTTTTGCGTCCAGTTTGGAAAGTTCTTCCTCTGTATACTGGGGTTCCACACCCAAATACGGCAAAGCCTGGGACATAACCTCCGCGAAAACAGGACCCGCGATGGCACTGCCGAAAACCTGCCCTTCCTGGGAGAGAGGTTCATCAAAGAAGACCAGCATAACAATTTCCGGGTCATCCGCAGGAGCATAGCCGCAATAAGAAGCAATATACCGCTTCTCCCCTTTGCGTCCCTGGGCGTTCCATTCGTCGATCTTTTCTGAAGTACCGGTTTTGCCGGCCACACGATACCCGGCTACATAGCCGTTCTTAGCCGTTCCCACAGTAGCCGTATACTGCAGCATGGCACTTACCCTTTGACTGGTATCTTCCGATACCACCTGACGTTTCACATTTGTATCAATCGTCTTAACGATGTTTCCCTCGTCGTCTATAATCTGACTTACCACATGGGGCTGTACCAGATACCCGCCGTTTGCCACGGCCGCCGCAGCGGTAATCATCTGGATAGGCGTTACACGGAAAGACTGGCCGAAAGACGAAGTAGCCAACTGTGTTGGGCCTAGACCTTCGGCATTGTAATAAATACTGGTGCTTTCGCCGATAAGATCAATACCGGTTTTCTGGGTCATGCCGAACCCTTCAAAATACCGGAAGAAGGTATCGGCGCCCAAGCGCTCCGCCACCTGCATAAAAACAGGGTTACAGGAGTTGGAAAGGCCTTCCTGGAAATTTTCTGTTCCGTGGCCGGCAGTTCTCCAGCAGCCTATACTGCGGTCTGCCACCTGATAGTGACCTGTGCAGGTAAAGGACGTATTCTCCGTAATCACGCCTTCTTCGATTCCCATGCAGGAAGTAAGCATTTTGAAAACAGAACCAGGGTTATATGTATCGCTGATACATTTATTTCTCCACTGCTGTTCCTGGGCTTCTCTAAGTGCCTCGCTCTTTTCTTCTCCTTCCAGCTTTTCGATAGCAGCTGCAGTCTCCTTATTGGTAATCACGTAGGGTTCGTTTGGATCAAAATCTTCCGATACCGTCATGCCCAAAATCGCACCGGTATTTACATCCATGACTATGCCGCAGGCACGGTTTCGGGCGCCGCAGGCCGCGGCCGCATCTTCCACAGCATTTTCCAGGATCCGCTGGATATTCTCGTCGATGGTAAGCACCAGGCTGCATCCGTTCTGAGCTTCTACCTTCTGCTCATATTGAAACGGCATATCCGAGCCTCTGGCGTTTCGGGCTGTTACAAGTTTTCCTGCCGTTCCGGAAAGATAATCGTTATAGGATCCTTCCACGCCGGTAACACCCTGATGTTCCGCGTTTGTAAATCCCAGCACAACTGCCGCAGATTCTCCTTCCGGATAATATCTTTTATAATCTTCCTCTAAAGTAATGGCATAGCTCAGGTCGTTTTCTTCCTTAAACTTCAGGATCTCATCTTTAGCGTCGGTTTCCACTTCCCCAGCTATCTTCACATAATATGTCTTCTTCTGCAGTTTTTCTAAAACTTCCTGTTCATCCAAATCCAAAATCTGGGCCAAGCCCGCAGCGATCTGCTCTTTCTCTTCGTCTGTCTTTATATAATTGGGGTTTGCAATTACTTTCCATACGGATGCGCTCTTTGCCAAAACCGTCATATTACAATCGTAAATAGTTCCTCTTTGAGCATTTAAAACTGTATCTTGCGTCTGCTGGTTCACAGCCCGCGCTTCCAGTTCCTCCCCCTGCACAATCTGCAGACGGAACAAACTTGCGATTACAATTCCAAAGCCCCCCAATATTAACACAAATAATATGGTGGTGGTGCGTCTCCACATGCGCACCGTCGTTCCCTTTGCCAAAGAGGCCACCGCCTTTCATCAACATATTCGTACACTACGTAACGCAGACGTATGTTTCAAATCCATATTTAACCCGAACTATACGGCTATTGCAAAAATGGAAGTTAAGAACATATCTTAACTTCCATCCCTCCAGTATCCACTGCATTATACCTGGGTCTCCCCAGTCTATAAACCGGATCCAACGCCGCATACACCGCTATGCTATACTTATTGAGCAGTATGAAGAATTATTCCTCGGGCAGGTATCTAAGGAGAAAATTCCGCAATCTCCCATCCTGCCTTTTAGGAAAGCAATCCTGCAAGCCAATTCCATACACTGGTAAACCAATTTTGGTCTCCCGTATCAATGAGCACTTCACTCTTATCGCCGTCCGAAAGGGTTATGTATTCCGTCTGCCCCTGTTCGGCTGCGCGCATGCCAAGTTCCTCCTTGGCATACGTGCCGGCGTTATCTATGGAAAGCTGGGCATTGGTCTTCATCTGCAGCTGAGTATACAGGCTTTCATTTTCCGCAAGATTTTTTTCCGCTGCATTAATACTTTCCGTCAGCTCCGTGAGCCTGACCTGCCCATACACCAGGGAACCCAAAGCTCCCAGAATCAAAGCCAATACAAAAAAACGCGACAGCATTTTAAAAGGATGTACTTTTGGGCGGCTGTTTTTCTGCAGTTCTTTTTCAGGAATAACGATTATATTTTGTTTTTTCGATTTACTTTTCTCTGTTTGAGGCTGCCGTTTCGGCTCAAACATAGAGAAATCGTAAGCTGCATTGCGAGCTGCCATTTTTTCCATTCCTTTCTTTGTGAAACTCTAAAATAATCTTTTTTCATCCGGGCGTCTTTTTGAAACTGCCCTGCCGCATATATTTATGGATACGATCTACCTGTTTACACCAGCGTCCGTTTTTATACATACCCGAAGTCGAGCGCTGCGGGCTCTTGGATTTTCTTCCAGTTCCTCCTGAGAAGGAGCCAGCCCCTTCTTATAAAGAAGTTTGGCCTTGGGTTTCTTTCCGCACACACATACAGGAAAATCAGGAGGACAAGTACATCCCTGGCACCAAGATGCCATCCGCTGTTTCACCATACGGTCCTCCAAAGAATGAAAGGTGATAACAGCCAGCCTTCCGCCGGGCCTAAGCAGCGAAAACGCCGCATCCAATCCTGCGGAAAGATGATCCAACTCCCCGTTCACAGCAATCCGCAGCGCCTGAAAGGTTTTGCGGGCAGGATGCCCCTGTTCCCGGCGTACCGCCGCAGGAACGGAAGCTTTTATAATCTCCGCAAGCTGCAAGGTTGTCTCAACAGGGCTCTTTTCTCTGGCCGCAACGATTCCTTTTGCTATACTTCTGGCGTTTCTATCCTCACCATACCGGCTGATGATCTCCGCCAGCTGCTGCCAGGACAACGTATTAACCAGATCCGCCGCTGAAACCCCTTCCTGGCTCATACGCATATCCAGAGGGGCGTCATAATGATAAGAAAAGCCTCTCTCCGGCGTATCCAACTGATGGGAGGAAACTCCAATATCCAAAAGAACGCCATCAGCCTGGGAAAAACCTTCTTCTTCCGCTACCTTTACCATTTCTGAGAAATTAGCCCGGCGCACTACCGAACAGGGATTTCCCGCAAAACGGCGTTTGACCGTCTCAACAGCATCCGGATCCTGATCGATGGAAAGAAGCTTTCCGGAAACAAGCTTTTCCAATATGGCGGAAGAATGGCCTCCGCCCCCTGCCGTGCCGTCAATGTAGAACCCATCCGGCCGAACATCCAGAGATTGGATGGTTTCTTCAAATAAAACCGGCTTATGCTTAAATTCCAAGACCTGTGACCTCCTCCCTGGATTAAAGCCCCAGCTCGTCCATAGCTTCCGCAATACTTTCCTGTGTAAGGGAAGCGTTGAAAGCTGCCCAGCTTTCGGAATCCCAGATTTCGGCGCGGCGGGAAACTCCCACAAAAGCGATATCTTTGGTCAGCCCCGCATGATCGCGCAAATGCTGGGGAAGAAGGATTCTTCCCTGCTTATCCGGCTCGACTTCAGCGGCTCCGGCAAAAAAATACAGCTGCAGCTGTCTTGCTTTGCTCATAGGCATAGCCATAATCTGCTCCTGGAGTTTATCCCACTCCTTAGGCGAGAGAACAAAAAGGCAGCGGCCCATTCCCTTCGTGACATAAAAATGCTCGCCGAGATCCTCACGGAATTTCGACGGCACAATCACGCGGCCCTTTGGGTCGATGGAATGTTGGTATTCACCGATCAGCATTTTGTCCTCCACTTCGTGGAATAAGTATCCACTTTCCACCACCTAATGGTTAAATTATAACGTACTCCCCTATAAATTGCAACAACAAATTTCCTGTTATGTCAACTATACAAAATGAAATTTTTTCCAGCAAAAATCGACATTTTTCCTGGGAGCCACCCCTTACCATTCCCCCAAAAGCCCGTTTAAAGAATGAGGTTTGAACATTTCCGCCTATCCAACCTACTTTGTGTATCGCTCCTATTTAAGAGGCATATAAACTGCCCAAAACGAAAAAGCGGCAGATATATCAAACCTGATATATCTGCCGCTTCCCTGTATCATATTCAATTTACATTTCATGTGCCAAAGCCAAAAACTCTTTGCTTCTCTCTATTCTCCGCTTTCTCCCTATCATGTATAATTCACAAAAAGAGGGGCCTTTAAAGATCCAAAGCTTTTTCCCATTCTGCGGGGCGGAAGCCTGTCAAAACAAAATCTTCCCCTATAAGAATGGGGCGCTTCACCAACATTCCGTCAGTAGCCAGCAGAGCTATCTGCTCTTCCTCGGAAAGAGTAGGCAGTTTTTCCTTAAGCTTCATTTCCTTATACAGGATACCGCTGGTATTAAAAAACTTCTTAAGAGGCAGATTGCTTTTTTCCTTCCAGAAACGAATTTCCTCTTCTGATGGGTTCTGCGTCTTTATATCCCGCAGCTCCCGGATCTCCACTCCGTTTTCCTCCAAGAAAGCTTTCGCCTTCTGGCAGGTGCTGCATTTGGGATACCACAACATATCTACTATTTTCATATAATCCTATATCCTTTCGCTTTCCTTGAGACGGCAAAAGCAAGTTTTTACGCTTGCTCTGCAGTTTCCGTTTCCTTTTCCAGCCCATAGGGCCAGCTCAAAATCCCCCCCAAATCAAACACATGGATATATCCCATATTAGAAAGCATTTGAGCCGCCTGGGCGCTTTTTCTGCCGTTACGGCAACAAAGAAGAACGAGCGATTCCTTATCGGGAAGGACTTCATAAGCATTTTCCCGGAGCTCTTCCAAAGGTACACATTCCGCCCCTTTAATATGCTCCTTTAAAAATTCTTGCCGATCCCGCACATCGATCAGGCGCATAGCCTTTCCGCTGTTGAGCAGAGCTTTTGCCTTTTCCGGAACAATACGAACGTTATCTTCCGCCTTCCGCCGGGAATGAATGGCATAACCAACTCCAAGGAGCGCCGCTGCTCCCAACATCCAAACCACCTTATGTTTCATGGCCGTTTCCTCCTTGCTCTCTACGCAACAGTATACCACATATTTCCTATAAAACAACGGTTAGAACTTTACAAAAAAGAATTTCACAGAAAATTTACAGCCCGCTGTTCTGTTTACGGTAAGCACCGGGCGTCATTCCGTTCTGCCTTCGGAAACTGCGGATAAAATTGTTCACATCCCCAAAACCGCACCGAAGGCTGATTTCTCCCACTGGCAGCGTGGTAGTCGTCAGAAGTTCTTTGGAATAGGAAAGGCGGCTGAGGGTCACATATTGTTTTGGGCTCAGCCCCGTCCACTCCCGGAAAGCATGAGAGAGATAGGAAGAACTCACATAGAGGTTTTCCGCCAATTTTTCAATAGAAACTTCCCCTGTAAAATTCCGATCTAAATATACTTGCGCTTTATATACCGCAGACCCCACCTCTTTGCCAGGAAGAGGAAACTTTTCGGGGCAAGCCCTATATATGAGCACCATCAGCCTTTGAAACAAAGCCATTAGATACAGGCGGGAAAGAGGACCCGGTTTTTCGTATTCCGCGTATAAAAGGCGAAAAATCTCTTCCGCTTCCAGAGCTGCTTCTCCCAAGGAAAAGCAATGGCAAAAATCCTTTGGCCGGCTGATAAAAATACTTTTCAGGCGCGGCTCCTCCAACAGATTTTCCAGCTGGGAAGGTGTTATCTGCAAATAATACCTTAGGGAATCTTCCCCCAGGATGCGAACACTGTGTTCTTCCAGACGGCTTACACACACAACTGAGCCTGGCTCAGCTTCATACAATTTCCCCTCCACCCGGTATTGTGCTCTTCCACGGGCCACAAAAATAATCTCCCCTGCGTTGTGAAAGTGGGCGGCATAGGGCCCCGCGCCCCGGGAACAGGCGCACCGAAGAAACACATCGGAAGATGCCATATTCAGCTTTCCTCCTATTCCAAAAGCAGATTTTACATATTTTATCACAGCTTTTGCAGACAATCAATCCTTAAAGGGGAGTATGATTGTAGCAGAACTCCCTGCGGGCGAAAGGCGGCATGCAGCATCCTCCTAGGAAATGATAAACCGGCCCCTCTTTTATGATTTGCCCAAAGCAAGAAAGCCATATTCAGAATAAAGCGGTTTCTCCCATACCCACAGAAACAAAATCGAAAGCAAAGGAGTGTCCCCATGGAATACAGAAAATTCAATTACACCACCTTAGCGGATCTAAAGCAGGAAGCCGAAAAAAACGGCGCCCATCTTCCTCTCTCAGAAGATCTTTCTCTTCTTTCCAAACCGATTGAGATAGAAAATCGTATTCTTCCCAACCGGTTGGCAATCCAGCCCATGGAGGGCTGTGACGGAACCCCGGACGGCGCCCCGGGAGAACTTACCCTGCGCAGGTATCACCGGTTCGCCGAAAGCGGCGCCGCCCTCATATGGGAAGAAGCTACCGCCGTTCTGCATGAAGGGCGAGCCAATCCCCGGCAATTGATGCTCACGGAGAAAAACCTGGATTCTTTTAAGGCTATGGTAGAGGACATAAAAGAAACCTCCCTGCGGAAAAACGGATTTTCTCCCCTTTTGATTCTGCAGGCCACCCATTCCGGCCGGTATTCCAAACCGGAAGGGAAACCTGCCGCTATTTTCGCCTATCATAACCCTATTTTTGAAAAAGATACGCCTTTGGACGATAAAGGCCTCATTTCCGATGACCATTTGAAAGAGCTGGAAGAATGCTACGGAAAAACCGCCCATTTGGCGGAAAAAGCCGGATTTGATGGCGTGGATGTAAAGGCCTGCCACCGGTATCTCATCAGTGAGACCCTCTCCGCCTTTACAAGACCCGGCCCCTACGGCGGTTCCTTCGAAAATCGGACCCGATTCTTCCGCAACGCCCTTTCCGCCGCCAAAGCCGCCATGTCCTCCAAAATGATCCTCACTTCCCGGATGAACCTTTATGATGGATTTGCTTATCCCTATGGCTGGGGTGTTTCCGAATCAAGCGGGGCCGCACCCGATCTGAGAGAACCCATTGCCCTGATTCAGCTTCTGCGGGATACATACGGTATCCGGCTTCTGGATTATACCATCGGCAATCCCTATTTTAATCCCCACGTAAACCGCCCCTGCGATATTGGTCCCTATGCCCTGCCTGAATCTCCTCTTGTGGGCGTAGCCAGAATGTGCGCCTGCATCGGGGAAGTGAAAGCCGCCGTGCCGGAAATACAGGTTATAAGCTCCGGAAACAGCTATCTGCGGCAGTTTTCCCCCAATCTGGCCGCCGGAATGCTGGAAAACGGCATGGCCGATATGGTCGGTTTCGGGAGGATGGCTTTTGCTTACCCCTCTTTTGCTTCCGACCTTCTGCAAAACGGGGCTTTGGATCCCAAAAAATGCTGCATAACCTGCAGCAAATGCACCCAGCTTATGCGGGCCGGCAGCACGGCCGGCTGTGTGATCCGGGATGCGGAGGTATACATGCCCATCTATAAACGGGATGTGCTGGAGAATCCTGAGGATATTATCCATAAAGTCAGCAGCATGTAACAATATATATGCATATATGCGGGATTCCGGTCGCTTTCCGCTCTCTGTGCAATCCTTATGTATACAACTATTTTCATCGTAGAAAGGAGCCTGTTTATGTCCGTTTTCCCCCATATCTCTGCCGATACAAAAATTGCCGCTGTGACCGGTTCCCGCCGGGGCATCGGCTTTGCCATTGCCCGGGAACTGGGCCGCGCCGGATACGCCGTTCTGCTTTCCGGAACCCGCTCCCGGGATGAATCTCTAGAGGTTCTGGAGTCTTTGCAAAAAGAAGGGATACTCTGCGAATATATCCCCTGCGACATCTCCCGGGAAGAAGATCGATGCCGCTTCTTCCAAATGGTTTCCTCCTGCGGAAGACTGGATGTTTTAGTCAATAACGCGGGGACCGCGCCGAAGCAAAGGCTGGATCTGCTGGAAACCACGGAAGAAAGCTACGATTTTCTCATGGATACGAATTTGAAGGGGACTTTTTTCATGTGCCAAAAAGGTGCAAAACAGATGCTGGAATTCCAAAAAAAGCAGCTGCCCGGCTATGCACCCCGGATCGTGAATATTGCTTCGATTTCTTCTTATACTTCTTCCGTAAACCGGGGAGAATACTGCATTTCCAAGGCAGGCATCTCCATGGTGACAAAGCTCTTTGCAGACCGTCTTTCGGAATACGGAATCCCTGTATTTGAAGTCCGCCCCGGCATTATTCTTACGGATATGACGGCAGGGGTGCGGGATAAATACGAAAAGCTCATAGCGGAAGGAGTTACGCCTATCCGCCGGTTTGGGCGGCCGGAAGATGTTGCCGACTGCGTTATGGCTGCCGTAAGCGGAAGGCTGGATTTTGCTACCGGGCAAGTGCTCAACGCGGACGGAGGCTTCCATATCCGCCGGCTTTGAGCCCTCCCCCATACGAAGCTCTATTTCTTGCGCAATAAGGAGGTATTTTCATGCTGCAGGAAACGGTTACTGTAAACGGAATTCCCATTCCCGTCACTGCCGTAGATACCGCTGTTATCGGCAGCGGATGCGCCGGCTGGAACGCAGCCGATTGGCTCTATGATCTTGGCCGCAGAGATTGTATACTGGTTACCGAAGGGGTATCCATGGGGACAAGCCGCAACACAGGAAGCGATAAACAGACCTATTATAAGCTCACCCTTTCCGGCGGGGCGGGGGATTCTGTTATGGAAATGGCCAACGACCTTTTTTCCGGCGGCGGCGTAAACGGAGATACCGCCCTGGCGGAAGCCGCCGGTTCCGTGCGTTCTTTCATTAAGCTTGCCAATCTGGGCGTTCCCTTCCCAACGGATGTTTTCGGCAGCTTTGTGGGATACCGAACCGACCACGATCCCCGGCAGCGCGCCACCAGCGCCGGCCCTCTTACCAGCCGGTATATGACGGAAGCGCTGGAAGATTCTGTTCGCCGGAAAGGCATACCCATTTGGGATAACACCATGGTGTTTCGCTTGCTGGTTTCCGAAGGCCAGGTGGAAGGGGCTCTTTGCCTCTCCACTTCCCCCGCCGCTCTTTCTTCCCCTTCCCACGGATTGGGAATTCTGCGGGCTAAACACATCATTCTGGCAACAGGAGGCCCGGCGGGCTGTTATCTGCATTCCGTGTATCCGGAAAGCCAAACGGGTATGAGCGGCATGGCATTGGAGGCAGGTGCCGCCGGCTGCAATCTCAATCAGTGGCAATATGGACTGGCATCCGTAAAATTCCGCTGGAATGTTTCCGGCACCTATCAGCAGGTGCTTCCCCGCTATATTGCCGTAACGCCCGAGGGGAGGGAACGGGAATTCCTCCCGGAATATTTCGCATCCCCCGAGGAAGCCCTTTTGATGGAATTCCGCAAAGGATACGAATGGCCCTTCGATACGGAAAAGCTCAAAGGCTCTTCCCGGATAGACTGCATTGTCCAGCACGAAACCGCCAAAGGGAACCGGGTGTTTATGGATTTCCGCCGAAACCCATCCGGTCTGGAAGATGGGATCTCCGCTCTGGATCAGGAGGTTTCCTCCTATCTCCAAAATTCCGGCGCCTTGCAGGATACTCCCTTTAAAAGGCTGCTGCACATGAATCCGCAGGCTGTGGAGCTCTATAAAAGCCACTCTATCGATCTGGAAAAAGAGCCTCTGGAAATACGAGTCTGCGCCCAGCATCATAACGGAGGCCTGGCGGTGGATTCCAACTGGCAGACCACCATCAAGGGGCTTTATGCCGCCGGGGAAGCGGCGGGCACCTTCGGTTCCCGCAGACCGGGAGGAAGCGCCCTCAACTCCACCCAGGTGGGATCCCTGCGAGCCGCAGAACATATCGCCTGCACCACATGCCCTGAGACAGATATTCCGGAAGCGTTCCTTTCTGCCGCCGCCGCAGAGGCTGCCGCTTTCCTCCAAAATATAGAAGCTGCTCTTTCTAAAAAAGAGGGTGGCAATCCGCCTTTGCAGCAGCGGCATCAGGCGGCAGAAGCCATGAGCCTGTTTGCCGGCATGCTGCGTTGCCCAAAGAAAATGAAAAAACTGGATGAAATGCTGCAGAAACAGCTTCACTCTTTCTTTGTCTCCGCCTGTGTTCATAACCCGCAGGAAATTCCCTTCCTGCTCAAAAACCGGGATCTTTTTATCACCATGCGGGCTGTCCTATCCGCTATGATGCAGGCCGCCGAAACGCTCCAAACCCAGGGAAGCGGGCTGGTAACGGCAGAAAACGGGGAGAGCATCCATCCTTTATTGCCTGAGTTTTCCTATTTGCCGCCCCTTCCCCAAAGGGAAAACCGTCTTTTGCTGACAAAGCTAAGGAACGGGAGCTTTTCTTCTCAATTTTCTCCTGTGCGGCCTATTCCGGAACCGGAAAGCTGGTTTGAAACGGTTTGGGCCCAATATCGGGAACGGAGAAAATTCCTGGGGCAATCTGGCGCAACGAAAGAAAAATAAAAACGCGGCCCATAGCAGCGGCCAGTAAAAGCTGGCTGCTAAATAACAGGCCATTTCGTTTTCATCCTCTAATAAGGAGTGTTTCTATGAAAAAAATTATGTTGGTGGGCGAACCCATGGGCCTTTTCATTGCCCGGGAAGAAGGCCCTTTAGAAAAGGTTTCCTCTTTTATAAGCGCGGTTGCCGGAGCTGAGCTCAATGTGGCAATCGGCCTTGCCAGGTTGGAAAATCCCGTTGGGTATATGACGAAGCTGGGAGAAGATCCCTTTGGCAGGAAGATTCTCAGCGCTCTGGAAGAAAACGGCATTTCTTCCCAGCTGGTCTCCTTTACCGAAGATCACCCCACCGGCTTTATGCTCAAGGGAAAAGTAGCAAAAGGAGATCCGCCGATCTTTTATTTCCGCAAAAATTCCGCCGCTTCCCATATATCCACAGAGGATATCGACTCCCTTCCTTTTGCCGAATACGGAATCCTGCATATGACGGGCATCTTCCCCGCCCTCTCTCCCTCCACCAGGGAAGCCGCCTTTTATCTTATGGAAAAAGCGCGGAAAGAAGGCCTCCTCATATCCTTTGACCCCAATCTGCGCCCCCAGCTCTGGCCGGATACAAAAACCATGGTGGAAACACTCAACCGGCTGGCAGCTATGGCGGATTACGTCCTGCCCGGAGAGGGGGAAGGGGAAATCCTGATAGGAAGCCGCGAACCCCAAAAAATCGCAGAACAATATCTGCAATGGGGCGCTAAAGCCGTAATTGTAAAAACCGGCAAACGGGGTGCCTATGCCGCAAACAGAACGGAATCCTTCCAGTGCCCCACCTATCAGGAGGATGCGTTCGTAGATACCGTAGGAGCCGGGGACGGTTTTGCCGCCGGTATTCTCAGTGCTCTGAACGAAGGCCTTTCCCTTCGGGAAGCCGTTCTGCGGGCAAACGCTATCGGCACCATACAGATACAGAGTGTGGGCGATAACGACGGCCTTCCCACCAGAGAAGAACTAAAAACCTTTATGCAAACCCATGCTTTTAAGCAAATATAGACCGAATGCTGTTTGCAGGAAATAAAAAATTTCCAGAAAGGATATGCAATATATGAATATACAATCTGTATACGATCAGCTCCATACAACCAGGATTATCCCCGTCCTGAAAATAGAGGATGCGGAAAAAGCTGTGCCGCTGGCAAAAGCCCTTCGGGATGGCGGGCTTCCTGCCGCGGAAGTCACATTCCGGACGGAAGCCGCTGAAGAATCCATTCGCCGTATTGCCCGGGAGCTGCCGGATGTATGCGTGTGCGCCGGAACGGTGCTCACCCCCGAGCAGGCGGAAAGAGCCGTGAACGCAGGAGCCCGGGCTGTCATCAGCCCCGGAACCAACCTGGAAACCGTGGACTGGTGCCTGGCCCATGAGGTTCCCGTAATTCCCGGCTGCGCTACCCCCTCTGAAATAGAAGCCTGTATGCGCAAAGGGCTTTCCCTTTTAAAGCTTTTCCCTGCTGAAGTGGTGGGCGGAACCGCCATGCTGAAGGCTCTTTCCGGCCCTTACGCTTCTGTCCGGTTTATGCCTACCGGCGGAATTAAACCCGGTAATGTGAAAGAATATTTGGCTCTTTCCAATGTCTGGTGCTGTGGAGGAACATGGCTGGCGCCGGATTCCGCTCTGCAGGCCGGGGACTATGCAGCCATTCGCGCCTTGGCAAAAGAGGCCGCGGAGCTTTGCCGGTAATACCGGTGCCATGGGTATTTTAGCAACAAGAAAACTTTCCCTTACAACCGCAAAAAGCGCTTCCTACAGACAGGAAGCGCTTTTTTTGCAGGAAAATTTTCTTCTCCATCACCCGATTCCCCACCGGGAATCCTCTTATTCCCCATATCCGCAGATTGCGTCGATCGCTTCCAATTCCTCTTCCGTAAACTGGGTATGGCCTACGATCTTTACATTTTCCTCAATCTGCGAGGGACGGCTGGCTCCGATCAGCACACTGGTAACTTCTCCATCCCGCAAAATCCAGGAAAGAGCCATCTGGGCCAGGGACTGCCCCCGGGCGGAAGCTATATCGTTCAGCTTGCGGATCTTTTCCAGCTTTTCGTCGGTAATATCCTTTTCTTTGAGGAAGCGGCCGTCCGTCATAACGCGGCTGTCCTTGGGGATGCCACCCAGATATTTATTTGTAAGCAGCCCCTGCGCCAAAGGACAAAACGCAATCAATCCTACGCCGTTTTCCGCCGCCCAGTGCTTGAGCCCGTCTCTTTCAATATCTCTCTCAAAAAGCGAATAGTTCCGCTGGTTGATGATGAAAGGCGTTTTCAGTTCCCGGAGGATACGGACAGCCTCCTGGGTCTGGGCCTTGTTATAATTGGAAATTCCCACATAGAGAGCTTTCCCGCTTCTGACGATAGCATCCAGCGCCAGCATGGTTTCTTCCAAAGGCGTTTCCGGATCGGGGCGATGATGATAAAAAATATCCACATATTCAAGCCCCAAACTTTTGAGGCTTTGATCCAAGCTGGAAATGAGATATTTTCGGGAACCTCCGTCCCCATAAGGGCCTTCCCAATGGTCATACCCCGCCTTTGTAGAAATGACAAGCTGGTTGCGGTAAGGTTTCAGCTCCGTAGCAAGGATACGGCCAAAATTTTCTTCGGCGCTTCCGTTTACCGGGCCGTAGTTATTGGCCAGATCAAAATGTGTGATACCGTTGTCGAAGGCAGCACGGCACATGGCCTTCATATTTTCAAAATTTCCCGTACTGCCGAAATTATGCCAAAGCCCCAGAGAAACCGCCGGAAGTTTCAGTCCGCTGTTTCCGCAGCGGGCATACGTCATTTTCTCATATCGTTTTTCATCTGCTGTATAAACCATATACATCCGCCTTTCCGTCTCAAACGCAAACATCTTTTTGCGTTCGCAATTCTTTCCCTTAGTATGCATAGTTCTCGCCCAATCGTCAAGAGAAAGAATAGACTATACCAAAAGAAACGGCAAGGAAGATCGGTTTTTCTTCCGGATCCCTTGCCGTTTTTCCTGCTTTTATCCGATTTTGCGGTAGAAAGGATGATAATCCAGAATCTCCTCTATTTCATCCAGAATCTCCTGGGGAAGCGTAAGGCCGCTGGCCATCAGATTGCTTTCAACCTGAGAAGGCTTGCTGGCGCCCGTAATTACACTGCTGATCTGTTTCTTGCGCAGAATCCATGCAAGAGCTAATACGGACATCTTTACATTGCATTTCTCTGCTACCTTAATGAGCTTTTCTACCTTATCCAGGTTTTCTTCCGTAAGCAGTTTGTTGATCTGCTTATCCGCCTGATGGGTAGCCCGGGAGCCTTCCGGAATGGGCTGGCCTTTTCTGTATTTACCCGTCAGAAGTCCCTGGGAAAGAGGAGAGAACGGAACGATACCAATGCCGTTTTCTTCGCAGATGCCCATAATTTCATCCTCAATATACCGATCCATCATATTGTATTGAGGCTGAATGACAGACATGGGGCGAAGTCCTTTTTCCCGAATAATCCCCAAAGCTTCCGTGATCTGCACAGGGCTCCACTCGCTGACGCCGTAATACAGGATCTTTCCCTGCTGCACCAGATCGCTCAGCGCCTGAAGGGTTTCCTCCAAAGGCGTATCGGGATCATACCGATGGCAGAAATAGAGATCGAGATAATCTGTCTGCATATTTTTAAGGGAACGGTCTATCTGCTCAAAAATATGTTTTCTGGAAAGCCCTCTGTCGTTTACGCCGGGCCCCACTGGGAAGAACACTTTGCTGGAAATCACATAAGAGCTTCTTCTGTAATCTTTCAAAGCTTCCCCGAAAAACTTTTCGGAGCCGCCGCCGTTGTAGCCGTCGGCGCAGTCAAAGAAATTGACGCCCCCTTCATAGGCAAGCTTCAGGCATTCCTTTGCGGTATCCACTGCCGCACGGTCGCTCAAATCGGTAAGCCAGCTTCCCAAAGCCACTTCGCTTACCTTCAATCCCCATTTACCTAGTTTACGATATTGCATGGTACCCCTCTTTTCTATCTGTTTATGGCTTTTCAAAAGAAAAACCTTTCTGATATGATTACTGCTATTATTATACAGCATATACTTTCATGCACCATGTGCGGCAGCATTCAAATTTTGTATTTCAGCGACTTTTAACCCTTGCGAGTTTTCTTTTGATATGATAGGATACTAGCAGCTATGCTCCCCTGATTTTAGAAAAATTCTGGCTGGCGTTCCCATATGGTTTTTTGAAAGTTTGGCAGAGTGTCGTTTGCTCCAATGCAAAACAGCGTGTTTTCAATACTGGAAAGGGTGGGTTCTGTTGTATCTCTGTTACGAGGCAAATTTGTTGCCCAAGATTTTCTGTATGAATCAAAACCGGGCAGAAGAAGGCTGGCTTCTTCCTCCCAGGATCAGCTCGGAATACATATTTTTCCTAATCCGCCGGGGCCACATGTATTTGGAAGAAAACGGCTGCCGGGCGCAGCTCGCCGCCGGCGATATGATGGTCATTTTCCCCGGCAGCACCTATCAAAGTTATCGCCCCAGCGCATGCGAATACTATTATATTCATGTGGAATCTTCCGCTTTTGAGACTTTCGACTGCGCAGAAGTAGGATCCATCCAAAAGATTATTTTGGAAAATAAGCAGCTTTTCTACCGCTGTGACCCTTTTAACAGCGAATTGTATGAAAAATCAAAGCTCTTTTTCCCGAAGGATCTGCATATAGGCGATTCGTCTCTCTTTCATCAGATCGACCGGTATATGCAGGAAGCCATCGATGCGGGGAAAACCCGGGAGCAACATTATAAGCTTATTTGCTCCTGCAAATTTTTAGAGATTCTTTCCGCAATATCCCTTTATTTTTCTGCGGAAACCTTTCACGATCCGGAAAGCCGGGCTTTGATTCATGGTTCCAAATACACCAGAAAAATTATGGATTTCCTGTTGGAAGCCTACCCGCAAAAGATTACGGGAGACCGAATCTCTCGGGAGCTGGGAATGAATTTTGATTATCTGAACCGGAGCTTTAAAAAGCAGACTGGCGTTACCATTTTCGCCTATTTAAACCAGATCCGCATCCAAAAGGCCAAGGAACTTCTCATAAACGGTAATCTGCGCCTCTATGAGATCGCGGAAGCCTGCGGTTTCTGCGATGAATACCATTTCAGCAAAGCCTTTAAAAAAGAAACGGGATCTCCTCCCAGCCGTTACCTGCGGCAGAGCACAGATGAACAATAGACTTAAACGCCTTCCTGCAAATTCTTCTGCGGGGAGGCCTCCTCATTTTCCACATATCTATAACAAAAGGACCGGGGCGGCCTGCGCCGCCCCGGTCCTTTTGTTACCCTCAAATACAAAACAATAGAGCCATATTTTACTGCCCAGCTTTTTTCAGAGTTTCCTTTAGAGCCCCAATATACTCCGCAAGAGAGGCATCCGCCTCCCGGCCATACTTGGCGATTCTTTCCACAACAGGAACATCCACAATAACTCCATCTCCGCAGGCAGCCATTTCCTGTATGTTTTCCAAAGCATTTCCGGCATTCAGGACAACCGGCAGGGAGGAAACCCCTCGGATACTTTTGGTTACAGCGGCAGCCTGGGAAAGGATACCGTTATCCGTGCTTCCAGATTCGGAGAAAGCCGCGCAGCAAAGGAACCCTTTCCCCTTCCGGGCGATCATGGGGATCCGGTTTCCGGACTCCCCGGAAACCTGCGAAATATATTCCATACCGTATTTTTCGCATACGGGTGCAAACTCTTCCATTTCTTCATAAGGAATGTCATGCAGCATGATGCCGTCCGCCCCACTGGCGGCCGCAGTGGAAAAGAAGCGTTCGATACCATAAGAAAAAACTACATTGGCATACGCCGCAAATACCAGCGGGATTTCCACCTTATCCCGTACTCTTTTCACCATTTCAAAAATCCGGTCCGTGGTGGCGCCTCCCCGCAAAGCGCGAAGATTCGCCTCCTGGATGACCTTTCCTTCCGCCGTAGGATCCGAAAAAGGGATTCCCAATTCTATAAGGTCGGCGCCGGAACGGGCAGCCGTTTCTATAAAGCGTTCCGTGGATTCCAAATCCGGATCTCCGCAGGTAAGAAAAACTATTAAGGTTTTCCCATGGGCAAAAGCGTTTTGAATACGGTTCATTCTGCAATTTCCTCCCCTCTGTAACGGGCTATGGCGGCGCAGTCCTTATCTCCGCGCCCTGAGATATTCACCACGATAATTTGATCTTTCCGGAAAGACGGCGCGATTTTGATAGCATGGGCCACAGCGTGAGCGCTTTCTATTGCCGGAATAATTCCCTCCATGCGGGAAAGATACTCAAACGCATTTACCGCTTCGTCATCTGTTACAGGCACATACTGCGCCCGGCCCGTATCGTAAAGGGCCGCATGTTCCGGCCCTACGCCCGGATAGTCCAGGCCGGCTGATATGGAATATACGGGCGCGATCTGGCCGAATTCGTCCTGACAGAAATACGATTTCATCCCGTGGAAGATTCCCAGCTTGCCGGTAGAGATGGTGGCGGCTGTTTCGAATGTATCCACTCCTCTGCCTGCGGCCTCGCAGCCGATCAGCTGCACGGAAGGATCCTCAATAAAGTGATAAAATGCGCCGATAGCGTTGGAGCCGCCTCCCACACAGGCCAGCACCGCATCCGGCAGCCGCCCTTCCTTTTCCAGGATCTGCTGTTTGATCTCCCGGGAGATCACCGCCTGAAAATCTCGCACAATAGTGGGAAACGGATGAGGCCCCATAACAGATCCCAACACATAATGGGTATCTTTCAAACGCCCGGCCCATTCCCGCATAGTTTCGGAGACAGCGTCTTTTAAAGTAGCAGTGCCGCTTGTAACGGCATGCACCTTTGCCCCCAAAAGCCGCATTTTATATACATTCAGCGCCTGTCTTTCGGTATCTTCTTTTCCCATGAAGATCTCGCATTCCATGCCCATAAGAGTTGCAGCTGTGGCGGTAGCTACGCCGTGCTGCCCGGCGCCTGTCTCAGCGATTACACGGGTCTTTCCCATTTTTTTCGCCAGAAGCACCTGCCCCAGGACATTATTGATCTTATGGGCTCCCGTATGGTTCAAATCTTCCCGTTTCAGATAAATTTTGGCGCCTCCCAGATCCTCCGTCATATTTTTAGCGAAATACAAGAGAGAGGGCCTGCCTGCATACTCATTCAGAAGGGTTGTCAGTTCCCGGTTGAACGCCTCATCGTTTTTATAATACGCATAGGCCTCTTCCAGTTCATTAACAGCATTCATCAACGTTTCCGGGACATACTGCCCGCCATGGATTCCAAATCTTCCCTTACTCATCTGTCTGCCTCCTTATCTTCCTGTATATACAGCATTTGGTAGTAGTTTTTTAACATATAACAACAAAAAACGCCCTTGGCAGAAATCTTTCTGCCAAGGGCGAATACAATCTGATCCGCGGTGCCACCTTGTTTCGCGGAATTCTTCCGCGCACTTTGCGAAGTACCATCATACTTCCGGCAACTAACGTATGCCAACACGTCGCAGAATACTCGGCTCATACCTTTCCCTGCGCCCTCCGCGGCCCATTTGACGGCTTGTTTTCTGCCCGGATCCCAGCACCCCGAACTCTCTGTGTGAGCATTACCGCCTTTATCCCCGCCTCAACGGTTTTCTATTCACTTTAGTATGAAACTATAATAACGATAGCACGGTCTCCCTGCTTTGTCAAGTTCTTATTTGCTTCATTAGGATACCTTTTTATAGAATATGCCCTTCAAAGTCCTTTGGTTCCCCCCAGAATCCCCACTCTGCTATCTTCTTCTGCCGAAAAGATTTCCTCCACTATCAACGGCATTTTCCTTGTTTTTTATAGAACTTTTTTGTATACTGAAAGCACAATATTTTTATGAAATGGGTGGAGATTGTATGAAAAAATTGGAAGAAAGTGTTAAAATCGGCCCTGTAACAGCGAAAAACCGCATTGCCGTCCCTCCAATGGTTTGCTTTCATTGGTCTGACGACAGCGGCCGCGTTACCGAAAAAAATGTGGAGCATTACAGAGCGCTGGCCGCCGGAGGCCCCGGGCTTATTATCGGCGAGGCCACCTGTGTAACAAAGCGGGGACGTCTCCACGAAACCCAATTGGGGCTTTGGGAGGACGGCCAAATAGAAGGCTGGAAAAAGCTGGCGGAAACTGTCCACGCCTATAACGTGCCTTTTTTTGTACAGCTGCACCATTCCGGTGTCACCGGCATCGATCTTGAGGCGGACTGCCCCAGCGACTACGACAAAAAAGTAGGGCCTCACGGCTGCAGAGGGCACGAAATGAGCCTGGATAGAATAAAGGAAATAGAGGATGCATTCATTCAGGCTGCCCTGCGGGCAAAAAAAGCGGGGCTGGACGGCGTGGAGCTGCACGGCTGCCATAGCTACCTGATCTGCCAGTTCTTAAATCGAAATGTCAATCGCAGGGAAGATATCTATGGGCAGAAGGAAGAAACCTTTGCTTTGGAGATTCTCCAGGGCATCCGGAAAGCCTGCGGTCCGGATTTTGCAGTAGGTATCCGTTTAGCGGCCTTTGAACCCACCTTGGAAGACGGTATCCGCCATGCAAAGGCATTGCAGCAGGATGTAGATTTTATGGATATTTCCTACGGCTTTAATGGGGAAAGCCATCCTGAAGCACCGGAAGATTTCCTCTATTCCGCCGCTTTTTACGGAGCACAGGAAATTAAGAAAGCCCTTCCCCATATGCCCATCTTTGGCGTTGACGGCATCGTAAACGGCGAGCAAGCCCGGGGCGTTATCGAAACCACCGGGATCGATATGGTGGATGTGGCCCGTGGCTTCCTGGTAAATCCCGATTTCGCAAAAGATGTCCTTGCGGGAAGAGACTGCGGCAAATGTCTGCACTGCAAGCCTGCCTGCCGCTGGAGTCCGTTTTTGAATGATGGGGTTGTCAACTGCCCCGGCCGTACACTCTTCCTCCGCAACAGAGAAAAAGCGGAGTAAATCCCTTGAGCGGAGAGAGGTCTCAGGCAGAGATTTCCGGTATGTCTTTACAAATCCGGCAAAGATATCGTTTTATACCACTTTGATAGATATCCCCCAGAGGCTGGATGGCAAATCCATATTTTCTGTAAAATTCTACTGCCTCATCATCTGTTTCCGCCGTCAATTCTTTCACAGGAAAGGCGTTGCGAAAGCTATCCAACATAAAGCTTCCGAGCCCTTCCCTTTGCCGGTTTTTTTTCACGGCAAAATCCAGGATCTCGTACTTTCCTGTGTCCTTTTCCCGCAATATGAGAAGGCCTAGAGGGACATCCTCTTTGGAAAGGCCAAAAGCCAGAACCCGGGAATCCTTCCGGTATGCTTGTATCCGGTTTTGAATCCTTTCCTTTGTAGGATTATATACACTGAGCGCAAGAATCTCCTGATACGGGGATGCGGACAGATCTGTTTTAACATCGCAAAATTTCATTTTTCCTCCTGGCTTTATACCGTTTTCATCGGACAATATCTTTAATTTTTAGGGAGTGGGTATGTAACCCACTCCCTTATTTTTTGTCTGCCGTATAGATAAAGGTATTGTTTATTCCTAAGTTCCCAAAACTCCTTACCCGATCTGGCAGGCCTGACGAAGGGTTTCCATAAGGCTAAATGTAAACTGCCGGATAGCCATGATATCCTTCTTTTCTTTTCTTCGCCATTCTTCTATTTTTCGTGTAGGCGGATACGCCATGGGCACCAGTTCGCCCGCCTCCAAAAGGTTCGCCATATTCTCGCAGGCTTCCAGAAGTTCATCCGCAGGCGCATACGCATGCAGAAGTTTTCCTGCATTTTCCAAAGCCTTATCGGCAAAATGCTCCTGATTTACATCCGGAAGAATAGCAGAGTCGCTCCGATTGCGGAAAAATCCCATAATAGCCGCCACAATAGAAGGATCCCGAATCGTTCCGTCTGGATACACGATACCGTGAACACGGCTCCACATCTTCTCCTCCGGCTCAATCATCAGCTCAAACAGATAATAGCCGATTTTATACGTATTGCACATCTGAATAGCCACTTCATAAGGATTGGAGCGGCACAGACATCCTGTTTCATTGTTGATGACCGGTTTTCCATATTTTTTGGAAAGCTCTATGGCTCGTCTGCATGTAGCCTCCACCTTGCTTCTGGTTTCCAGGTAATCGTGAAAAATAATAATATCCACCATCTCGCCGGTCTGGCTGCGCTCCGTATCCTCAATAAAGGTGTGACCCACACCCAGAGCGTTTACCGGATCTTTTTCCCGGACAAACGCAATAAAATGCTTTAAAAAAGCCCAAACCATATCCAGCCTTCTCTGGCGCTCCAGAGGATCGTCCACGCTGAGCATGAAACCATGCCAGCTGGGCTCATTCATCACATCCCAGAAAAGCAAACCGGGTTCATCCTTTACAGCCTCAATAACGGCCGCCACATACTCTTCACCGATCCACCAATTTTCCGGATAATAGCATCCGGGAATCTCGGCGTTGGAATGTTCTTCCGCCAACCAGTACTGGGTCTGCCCCTCTGTAAAATACGGCAGCATAAGGATGGGTGTGGTAGAAATTCCGTGGGACCAGGCTGTGCGTATCAAATCTTTCAGATTGCATAAAAAGCCCTCCGGATCTTTTTTCCATCCATCCAGCCACATAAACAAACGGCAGCTGTTGAGAGTCAGCCTCTCCGCATACCCCATCTGCCGATCCACTTCCTCGTGGGAATACTCCTCCGGGAGATCGTAATTAAAGCCCTTGATGAAACTGTAATCCTTCAGCGGTTTCATTTTCAAACATTCCTCCAATCTGATCCGCCCAAAGCGGCGAATATAGCTTTTACCCCCTCTTTATACCATACACACTTTCAAATAGCAATTGTCTTCTGAAAGGAGCAGCAAAACTTTTTCAAACCTTTTGACAGACCATACTCGCGCCATCCTGCAGCCTGTGTATGCCTATTCCTTTTATCCTATCCGCAAAGACGAGATGCTTATTACAAAGCCCTCGTTTTTTCATTCTCACACAAAATATTGCTTTTTCCCGGAGGATGACAATTCAAAAAAATTGTGTTAGGATACAAGTATTAGTAAGGCAATACCGGAACCCAAAGTTTACCTAAAATCATTGGGTTTTCGGGAACCCATACCCAAAGCCATAAGGAGGATGTATTGCATGCGATGGAATTTTAATGAAAACGGGATCTATCTCACACTGGAAAAAAATGAAGAGGACGGCACCCTCCGTCTTCTGCACTTTGGCGCGGAACCCTTTAAAGAGAGCGATATCCTGAGTGGGACAAAAGAGGGCTTCCGGCTGGTAGAGGTAAATGTTCCCGGCTACGACCGCCCTTATGAACGGATGGGAAACAAATATATCGTCACGGCCCCCGGCTATAAAATGCAGTTTGTAAGCCACAACGATTCCCGAAATGAAAACGGCCGGCTGCTGGAATTTGTCTCTTTCGATGAGGAAACCGGCATCCGGGTTACTACACATATGCAGTTTTTCGACGGTGTTTCCGTCATGCAGATATGGAACACAGCGGAAAACGCAGGGACAAAGCCCCAAACTCTGGATATGATTTCCACCTTTACCTATACCGGCGTGGAGAAAGAAGGCATCTCCCCCTGGCAGGAAAAAATGGAACTGCGAATCCCCTTCAACGGCTGGCAGCAGGAACTGAACTGGCGTACCTTCACGCTCCCCGAACTGGGGCTGAGCCAATCCATGGCAGATAAGAGAAAAATGCGTTCTTCCCGCACCATCCGCATCAGCAACGTAGGCCATTGGTCCACGAAGCTATACCTTCCCATGGGATATCTGGAAAACAAGGAGCGCGGGACAAGCCTTTTCTGGCAAATTGAGCACAACGGTTCCTGGAATTGGGAAATCAGCGACCAGAATGGGCACCTGTATGTCACCCTCTGCGGCCCTACAGAAGTAGATTCTCACTGGAGCAAAACCTTGCAGCCCGGAGAAACGTTTGAAACGGTCCCCGCCGCGGTAGGCGTCTCCGCCAAAGGGTTTGACGACTCTATGGGGCAAATGACTCTCTACCGCCGGAAAATCCGTCGCAAAAATGCGGACAACGAAAAAATGCCCATTATTTTCAACGATTATATGAACTGCCTTTGGGGAGATCCTACCACGGAAAAGGAATTCCCCCTGATCGACGCCGCCGCGGAAACAGGGTGCGAATATTTTGTCATCGACTGCGGCTGGTATTCCCCTGGCTATTGGTGGGACAATGTGGGTGAATGGCAGGAATGCCGCGAACGCTTCCCCAACGGCCTCAAAGAGGTAACGGACTATATCCGCCAGAAAGGAATGATCCCCGGAGTATGGCTGGAACTAGAGGTTATGGGTATCTGCTGCGAAAAAGCCAAACGAGTGCCGGATGAATGGTTCTTTATCCGGCATGGCCGCCGGGTGTATGACCGAAGCCGCTTCCAGCTGGATTTCCGCAATCCGGAGGTTATTGCCCACGCCAACGAGGTAATCGACCGCTTGGTGAAGGAATACGGAGTGGGCTACATCAAAATGGATTACAATATCGAGCCCGGCATCGGCACGGAATATAAAGCGGATAGCTTCGGCGACGGTCTTCTGCAGCATGAACGCGCCTATCTGCAATGGCTGGATTCCGTTTTCGAGCGCCATCCCGATCTGGTGATTGAAAACTGCAGCAGCGGCGGCCTGCGCATGGATTATGCCATGCTCAAGCGATATAGCATCCAGTCCACCAGCGACCAGGAAAACTATCTGAACTACGCCAGCATTTCCGCCAACGCTCCCACCGGTCTTACGCCGGAGCAGGCGGCGGTCTGGTCGTATCCGCTCATGGAAGGAACAACGGAGGAAGTGGTATTCAACATGGTGAATGCCATTCTTCTGCGGGTGCACCAAAGCGGCCATTTGGCGCAGATCAGCCCTGAAAGACGGGCCCTGGTAAAGGAGGGCCTGGAGTATTATAAAACGATCCGGGCCGACTTGCGGGAAGCTCTGCCCTTCTGGCCTATAGGCCTCTCCCATTTCGGGGACGAATGGAGCTGCCTGGGCCTTCGGAAAGGAAACAGAATCTATATGGGAGTCTGGCGCAGAGAAGGTGAACACTCCACCCAGGAACTGAAAATCCCCGGCGCCTTGGGGAAGAAAGCATCCGTGCGCTGCGCGTATCCCGCCTATGAAGGCTGCGGCTACAGCTATGCTCCAGAGACCGGCGCTTTGACTGTTCGTATGGACAGGAACACCGCCCGCCTGTTTGAAATCACTTTGGAAGAATAAAAAAACGGTTTCGCCCCGGTCTCCCTTAAGGCCGGGGCGTCTGTCTGCTTTACCTGTTCATATAAAGGAGGCTGTATGCATTATGCTGTATTTTGCTCTGGGGAATAACGGAGCACAAGCCTGCTCCGGGGAAGAAATTCAAAAATTTCCCCTAAAGGCAGGATATATCTCTTTAAAAGACCTGCAGCTCTGCAAAGATGTTTTTCATCTCCCGGACCCTCTTATCCGGGAATGCCAAAAAAAGCACTCCCATTTTCGCAACAGCTTTGAAGTTTACGATGATTACAGCTTTGGTTTTCTCAGCATACTGGATATCCTGCATGTAAAAAATTCCAGGGATCAGGTGGCTTTTATACTGAAAAAAGATGTATTCCTTATGATTTGCATAGAAGATGCGGACGGCAGCACGGAGGTTCTTTTCCGCAGGAGTCTCGAACGTCTCCATGGCCCGGTCACTTTGGAAAAAGCGGTAAGCAGCTTTTTGGAAACGCTGACGGAAGACGGCGGGCTCGTCCTAGAACAAGCCGAGCCTCAGATCCTTCAAATCGAGCAGGAGCTGCTGGAAAACAGAGCCGGCGCTTCCATCAACCGAAAAATCTTTCAAATTAAGAGTAACCTTATGATCCGGCGGAATTACTATGAAGCCCTCATTGAAATCGGTTCCTCCCTGCAGGAGAATGAAAACGCCATATTTGAGGGAGATACTCTGCGTTATTTTAAAATCTTTACGGATCATACCGCCCGCCTCAGCGCCAATACCCAATTTCTCTGTGAAAACCTGGTGCATTTGCAGGAAGCATATGAAGCCTCTCTGGAACTGAATTTAAACCGTATTATGAAATTTTTCACGGTAATAACCACCATTTTTCTTCCTTTAACGTTAATTGTAGGCTGGTATGGAATGAACTTCCCCAACATGCCGGAATTCCGCTGGGCCTATGGCTATCCTGCCGTCATCTGTTTCAGCGGCTTGGTGGTCGCCCTCTGCTTCTGGTTCTTTAAAAAGAAAAGACTGCTTTAAATCCGCCGTATACTCGGGGGCTACGGCTTTTGTTTTCCGTATCCAAAACCGATGCAAAAGTTTTATCTTATTTGCCGGTTTACCGAAAGGAACAAATATGATATAACAGCCATAGAAGTTTTCTTTTATCCTGTTTTTTCAAAGCATTTTGGGAGGTTGGACCGTATGAAAATCACAAATTTTTCCCTTTATCCTGTATTGCCCCGCTGGCTGTTTTTGAAAATAGAAACCGACGAAGGAATCTGCGGCTGGGGTGAGCCCGTTGTGGAAGGCAGGGCTGCCACTGTAAAAGCGGCTGTTGAGGAGCTTTCCTATTATTTTATGGGCAAGGATCCTCTCCGCATCGAGGATCTCTGGCAAACCTTTTTCCGAGCTGGTTTTTACCGGGGAGGCCCGGAGCATATGAGCGCTATCTCCGGCATTGACCAGGCTCTGTGGGATATTAAAGGGAAATTTTATAACGCGCCCGTATACGAGCTTCTGGGAGGAAGCTGCCGGGATAAGCTGAAGGTATACCGCTGGATTGGCGGAGACAGGCCTGACGACGTAGCCTCTCAGGCTAAAGAAAGCTATGCCCAGGGCTACCGGGCTTTAAAAATGAACGCAACGGAAGAGCTTCACTATATTGATTCCTTTAAGAAAGTGCAGGCTGTAAGCGACAGGGTTGCGGCTATAAGGGAAGCTCTTGGATACGATATGGATATTGCCGTGGATTTCCACGGTCGGGTTCATAAAAGCATGGCAAAGGTGTTGGCAAAGGAGCTGGATCCATATCACCTGATGTTTATAGAAGAACCTGTCCTTGCTGAAAATCTGGAGGCACTTCGGGATATCGTCAGCGTTACTTCCACGCCTATCGCAACCGGCGAGCGGATGTTCAGCCGCTGGGACTTCAAACGTATCCTGACCGCAGGATACGTGGACATTGTGCAGCCCGATCTTTCCCATGCAGGCGGTATCTCCGAATGCAAAAAGATCGCCAACATGGCGGAAGCTTTCGATGTGGCGCTGGCTCCACACTGCCCTCTGGGGCCTATTGCCCTTGCTGCCTGTGTGCAGATCGATACCTGCTGCCCCAACGCGTTTATCCAGGAACAAAGCCTGGGTATTCACTACAATAAAGGCGGGGAATTGTATGAATATCTGAAGGATCCCTCTGTTTTCCAATATAAAGACGGCTTTGTGGATATTCCCAAAGGCCCCGGGCTGGGCATTGAGGTGAACGAAGACAGAATCCGTGAAGTCGCTCTGGAAGGCCATAACTGGAAAAATCCCGTATGGCGCAATTACGACGGCACCATTGCGGAATGGTAAGTAAAAAGTATTTCCAAGGAACGGCGAAGTCTTTTTTAAGGCTTACGCCGTTCTTTTCCTGCCTCGGATATATGAAAAATGTATCCATGAAATATAGAGAGGCTGCTTCTCCCCTATGAACCCAGTATGTCCCTATAATTCCATAATGAAAGAAGATGGATTGGAAGATGAAACCCACAGAAAACAAAAACACCATAGAAGCCATCCTTTGCCATAAAGTCATAGCGATCCTGCGGGGGTTTACCAAGGAGGAAACCCTTCGCGCCTCTGAAGCCCTTCTGAAAGGCGGTGTGCGTCTGGTAGAAGTAACCTTTGATTACGGAAAGGATCCCGACGCCACTCCCGCGGCTATTGAAGCTCTCTGCCATGCTTTTGGAGAGGAAATGCTTTTCGGCGCCGGAACCGTCCTTTCCCCTGAGGACGTAGAAAAGGCCAGCCAGGCTGGGGCCCGCTACATTATAACTCCCAATACGGATGAAGCCGTAATTCATCGGACGAAAGAGCTGGATCTTGCCGCCCTGCCTGGGGCCATGACCCCCAGCGAAGTTGTCGCAGCCCACAAAGCGGGGGCGGATATTGTCAAAATATTTCCATGTGCTGATCTGGGGCCTGGTTATATCAAAGCTCTGCGTGGGCCTTTGGGCTTTATTCCCATGGCGGCTGTAGGGGGCGTGGACGCCCACAATATTGCTTCTTTCCTGGCAGCCGGCGCCTGCTGCGCCGGGGTTGGAGGGAAACTGGCGGATGCTGCCGCCATTCGCCGGGGGGGTTACGACGCCGTGACCCGGGCTGCCCAGCAGCTCCTCTCCGCCATAAGTAAGGAAGAGGAGGTTTTTCCCCGGTGATGTATGCATATTTTGACAGCGGCACAACCAATTCCCGCATCTTCCTTCTGGAAAACGGGCAGGTCCTCTATCATAGCAAAATCAAAACCGGGTGCAAAGACGCGGCTTTGGCGGGAGACTCTTCCGTTTTGATTGAGGCTCTATGGAAATTGTATCAAAACGCCCTGGTTGCCATGCATCTGCAGGATGAGCAGATCCGCGGTATTTATCTTTCCGGCATGGCTACCAGCGCCAACGGTCTGCAGGAAGTAGAACACCTCCCCCTGCCTGCAGGCCTTAAGGAACTTCGGGAAAATATGGTGGAATATCCGGAAAACCGTTTTTTTCATAGAAGCCTGTATTTAATACCCGGGCTGAAAACATGTCCAAGAGGAGTTCGGGTTTCCCCGGAAGAAGCCGTGCTGGTGAATAACGTCCGAGGAGAAGAGACGGAGATTATGGGGATTCTGCAAGCAACCGGTATGAATTCCTGCGCGGTTTTGCTGCCCGGCTCTCATACCCAGGCAGCTATTGTGGAAAACGGCAAAATCACGGATCTGCTTTCCACGGTTACGGGTGAACTATACGGAGCTATCCTCCAAGACACCATTATCGGTTCCAGCGTAACAGAGGCAGCTCCCCAACCGGATTGGATAAAACAGGGTGTTCTGGCTCTCAGACGCTTCGGATTTAACCGGGCTTTATATATTACCCGGTCCTTAGACCTTTTTTCTGATACAAAAAGTGGAGAGCGAAAAAATTTTCTGGAAGGTGTTGTAAACGGAGATATGGTTCTGGAAGCCCTCCGGGTCATCCAACGCCACCCTTCCATACAAGATGTAATCATCTATGGTTCCAGCGAACAATACACGATTCTCCAGGCAGTCGCAGAAGTATCCCCCGGGTTTGAAAACTTTTCCCTCCATCATGTGGAGGCGGATCCGGATTTTCCCATGTCCGTGCGGGGTATTATGGCCCTTTGCGAAGAAAAATCCTTTCGGCCGGTGTAAAACAAATACATATTACAAGAAAAGGCGATTTTCTTTACCTCCACCAAATATTTAATCAACATTTCCAAAGAAGAAAGAATATAAGGAGGATACCAAAAATGATATTGGAAACAGATAGACTGTATCTCCGAAAGATGACGCAGGAAGATTATTCCGCGCTTTGCAGGATGCTGCAGGATCCAGATGTTATGTATGCATATGAACATGCTTTCAGTGATGAGGAAGCGCACCAGTGGCTCCATAAACAGCTTGCCCGTTACGAAGAATACGGATTCGGACTCTGGGCCGTTATTCTGAAAGAAACTGACGAGATGATCGGCCAATGTGGGCTTACCATGCAGGATTGGAATGGCCGGGAAGTTCTGGAAGTTGGTTATTTGTTCTGTAAAGATTTCTGGCATAAAGGTTACGCTATTGAAGCCGCTGCAGCCTGTAAAAAATATGCATTTGAGAATCTTCAGGCGGATGCAGTATATTCCATCATTCGGGATACTAATACCGCTTCGCAAAATGTGGCCCGCCGTAATGGCATGAAAATAGTCGGTTCTCTGACAAAACACTATTACGGTATAGATATGCCCCATCTTGTTTTCTGTGCCCATCGATCTGAACAGGACCCTAATCAGACAAAAACGAAATTCTGAAAAATCGTATACATAACCGCTGCGATTATACATACATAGGAAAAAAGCCTCCGAAATAATCGGAGGCTTTTTCCTATAGAGAGACATCAAAAAACGTGTAATCTCTTTTAATTGGGTTCCAAATTATTTTGCTTCCAGGAACCGATCATATGCAGCCTGCATAGCGGTCAGCATATCGTTCATGCCCATGCCATCCAGAGAAGCCAGATAGGAATCCCATTCTTCATCGATCTTGCCATTCATTACCCATTCAGCCGTAATACGGTTTACATTGGTAATCAGGTTGGACTGGATCTGATTTACGATTTCGGATTCATCATCTGTATAAAGCAGAGTGGGAAGAACTTCCATATCTACATTTTCAGAAGCCTTAATCGCACGGATCTTATCCGCTTTCTGATCGGTATAATGGAGGTGATGATACTTCTCATATGCTTCTGTAGGCATAATGTAGGGGAAGGAGCTGGCAGGGCAGCACTTGTTACGGAATGTCTGGGTATTTACGCCCTCCGGAGGATCTGCTACCATGTATGCACCCTCAAGATCGCATTCTGTGCAAGGAACCAGACGAATCTGCTCCTCAGCATTCACTTCATCGCCATACCGGCCTTCCATCCATTCGAAGGCTCTCATGTCGTCCTCATAGAAGTAGTCGGCAACACGAACAGCTACTTCGGGATACTGGCAAGCGGAGGTAACAGCCCATCTGCCTGCGTCTGTATCATAAGGAGAGAAATAAGGAGTGGGCTCCAGACCGTCAAGACCAGTCATGGGATCCAAATAGGTATAATGATTATACGCATCATATGTAGCAAAGTTATCGCCCAGTTCCCAAGCAGACACAACGCCCGCAACAGGAGTTTCAGAAGTCAATTTCGCACTGTACTGATCGCCGGTCTGGCTGAAGCCCTGCTCATCCATAAGACCTTCTGCATACAGTTCGCCTAGCCATCTGACAAAGTTTCTATACTCTTCTGTGGCAGCAACAAAATATACTTTGCCGTCTTTTACGTTCATAAGGCTCTGGGGAGACGGGCACTGGAAGGAATCCGCCAGCCAGTTAAGGCCAAAGTCCCAAGCACCATTTGTTCCCATAACAGCACCCTGCCAGCAAAGGGGAATTTCATCTGCCTGACCGTTGCCGTTAGGATCCTGTGTTTTGAAGGCTACCAAAACATCCTTAAATTCATCCAATGTTGTGGGGACTTCCATATCCACAGCTTCCAGCCAATCCGTATTGATGGCGCCGATTCTATTCAGGCCGATCCAAGGAGCGATACCGGAAGTAGGCATGGTATAGCGATGACCGTCAGGCATTGTGGTGCAAGCTTCTACAGCTACCATCTTACCATATTCACTGTCCATTTTTTCCATCAGATTGGGGCAGTATTTTTCCTGCATTTCCTCCAACGGAATCAAAACACCATCTTTAGCATATCGTACGATTTCTGTTACAGAGAGGCCATCCTTAATGATATCCGGATAATCGCCGGAAGTCATCTTAACGGATTTTTTCTCCGCGTAAGTGGAACTTTCCACCAATTCAAATTCAAAATGGACATTTGTGGTATCTTCCATCTCTTGAATCAGGATATAATCGTTCCAGTCTTCCGGGCTATCGGAATTTCGGGAACCATATACCTTCAAAGTAACTGTTTCGTTAACAACCGGCCAACCACTCTCGTTGAAATTGGAGTTCTCCGTCCCTCCGCTGCTTCCTCCGCCGGATTCCGGAGTGGAGGCTGCATTAGAAGAAGAAGTATCTCCGGAACAACCCGCCGCCGTAAGTATCATGGCTCCAGCCAGCAATCCAGCTAGCAGGCGGCTAATTTTAACTTTTTTTCATTGCTCTCTTCCTTTCATGTTAATATTCTCGCGAATTATAAACTGTACTTTTTCGTTCTAAGATGAAATAGTGTTATGTTTCTTAAAAAGTGTCTCATTTTTGTAGAAATGGGACACTTTTTTTAGCTTCTTTTCATTACCTTAATAGAATGAAAAAGTACAAATTTTCTAAATTGATGAATGTTTTTAGCTTGTTTTCATCTAAAATATACCATTGCATATATGCAATTACCAGTAAATAAATATTTTATTTCAGACAATAATTGTGGAATATTTCTAGTGATAATAGCAATTGCAAAAAGTATTTATATTTTGTAAAATGCAAGTATACTAACAATATGTTGGAAAGACGTGAATTCTATGATCCCTTTTTATGAAAATAAACCAGAATCTGTTTATGCATTTCGGTTTCCAAATATTACCTTTCCCCCTCATATGCACATAGTGATTGAAATGATGTACTTGCTTTCCGGTGAGGTGCAGGTCTCCATAGAAAACGAAAACTTCACATTAAAAGAAGGAGATGTTTTTGTTGCCTTTCCAAACCAAGTACATAGCTATGAGAGTGTTTCCTGCGAAAATCTAATGATTCTTCTCCCTGTGTCTGCGATCGGAAGCATGTCCGGTTTGATTCAAGGAATGCATCCTAAGCGATATTTCCTCCGCGCGGCAGAAATGCCCGAATATGTCCCAAGTGTTTTAAATGCTTTTTATAAAAGCTATCTAACAGCTTCTCCAGAAGAGCAAGAAGCACTTGCACATGCTGCTTTTACAGGTATTGTTACCAAACTTGGCCTGACGGAAACAGAAAATGCACGGCCAACTATTATCGGTCGTGCAATGGAACTAATTACCAATTCTTACCGTCAGCCTATCACGCTGCAATGGTTGGCTCAAAAACTGGGGGTAAGCAAATGCTACTTATCCCGGGAATTAAATCTATTCCTTAAAATGGGATTCCGCGAATATATAAACTGTCTCCGCATTGATTATGCAAAAAATATGCTGAAACAAACAAATTTATCGATAACGGAAATAGCGTTGGAAAGCGGGTTCGATAATCCCCGGACCTTTAATCGCGCCTTTCAGGCTGTAACCGGAACAACGCCTCGTTTATTTCGCAAAGGAAGCCATTCCTTTGCGTAGGACAAACCATCCTGAAAATTCGCCGGAATACGGCAATACAGAGTATGAAAGAAGCCAGCGTTTACAGTACGCTGGCTTCCTTTTTGTTCAAGATAATTTTGTCATTATTTTTAACGTATACCTTTAAGCATTATCGACTCCCAATGGAATAAAGAAAACCGCCTCTGTGGAAAAATCACAGAGGCGGTGAGGCGCATACTACCGCCGTCCATTCGTTTCGGCGGGGAGACTATATTATTTTACCTCCGGCCCCAAATTTTCAAAACTGGGATCGTTGAAAAACTCTTCCATAGAAATTTCCAACCCGTCACACAGTTTCTTGAGCGTAACAATCCCAATATCCTTTCGGTCGGACCGCATAAAACTATAAATGGTGGAGGGGGTTACGCCGGAAATATTAGCAAGTTGATTGAGTGCGATGTTCCGTTGTTCGCATATTGCGCAGATGCGCTGCACAACAGCTTCCTTCATACCCATAAAAATCACCCTATTGTATGATACAGGAAATAAATACATTTCGAGTACGTGATGACGTAATATACTATAATAAAAATGACGAATTTTTTCTGTCGAAATATAAGCGAAATATCTTTTTTTCATAATGTATTTAAAGTATAATGCAGTCAAAAAAGCAAAAGTATCCTTTCATAAAAATAGGAAAAGCAGATTGCGCACAGTGTAAGTGGGATATTCTTTAGGAAAAAACAGTCTTTCTTTTTCCCCCACCCTTGCACTTCACTCAAAATCTCCGTATACTAAAAACAGATTGGAAATGCATTCCGGTTTACCTGAATCCGGAAAAATATTAAGTAGCCTTTCCATACATAAAAAGGATAGAATCGCAAAGTGAGGAATGAAGAATATGGATTATGCAAAGGAATCCCTTCGGCTCCACAGAGAGTGGAAAGGGAAAATAGAAGTGATCTGCCGCGCTCCTTTGGAAAATCGGGATGATCTGTCTTTAGCGTATACGCCGGGCGTAGCCCAACCCTGCCTGGAAATTCAAAAGGATCCAGATCAAAGCTGGGAGCTTACCCGCCGTTCCAATCTGGTAGCCGTAGTAACGGACGGAACCGCTGTTTTGGGGCTTGGGGATATCGGTCCCGAGGCAGGTATGCCTGTTATGGAGGGAAAATGTGCTCTCTTTAAGGCTTTCGGCGGTGTGGACGCGATTCCTCTTTGTATCCGCTCCAAAGATGTGGATGAAATTGTGCGCACAGTTAGCCTTATTGCCGGCAGCTTCGGCGGCATCAACCTGGAGGATATTGCCGCGCCCCGCTGCTTTGAGATTGAACGCCGCCTGAAGGAATGCTGTGATATTCCTGTTTTCCATGACGATCAGCACGGAACCGCCGTGGTAGTGGCCGCGGCCGTTATCAATGCCTGCCGCCTTACCGGGCGTAAACTGGAGGAAACAAAGGCTGTTATAAACGGCGCCGGCGCCGCAGGTACTGCCATAGCCACCTTCCTGATGAATATAGGTATCCGGGATATTATCATGTGCGACAAAAACGGTGCTCTGGTAGCTGGTGATCCCTCTCTCAGCGCTGCCCACGCCGCCTTGGCCGAAAAGACCAATCCTCGCCGTTTAAAGGGGCTTTTAAAGGATGTTCTTCCGGGCGCGGATCTCTTTGTGGGCGTCTCCGCTCCCAAAATGCTTACAGGCGATATGATCCGCACCATGAACAAAGATCCTATGATCTTTGCCATGGCAAATCCCGTTCCGGAAATCATGCCCGAGGAAGCGCTGGCCGCCGGCGCGGCCGTTGTGGGAACCGGGCGCAGCGATTTCCCCAATCAGATCAACAATGTGCTGGCTTTCCCGGGAATCTTCCGCGGAGCATTGGATGCCAGAGCGCGGGATATTAACGATGCCATGCAGGCAGCAGCTGCCCGGGCAATTGCAGATTTTATTCCCGAAGCGGAACTCTCCAAGGAAAACATTCTTCCCAGCGCCCTCAACAAAGAAGTAGTGCCCAAAGTTGCCGC
>CALWJA010000040.1 GCA_944380875.1 uncultured Clostridia bacterium
TCGCAGGAATTTTAATGAGCACTTTGGAAGTTGGGGCGTATGCGGTAGGATTTATCAGCACTTTGTATATATTGGGAACTGTTTTGGCTTTGGGGTTTGAATACGCCAGGAGGAAAACTTTTTATAAGGATGCTTTGGAAACCCTGGAGCTTTTAGATAAAAAATATCTTCTTTCTGAAACCCTGGAGCAGCCAAGTTCTTTGGAAGCGGGCATCTGTTATGAGCTTCTTATCAGGACAGAGAAAAGCATGAACGATGAAATTATGAAATATAAACTGGCTTCCAAAGAATTCCGCGAATATGCGGAAGCGTGGATGCATGAGATCAAAACTCCCATAGCGTCGAGCCTCTTGATTGCGGAAAATCATCCATCGCCGGCGATGAAGAGTATCACGGAGGAGATTCACCGCATTGACGCCTTGGTGGAGCAGAGCATGTTCTATGCCAGAAGCAATTCTGTGGAACGGGATTATTTGATCCGCAGGGTATCTCTAGAAGAACTTGTAAATTCCTCTTTAAAAAAGCACGCGTCTCTTCTCATTGAAAGCCGGTGCAGTATCCATAAGGAAAATCTCAAGGGGCAAGTGTACACAGATAGTAAATGGACAGATTTTATCTTGGGGCAAATTTTTATAAATGCCGTTAAATATGCATCCGGCCCATTAGCTCTCTCTATAACGGGGTGTAAAAACGCCAATTCTTACAGTCTTCGGATTCAGGATAATGGTATAGGCATTCCATCCCAGGATCTACCCCGTATTTTCGAAAAAGGTTTTACAGGCAGTAATGGAAGAGGAACGGCTAAATCCAGCGGTATGGGCCTTTATCTCTGTAAAAAGCTTTGTGACGCTATGGGACTTGGTATTTCTGTATCTTCCCAAATAGAAAACGGAACGTGTGTGACCCTGGTGTTTCCTTCCAGCACTATGCATCGTTTGGAATCGGAAGGACCGGATTAACTTAAGAGACAAAATGAAAACGCCTGCCTTTCGCAAGTCGGCAGGCGTTTATTGTGCTTATGGGAAATTCTGAAGATTTCGTAAGATTTTCCTTACAACAATGTAAGGCTTCTGTAAGGGAAAACAATGGCGTGAATTTGGGCAGACTGTTATACTGATAGCACAGTGAAAACCAAGAAACAGGAGGATAAGACAGCATGGAAACGATTCTGTCCGTTCAGGATCTGGAGAAATATTACGGCGGTAAAAACAATGTAACGAAAGCAGTGGATGGAATTAGCTTTACGGTGGCAGAAGGCCAGTTTATGGGAATTATGGGAGCTTCCGGCAGCGGTAAAACCACTCTTTTAAACTGCATTTCTACAATTGACAGAGCTACGTCCGGGCACATTTATGTCCGGGGGACGGATATAACAGAGCTTAGTTCAAAACGGCTCAGTAAATTCCGCCGCAGTGAGCTTGGATTTATATTTCAGGATTTTAATCTTCTGGATACACTTACAGCCTATGAGAACATTGCTTTGGCGCTAACCATATTGAAGACGCCTGCAAGAGAGATTGCTCCCAGAATCAAGCTCATGGCGGAGAGACTGGAGATCCAGGATATTTTGCAGAAATATCCGTCTCAGATGTCCGGCGGGCAGAAACAGCGAGTTGCTGCAGCCAGGGCGATTATAACCCATCCGTCGCTGATTCTGGCAGACGAACCTACAGGAGCTCTTGACAGCAAAAGCGCCCGTCTTTTGCTGGAAAGTCTGGAAACTTTGAACCGGGATCTTTCCGCTACAATTCTTATGGTTACCCATGATGCGTTTACTGCCAGCTACTGCAGCCGTATCCTGTTTATTAAAGACGGAAGGATTTTTAACGAGCTGCAGAGAGGAACGGATACTCGCAAACAGTTTTTTGACCGGATTATTGAGGTGGTGGCCCTTCTGGGAGGTGACAGCACCAATGTTTTCTAAAATAGCCTTTAAGAACACCATGCGCAGTATCCGGGATTACGCGGTATACTTTTTTACTATGACTTTGGGCGTGTGCCTTTTCTATATGTTCAATTCCATTGGAGAGCAGCAGGCTATGCTGGTTTTGTCGGAAACGCAGAAGCAAAATGTACAGCGGCTCACGGAAATGATGGGATATGTTTCCATATTTGTTTCCTTCATACTGGGATTCCTTATTTTATATGCTAACCGTTTTCTTATCCGCCGGAGGAAAAAGGAGATGGGCATTTATCTTACTTTGGGGATGAGCCGGTTCCGTATTTCCGGGATGCTTATAGGGGAGACCCTTCTGATTGGTATTTTTTCCCTTGGAATTGGACTTTTGGTGGGAACTTTTGGAGCGCAGGCGCTTTCCGTATTTACCGCCCGGCTGTTTCAGGCGGATCTTTCCGGATTCTATTTTATTTTTTCCAGGGAAGCATGCTTAAAAACGGTTTTGTATTTTGGCGTTATTTTTCTGGTTATAATGGCATTTAATACGGTTTCCGTTTCCCGTCTTCGTCTCATTGAACTATTGTATGCAGATAGGCAGAATGAAAAATATCGGGTAAAAAACCTGTGGATTTCTGTTGCGGTCTTTGTTCTCAGTATTCTTTGTCTTGGGACGGCTTACGCGATCGTGCTGAAAGACGGCATGTTCCAGGAAAGCCTTTCCACAGCCGTTATTCTTGGCATAATTGGAACTGTTCTTTTTTTCTTTTCTCTCTCCGGCTTTTTGCTTCGTCTGATGCAGGCAGGAAAGAAATGGTATTATAAAAACCTGAATATGTTTGTCCTCAGGCAGATCAACGCCAGAATTAATACGGCTTTCCTTTCTATCAGTGTAATCTGTCTCATGTTGTTTGTTACAATCTGTACTTTGGCTGGGGGCATGAGTATTTCCAATCTGGTTGCCAGCCAAAATGAGATTGATATGCCCTATGATATCAGTTTTACCTGTTATCCCGTTGAAGATATTCAACTGCCCGAGGATATGGGGGCGCGGATGGAAGAAAAAGGGATCCCGCTGGGAAAATATGCAAAAGCACGTTCCCAGGTTACCGTTTATATGACGGATATCAGCCACATGGAAATGGCCCAAGGCATTTTAAATATATCGGAAATAGATCCTCTTGTGCGGCCATATTTTGAGGAGGAAGGCGTCATACTTCGTGCGGTTTCTCTTTCAGAGTATAATAGTGCCATGAAAGCCTGTGGGCGGTCTGAGATGCGTATGGCGGAAGATCAGTATGGTATTATCAGTCCTGCCATTTCTCAGAACACCATGATGCAGGATTTGGCCCGGCAGATTATGGAGGATGGGAAAACTATATCATTGGGTGGTAAAACCTATACACCCGCCCCGGAAGGCGTTTCAGGAAATTCCGTTACCAATAGGGATTACAGCGGAACGTGGATTCTGATTTTACCGGATGAAGCCGTAAAGAACCTGGAGATAAGCCAGCGGGTCCTCAATCTAATGTATAAAGATGGCGTTAAAGAAGACGAATTTTTAAATACTATGGATTATGAGCTGGCTCAAAATGCATCTTCTGCGGATACCGCCCCTATATATCATATGTATGTGAGCCGTCAGCAGGAGATTGATAATGCGTTAGGTGTGCGGATTATGGTTTTATATCTGGCTCTCTATATTGGAATTGTCTTTCTTATTGTCAGCGCTGCCGTATTGGCTTTGCAGCAACTTTCTGATGTTTCCGACAGTGTAGGACGTTATGCCCTTTTGCGGAAATTGGGAGCGGAAGAGTCTATGGTAAATCGAGCTCTGATTTCCCAGACGGCTATTTACTTCTTTATTCCCTTGCTTTTGGCTATTGTGCATTCCATAGTGGGGCTTACGGTAGTGAACCGGGAATTTTCTATTCTGTATATGGGCGCTCAAATGCTGGAAGGCGCTATCTTTGCAGGGACTATCTTCCTTTTGGTATACGGCGGATATTTTATCCTTGCCTGTTTAGGAAGCCGGGCTATGCTTCGACGAACCCGCCGGTAATTTTGCTTACAAGAGCTTGCATAAAGCACACTCTCCAATCTATAACGAAAAACAGCAGACGCTTTTCCGTCTGCTGTTTTTCGTTGCAGTTACAGTATGCATATTTAAGATGTACTCTGTAAAGGATGTTTTTTGCCATCTAATACAGATTGACTGGCGGCTCGTTTGTGGTAAAGAAGTACAGCGGTTGAGAGGAAGATGAGTATTAAAAGAGAGCAGGGCATGACACTCTGAAATGCTGTCATGTCCCTGCTCCAACAGTTCTACAAATTCCAATTAGTCATAATGAAATTATAGCATATGTGGGCATTGGTTTCAATCTTTGTCCGAAGGGGCGCACTTACTTATCACCTGCGAAACAGGCGATGGTATGGCTTACAGCCATCGTGCACTCTCCGAGGGGGAAACGAGTGAAGCTGCTTTAGAGCTGGTGCTGTTAGGTGATCAAGAGGGGCTGACATACCTCTGTTTTTCACTTCGTTGAAAAGCTGTTACGATATGCAAAAAGACCCCTTGACAAATCGAATACTGGTAAAAGCTTGTGTAAATATTTCCTTTTTGGGTACACTATGCAGCAGATACGCTATACAATACAGGTGTAAGCCTGAAATCTACGGTACTGACTTTTCAGAAAGGAATGATAGAAAAATGGATATCCGAAAATGCGCTGTTATCGGCTGCGGCTTTGTAGGCGCCTCCATTGCTTTCAGTCTTGTGGAAAGCGGGTTATTTACTGAGCTTGTTTTGATTGATATTAACCGCAAGAAAGCGGAAGGAGAAGCAATGGATCTGAGCCATGGGGTTCCTTTCGCACAGCCTATGAAAATCTGGGCGGGAGATTACTCGGATACAGCGGACTGCGGCCTTATTATTCTCACGGCCGGTGCAAACCAACAGCCGGACGAAACAAGAATTGATCTTGTGCATAAAAATGTTCGAGTGATGAAAAGTATCTTGCCAGAGCTGAAAAAGCAGAACTGTGAAGGTATTTTGCTTGTGGTTTCCAACCCAGTGGATATTCTTACCTATGTAGCGGCTAAGCTTTCCGGTTTTCCGGAAGACAGAGTCTTTGGTTCCGGCACGGTTTTGGATACGGCTCGTTTGAAGTATCTTCTTGGTGAACGGCTGGGGGTGGACAGCCGAAGTGTTCACGCCTTTATCATCGGGGAACACGGAGACAGTGAACTTCCGGTCTGGAGCAGCGCCAATATATCCGGTGTGGATCTTTCGGATTTCTTCCGTATGCATGGAGCTGATATGGAACAGGAAGAGAAGCGCATCTATGAAAGCGTGCGGGACAGCGCCTATGAGATCATAGAGAAAAAAGGAGCCACCTATTACGCCATCGCCATGGCTGTCCGCCGTATTGCGGAGTGTATACTGCGGGATGAGCATTCTGTGCTTCCTGTTTCCACCATGCTTTCCGGGCAATACGGTCTTTCGGATATCTGCCTGGGCGTTCCCTCTATTGTAGACAGAGGCGGTGTGGAACAGGTTTTGGAGATTCCTCTCAGCAGGGAAGAAAATGAGAGGCTGCAGGAATCCGCTAAGGCTTTGCGGGAAGTGCTGGATCAGCTGGAACTGGAATAATGCAAGTATAATTTTCCAAATTGTCTCAAAATTCTGCCTGTCCATTTGCCGGGGCAAACACTTTTAAATTATGAAGTAGAATAAAATCGTGCAGCGAAGCATCTTTTGCCTGGCTGCACGATTTTTTTCGTAAAATTATCGTTGGTAGAATGCGCTGCCTTCAATGGAGTCGCAACATATAACGGAAGCCTTAGCGTTTCCTCCAATACTTCCGCTGTTTATAGTTCCGTTTGCATTCGCATGGCCTCCTATATCGTTGCATTCCAGGTCCCCGCCTGCGGAGGCGGAACCTCCAACGTCGTTGCAGCTTAAATTTTTTCCGGCGCTGGCGTTTCCGTCTATATCATTGCAGCTCAAGTCCTTTCCTGCAGTGACGTTTCCTGAAATGTCGCCGCATTCTAAGTCCCTGCCTGCGGAGGCAGAGCCAGAGATATCTTCGCAGGAAATATAGCCTCCGGCTGCATCATTCCCGTTGATATTGCAGCATTCGATGTTTTCACCGGCTTTTACAGATCCGTTGATATCTCCTTCCGCAGAGATGCTTCCCCATACTTCTATGGATACATTTGTATTCTCCGGCCATTCGGGAATACATAAAGGAATATAAGTCGCGTTGGCAAGGTTAGCCGCTTGAAGCAGCCGTTTCCCGTGATATTGCACCACCCGAAGCACACCGTCATCTGCAAAAGGAAGCTGACATTCGTTAGGAACGGATTTGGATGCCGCCACATCTTTTCCTTCCGCTTCTTTTCCAAAGAAAAGGTAATCCATGGATATACCGAAAAAGTCAGCTATTAATGGCAGTGTAGAAATATCCGGCAGCGAGGCCTGTGTTTCCATTTGCTCACGGCTTGGACCGTTACGCCGCAGACTTCGGCCAGCCTTTCCTGGCTGATTCCCAAAAGCTTTCGTTTTTCCCGAATAACTTCGCAGATTTTTATTTCCATTTCTTTTCCTCCCATAATCTGGCTGCCACCGATCTTTTCCAAAGGCAGAAAAGACGGTGCAGCCCACATAGCGTTTTTGTTTGCCCGGGCGTATGTTTAATTTCAAATTCAGTATACCAATTTTCATCCTCCAATACCATATACCGGTGATTGAATACGCGTTATGTGTAAAATCAACTGTTGGTTGAATCTCTTTTACAGCAATCTTTGGTTGCCAAATCCCGATTTATATGGGAAATTTTATGAAAAATGGTACGCTTTAAAAAACAGGGATATATTCGCATAGCACAAAATAAATATACAATATACAAAGAAGGGGTTTGTTGACATCAAAGTGGAAAAAAGGTACAATATTTTAGGCTTGTAAGCTAACGCTAACTGCTGGTGTCCGATAAAGGACAGTCTATATATACGAGGAAAGAAGAGATTCTATATGACACTGGATAAGCTTGCCGTTGGGAAAAAAGGAAAAATCCTCGCTGTGAGCGGTGAAGGCGCTTTGAGACGCCATCTTTTAGATATGGGGCTTACCCCCAGAACGGAAGTGCTGGTGCGCAAGGTGGCTCCCATGGGAGATCCCATTGAGCTCAGACTGCGGGGCTACGAACTGACACTGCGCCTGGAGGATGCCCGCAACATAGAGATTCAGGAGGTGCCGGAAGAATGATTTTTGCCTTGGCGGGGAATCAGAACTGCGGAAAAACCACGCTTTTTAACCAGCTCACCGGGTCGAATCAGCATGTTGGAAATTTTCCCGGGGTTACGGTAGAACGAAAAGAAGGCGTTATTCGGGGAAGCCATGATACGGTAGTGGATCTCCCTGGCATTTACTCCATGTCTCCTTATACCAACGAAGAGATCGTTACCAGAGATTTTTTAATTCAATCCCATCCGGATGGGATCATCAATATTGCCGATGCAACGAACATAGAACGAAATTTGTATCTTACCATGCAGCTTATTGAGCTGAATATTCCCATGGTGCTGGCGCTGAATATGATGGATGAAGTGCGGAATAACGGAGGTACCATTAAGGTCAAAGCTCTCCAGGATGAGCTGGGGATTCCAGTTGTTCCTATATCTGCCAGCAAAAATGAGGGCATCGCGGAGCTTATAGAAGAGGCTGTGAAGGTGGCCAAAAATAAGATTCCGCCTAAGAGACAGGATTTTTGTTCCGGCGCGGTCCACAGAGCCATTCATGCTGTAGCACATCTGATTGAAGACCACGCGGAAAGAGTAGGGGTTCCCAGCCGGTTTGCCGCTACCAAATTGGTGGAAGGCGATACGCCTATGCTGGAGCTGCTGCAGCTTTCGGAGAACGAAGCAGATATGGTGGAGCACAGTGTAAAGGAAATGGAGCTGGAGCTGGATACGGACCGGGAAGCCGCTATGGCGGATATGCGGTATACGTTTATAGAGGGGCTATGTTCTGATACAGTGGTTCGCTGTGGTGAAAGCCGGGAGCATATTCGTTCTGTGAAGATTGACAGTATCCTTACCCACAAGTATCTGGCTATTCCCATTTTCCTATGCATCATGCTGGTGATTTTTTGGCTTACATTTGGTGTGATCGGCAGTTTCCTAAGTGATCAGCTGTCGGCTCTGATCGATTGGCTGGCAGGTATAGTAGGGGATGGGCTTACGGCTTACGGCATCAATCCGGTGGTACACTCTTTGCTCATAGACGGTGTTTTTGCCGGTGTAGGCAGTGTGCTTTCTTTCCTGCCGCTGATTGTAATTCTCTTCTTTTTCCTTTCCATTCTGGAAGACAGTGGATACATGGCCCGGGTTGCGTTTGTTATGGACAAACTCCTTCGTAAGATTGGGCTTTCGGGAAGAAGTTTTGTGCCCATGCTCATGGGATTTGGGTGTTCCGTTCCGGCCATTATGGCTACCAGAACCCTCTCCAGTGAGCGGGACCGGAAAATGACCATCCTGCTGACTCCTTTTATGAGCTGCAGCGCCAAGCTTCCTATTTACGGTATTTTTACCGTAACCTTTTTTCCGAAATATCGTGCTTTAGTAATGATGGGCCTCTATGTGACGGGAATTATTGCAGGTATCATCAGCGGGCTTATTATGAAAAAAACTATTTTTCATGGCAAGCCGGTTCCTTTCGTTATGGAACTTCCCAATTACAGATTTCCCAGCGCAAAAAGTGTAGGGCTTTTGATCTGGGATAAAGCCAAGGATTTCCTCACCCGGGCTTTTACGGTTATTTTTGTGGCGACTTTGATTATTTGGTTCTTGCAGACATTCGATTCCCGTCTGAATGTAGTGCAGGACAGTTCTCAAAGCCTTCTGGCCGCCATAGGCCAATGGATCGCGCCCGTTTTTGCGCCTTTGGGTTTTTCAGACTGGCGTGCGTCTACCGCGCTGATCAGCGGATTCTCTGCTAAGGAAGCCGTTGTAAGTACTCTGGCGGTATTGACCGGAACCGGAACGGGAGATCTTTCCGTAGCGCTTTCCGCTATGTTTACACCAGTGAGTGCTTTCTCTTTCCTCCTATTTACACTTTTGTATACACCCTGTGTGGCTGCTATATCGGCGGTGCGCCGGGAACTGGGAAGCGGAAAATCGGCCTTGGGAGTCGTATTATTTCAGACAGGTATCGCATGGGTCGTGTCTTTTGTATTCTATACCATTGCATCCAGTTTGATATAAGCGCAGTTTGAAAATTTGGATTGGGGCGGCCCTGCAGGGATTATTGGCCGACAGGGAGATCCCGCCTGTGTGGAATTGATTGGTGAAAATATGCAGCCTATTGATTATTTGGTTCTTGCAGGAATAGCATTGCTTTTGTTTTTGGCGCTTCGGTTTTTATGGAGGCAAAGGGGAAAGGGCTGCCGGGGTTGTTCCGGCGGCTCTTGCTGCGGATGCCCATATAGCCAGCATGCGGATTCTTCTGGAAGCAGTGGAAAAATAAAAAAGGATTGACCCCGGAAAGACCTTCCGGAGCGGAAATTGGGTGAAATATATGGAATTTTCTTTTTCTAAGAGACTTGCACATTTTGAAACGGGTATTTTTGCGGCGTTGGATCAGAAAAAGCAGGAGATGGAAGCGGCCGGAAAAAAGATTTGGAATCTTTCTATTGGTACGCCGGATTTTGAGCCTCCTGCCCATGTGCGCAAAGCCCTCATGGAAGCGGCGGCAAAACCGGAAAATTACAGATACGCCATAAGCGATCTTCCGGAACTTACCCAGGCGGTCATAGACTATTACCGCCGCCGTTTCGGTGTGGAATTGGAGCCGGAGGAAATTTTGGCGGTGCATGGATCCCAGGAGGGAATTGGTCATCTGGGAATGGCTCTATGTGATCCGGGCGATGTAGTGCTCTTGCCGGATCCGGGATATCCCATCTTTGAGGCCGGATCTTTTTTGGGCGGAGCCCAGGTGGAATACTATCCCCTTTTGGAGAAGAACGGATTTTTGCCTGATTTTTCTTCTATTCCTGAGGAAACAGCTCAAAAGGCCAAATATATGATCGTTTCCTATCCTTCCAACCCTGTCTGCGCAGTGGGGACGCCGGAGATGTATCGGGAACTGATTCGTTTTGCGGAAAAATATAATATAATCGTGATCCACGACAACGCGTATTCCGATATTATATACGACGGGCAGGAGGGAACTTCTTTTCTGGTATATCCCGGCGCGAAAGACGTTGGAGCAGAATTTTTTTCTCTTTCTAAATCTTATAATGTGACAGGTGCACGTATTTCTTTCTTTATTGGAAATCGAAAAATTGTGGGTGCTCTTCGCCATCTTCGTTCCCAGATTGATTTTGGGGTGTTCCTACCCGTTCAATATGCGGCAATTGCGGCCCTGAACGGCCCTCGGGAGGAAGTAGAAAAACAAAGGCAGACCTATGAAGCCAGGCGAGATGCCCTTTGCGGAGGGCTTCGCTCCATTGGATGGAATGTGCCAGATAGCAAGGGAACCATGTTTGTGTGGGCGCCGGTACCGAAGCCTTTTACATCGTCCCAGGAATTTTGCATGAAACTGGTGGAAAAGACAGGGGTTCTGTGCACACCGGGCTATGCGTTTGGGCCCCTGGGAGAAGGATATGTCCGTTTTGCTTTGGTGCTGCCTGTTTCGGAAATTGAGAAAATTGTCCAGGCGATCCATGAAAGCGGAATATTGAACGGGAATATATAATCCTGCGTAGTCAACGGAAAAATAGAAACTAGACAGAAACAAAAGCGTGTGAAATTTTGTACCGCGGATACAAACAGAAATATGTAGATATAGTTTATACTGTTTTTGGAGTATTTGTGGCAAAATAAGATGGGTTGAGAAGGATATAGGTAAAGGAAGCGTATACTATGCAATATGTCTTACATCCGGATACACCCAAAATATAGGATATTGTTTTCCTAAAAGGTCTGGGAAAACAAAGGTTTTTCCGAAAGGGGTATTCCGGATGAAAATTTTGTGGCAGCTTTGTTTTTTGTTTGCTCTCTGCTTTATTGGCGATATAGCGTCTTTTCTCTTGCCGTTCCCGTTCCCTTCCAGTGTTATCAGCCTTTTGATTCTGCTGTTACTGCTGTGCACACGTGTTGTGAAGCCGGAGCAGATTCGGGAAAGCTCGGAGTTTCTCCTTAAAAATATGGCTTTTTTGTTTTTGCCCGCAGGGGTTCAGGTGATGGAGCAGTTTTCTGTCATACAGTCCCAGATACCGGTTCTTCTTTTTATTGTTGCGGTAACGCTGGTGCTAACTTTCTTAGCCTCCGCCTTCACCGTTACAATTGTGATCCGTTGGATGGAAAAGAGAGAAAAAGGGGGAAAACCGGATGGAAGACTTTAAAGAATTTATGGAGACCATGCTGCAATCTCCTATGTTTGGTATCTTGCTGAGCCTTTTGGCTTTTGGAATAGGCGTGTTTTGCAATCGTGTTTTTAAGTCTCCTATTGTAAACCCTCTGCTGGTTGGAATCTCTTTGGTAATTATTTTTCTTTCTGTAACGAAAATACCTCTCGAATATTACGAAACAGGCGGGGATATTATTTCTTTGTTTCTGGCGCCGGCAACTACGGTATTGGCATACTCCATATACAGGCAGATTGCACTGTTAAAAAAATATTTCCTTCCAGTGTGTTTGGGATGCTTGGTGGGCTCCTGCGTTTCGGTAGCCAGTGTAATAGGTCTTTGCAGATTGTTTCATGTGGAAGAAAAGCTTACGGCTACCATGATCCCGAAATCTGTTACTACTCCTATCGCCATGGAAGTAAGCCGGTCTTTAGGCGGGATGCCTTCCGTAACGGTTGCGGCGGTTGTGGTGACGGGGATCCTTGGCGCGATTCTTTGCCCTGTTCTTATACGGGTGTTTAAAATTAAAAATCCTATAGCCGCAGGAGTAGGGATTGGCACCTCCAGCCACGCGATGGGAACCAGCAAAGCGGTGGAATTAGGAGAAATAGAGGGAGCTATGAGCGGAATTTCCATTGGTGTAGCAGGAATCCTTACGGTTCTGATTTCTATGTTTTTATAAGCAGTCTGTAAGAAGGATTCAGGTTTGGAAATTTTTGCTTGTGAAATGTAACATTTGGTGGTATACTCTATATGCTTTCTTTTTTGCAAAGTGTTTCCAGATAAACAGATAACATGCAAGTAAAAAAAGAAATTTGTTAAAAAGGCAACCTGAATGGATTTTTCGGACAGGAAGCCTTAAACCACAAAGTATGCCTAAAAGGCCGGAATAATCCGCTTTTGTAAGGTATAGAAAATAGAAAATATGTATTTTCGTGCTGAATTGACGATGATCCGTTCGGAGTCAGAAGACGGGAAGAGAGAATCTGCGGCCGTATTTACAGCGGTCCGCGTGTTTCTGTATGGCTTTGTGAGCCCTTTCGTCGTTTCGGCGAAAGGGCTTTTTTGTTATGGTTGGGCGCATTTTTAGAAACAAGGTGTCCACGGATTCGGGAAGGTGAGTAAAGATGCAGGAAAATAGAATACGGATTGACTCCCTTGAAAAATACGGGGTGATTCCCAGAGAAGAATTGATCTCATTACTTTCCTCTTATGACGATGAAGACAGGGCTTATGCGGCTCAAAAAGCCCGGGCTATTTCCCTTCGGCATTTTGGAAATAAGGTATATTTTCGCGGTTTGATCGAAATTTCCAATTACTGTAAAAATGATTGCTATTACTGTGGCATTCGGAAAAGCAACAAAAACGCCTGCCGATACCGTTTAACACCGGAAGAGATCCTTACCTGTTGCCGCTATGGATACGAAGCGGGGTTCCGGACTTTTGTGCTGCAGGGAGGAGAAGATCTTTGGTGGACGGACGAACGGGTGGCCGCCCTTGTTTCACAAATCAAGGAAAACTATCCGGATTGTGCCGTGACACTTTCCTTGGGGGAAAAAGATACGGAATCCTATCGCCGTTTGTTTGCTGCGGGGGCGGACCGGTATCTTCTCCGCCATGAAACGGCGGATCAAACTCATTACGGAAAGCTGCATCCCCCGGAACTTTCCCTAAAAAACAGAAAGCGATGTCTAGAAGATTTAATCGAGATCGGATATCAAACGGGCTGCGGGTGTATGGTCGGCTCTCCTTATCAGACCTGCGCGAATCTGGCTGATGACCTTTTGTATATGAAAAAGCTTCATCCCCAGATGATTGGAATTGGGCCATTTATTCCCCATAAGGATACGCCTTTCCGGGATTTTCCTGCGGGAAAACTGGAAGATACTCTTTTTCTTTTGAGCCTCATACGCATTATGCATCCCCATGTATTGCTTCCCGCAACGACGGCCTTGGGAACGATCCAGCCGGATGGACGGGAACAGGGAATTTTGGCGGGCGCCAACGTGGTGATGCCGAATATTTCCCCCGAAGAGGCAAGAAAGCGGTATCTTCTCTATGACAGAAAAGTGGACGCAGGAGCAGACGCGTTGAAAAACCAGATGCTTTTGCAGGAACGGATAGAAGCCATCGGTTATGAGGTTGTAGTGAGCCGGGGCGATTACAAGGAGGAAACAGAACAATGATTAAAATAGCTGTATATGGCAAAGGCGGCATAGGAAAATCCACTACAGTATCCAACCTTTCGGTAGCGTTTGCCCAGAAAGGACTCAAGGTTATGCAGATTGGCTGCGATCCTAAAGCGGATTCCACCGTATATCTGCATGGCGGAAAGCCGGTAGAAACGGTTTTGAGCCTTATTCGCAGAAAAGGAAAACAGGCAGAGCTTTCGGAACTGGTTACGGAAGGCTTTGGAGGGGTTTTGTGCGTGGAAGCGGGAGGCCCCACCCCGGGAATGGGGTGCGCAGGGCGCGGAATTATCGCGGCATTGGAAATGCTGGAAGAAAAGAATGCGTTTGAAATATTCAAACCGGATGTGGTTTTGTATGACGTTTTGGGCGATGTGGTCTGCGGTGGTTTTGCCATGCCCATCCGGGAAGGATACGCTGAAAAGGTGTTTGTAATAACATCCGGGGAAAATATGGCGATCCACGCGGCCGCGAATATTGCTATGGCGGTGGATAACTTTGCCGACCGGGGGTATGCATCCTTGGGAGGAATTATTCTCAACCGCCGTAATGTGGATAGAGAAGAAGAAAAGGTAGAGGAACTGGCCCAGGATATCCATTCGAAAATTGTAGGCGCTCTTCCTTTCAGCCCGATTGTGCAAAAGGCGGATGAACTGCAGAAAACGGTCCTGGAAGCTTTTCCAGATAGTGAAATGGCCGAGGAATATAGGAAACTTGCCGATCAGGTGCTCAAAGCCTGCCAAGAGCCCGGAGGGGAGGATGTTAAACCGTGATCGATCTGAGAAGCGCAGAAATATTGGATTGGAGCGGCGCCTGCGTATCCATCCGAGAAGCACAATTTCCTTCCCCTTTTCAGTCGGGGGTTGAATATGCGGCGCCTGCCCGGGGGCCGTGGAATATCGTTCATGTGGGAATGCTTGTTCCTGAAAGCCACCAGATTTTTGTCTGCGCCCAAGGCTGCCTGCGGGGTGTGGTTCTTACCGCCGCAGAAATGGGAGCTACCGATCGGTTTTCTACCATAGCCGTTCGGGAAAATAATGTGATGGAAGGGGATATGGAGGAACTGATCTTAAACGGGGTAGAGGATGTTCTTCGTAAGCTTCCCAAAAAACCAAGGGCAGTTCTTCTGTTTACCAGCTGTATCCATCATTTTATAGGCTGTGATTTGGATTATGTATATAGGAAGCTGCGGGAACGCTTTCCTGATGTGGATTTTACCGATTGCTATATGAATCCCATTATGCGGAAAAGCAAAACCCCGCCGGACAGCAAGATGCGGCAACAGCTGTATAGCTTGCTGCATCCTACGGATAAAACGGCAAAAGCTGTAAATTTTCTGGGGAATACAACTGAGACCAGCGAAACAAGCGAAATGGTGCAAATGATCCGGCAGGCCGGATATGAAATACGGGATATATGCGCTTGCCACACCTATGACGAATTTCAGAAAATGGCGGAAAGCATCCTGAATATTACGTATAATCCGGCTGCTAAACTGGGAGGGGAGACCCTGGAAAAAAGGCTTGGAAAAAAGCACTTGTATCTTCCTTTCAGCTACAATGGCCAGGAGATTGAAAGGGCTCTTACCCAATTGGCGGGAGCTATAGACGCACCCCTTCCGGATTTTGATCTTTTAAAAGAAAAAGCGGAAAAGGCTCTTAGGGAAACAGCCCAAGCCCTGCAGGATATGGAAATCGCGATCGATTATACGGCGACCCTTCGTCCGTTAGGATTGGCAAGGCTTTTGCTCAGCCATGGTTTCCGTGTTAGCTCTGTATATGCGGATAGTTTCATCTCGGAAGAAAAAGAAGATTTCCTCTGGCTGCAGGAAAACTATGGGGATTTAAAGCTTTACGCTACGGTGCATCCCAAGATGCCCCGTTTTCCCAGGGACAGAGCGGAGAAATCCCACGGAAATCTGTTGGCAATAGGGCAGAAAGCGGCTTATTTTACAGGAACCCGGCATTTTGTCAATTTGCTGGAGGGCAGCGGACTTTATGGCTATGACGGGATCTGCCGCCTTATGCAAATGATGCTCCAAAGCGCTCGGGAAGAGAAGGATACGGAAAAAATTATTCAAGTTAAGGGATGGGGGTGCTGCGGATGAAACAGGTTTGCAGTGTGCTTTCCACATATACGGCGGATGTATCCGGTGTGTGTTCAGCCCTCTATGAAATGGGGGGCATGACGATCATGCATGATGCTTCCGGATGCAATTCCACCTACAATACCCACGATGAACCCAGATGGTATCATACGCCCAGCATGGTGTATATTTCTGCCTTATCGGAAATGGAAGCCGTCTTGGGGGATGAACATAAGCTGATCGAAGATGTCTGCCGGGCCGCGGAGGAATTGCATCCCCGCTTTATTGCTTTGGCGGGAACACCGATTCCCATGATGATGGGAACGGATTTTCAGGGGATTGCCCGGGCTATAGAAAGAAAAACGGGGATCCCGGCTTTCGGATTTGCCACGAACGGCATGCATTCATATATATCGGGGGTTTCCATGGCCTTGGAAAAGGTGGCGGAGCGGTTCTGCGATCCTTCTATCCGGCCGGAGCTGTGGAAGCCAGGAGAAAAAATATCCGTGAACCTTCTGGGGGTTACGCCTTTGGATTTCTCCGTTACCGGGAATCTGGAAGTTTTGGAAACCCTTTGCGAAGAGCAAGGATTCCGGGTGCAAAGCTGCTGGGCTATGGGGAGTTCCTGGGAAGAGCTTATGGAGTGCGGAAAGGCACAGGTGAACTGGGTGCTTTCTTCCGCGGGGCTCAGCCTTGCAAAATTGCTGCAGGCGCGGTATGGAACGCCATATGTTCTGGGCATTCCCATGGGAAAGGATCTTACAGAAAAGCTCTTTGAAGAGCTGCGCCAGGCTGCAGCATCTGGAGAGACTCCCGCTTTTCTTTGCCGGGAAGAGGAAGAAACGGAAGGAGAAGGAAAGCCTTCCTATATTATTGGAGAACCCATTTGGGCGGCTTCTTTGCGGTATGCTTTAAAACATACCCAGGGAATGAAAAATTTGCATATTTTAACACCCTTGGAGGGAGATGCATCGCTTCTGCAAAAGGGGGATCTGGCAAATGCAGAAGAAGACGATTGTTTTGCCTGTTTCCCCAAAGCGGAATACATTTTTGGGGATCCTCTCTATCAATGGGCAATTCCCAAAGACAGCGGGGCAAAACTGATACGGCTTCCCCATGAAGGCTGTTCAGGGCGGATGTTCCGGGGAGAAATCCCTGTTTTGATAGGACATTATTTTGAAAACTGGTTTTATAAGGAGATGCAGAAATGAAACGGAGATTAATGGCTATGCTGCTTGCAGCGGCAATGTGTTTCACCATGTTGGGTGGGTGCGCCTCTGGGAACGATTCTTCCCAAAGCGGAGAAAATACAGATTCTTCCCAGAGCACACAGAGCTCTCCAAACGAAGCTTCCAATGAGGAAGAAAAAGACACCATAACCGTAGTGGATCACGGCGGCTATACCGTAGAGGTTCCTAAACAAATCGACCGTGTGGCCGTTGTGGGCATTTTGCCCTTCCCCTCTGTAATCGCTATGTATCTGGGATCCGCGGAAAAACTGGTTGGAATTCCCCCAGCAGCCAAAAGCGCGGCGGAGATCGGGCTTTTAGGGGAGATTTTCCCGGAGATTCTCAATGCGGAAACGGGATACACAAACGGAAGCGACCTGAATATCGAAGAACTGATGAATCTGGATCCCGATGTGGTTTTCTATCTTGCTGGAAACGATGAATGGAAAACCGCTATGGACAGCGCAGGAATTCCCTGCATAGGTGTATCCACCAGCAAATGGGATTATGATGTTTTGGAAACCTATGACCAGTGGATTGATCTTCTGAGCCAGGTGTTCCCGGAAGAGAACAAAAGCAAGGAAGTTTCCGAATACAGCCAGGAAATATACGATAAGATTCAGGAAAGAGTGAGCGGCCTTTCGGAGGATGAGAAAAAAGAAATCCTTTTCCTGTATCAATATGACGACAGCCAGATTGTTACTTCCGGCAAGCATTTCTTCGGCCAATTCTGGGCAGATGCTGTGGGCGGAAAAAATGCGGCAGAAGAGATCCAAGCAGATAATTCCAATGCTGTTATCAATATGGAGCAGATTTATGCTTGGGATCCGGATGTAGTGTTTATAACGAATTTCACTTCCGCAATGCCGGATGATCTGTATAACGGTTCTTTGGGCAATGACTGGAGCAGTGTCCAGGCGGTAAAAGATGAGGCAGTATATAAGATGCCTCTGGGCTCTTACAGAAGCTTCACGCCCGGAACCGATACGCCTGTCACCTTGCTTTGGATGGCGCAGAAAACATATCCCGACCTTTTCTCGGATATTGACCTTGCCCAGGAAGTAAAGGATTATTACAAGGAGATTTACGGCGTGGAATTGACGGATGAACAGGTGGAGCGGATGTATAATCCTGAGGCACATGATGCAGAAGGCTTGCTAAGATAAATCTTTTTTGGTAGGTTGTGATGGAAAAATGACAAGGCAGAGGCGTAAAGCGCCGGTTCCGGCAGGAGAAAGCACAGCGGATCTTGTAAAAGGCCGCGATATGCAGAAAAGAGCGAGTAGAATACACCGTCTATGGGCCATTGGTATAATAGCGGCCATATTGGTGCTTTCTGCGGCGGCTGTTACGATGGGACGTTTTCATATAGGATTCAGGGAGTTTTTTGCAGCTTTGGTTCCGGGCTTGTTTCCGGATGTGGAGGTGCCGGAGGCTGCCCGCAATGTTATCTTTAATATACGGCTTCCCAGAATTGGGCTGGCGCTTTTAGCGGGCGCAGGCCTTAGCGTATCGGGAGGGGCCTTTCAGGCATTGTTCTCCAATCCTCTGGCTACTCCGGATACGCTGGGAGTAGCCACGGGAGCTTCCTTTGGAGCTGTTTTGGGCATTCTTTTTGGCCTTCCTTCCGTATTGGTGCAGGTTTTTGCTTTGCTGGCCGGCCTTTTGGCGGTTATTTTAGTTTATACGGTAGGCAGAGTAAAGGGCGGTTCTCCCATGATTATGCTTATTTTAGCCGGCATGGTTATCAGCGCTTTGTTTTCGGCCTTGGTTTCTTTAGTCAAATATACGGCGGATCCCCAGGATGTGCTTCCGGCAATTACTTTTTGGCTGATGGGGAGCTTATCGGGAACTACAAGTGAAACCCTTCTGATTGGCGCCCCCTTTATTCTGCTGGGAATGCTTTTGATCTATATTCTGCGCTGGAAGCTCAACGCTATGTCTCTTTCGGAAGAAGAAGCAGTATCTTTAGGAATACCGGTTAAAAAAATTCGGGCATTGGTCGTTTTGGGCTCTACCATGATAACAGCTTCGGTTGTATCTATGTGCGGTCTGATAGGCTGGGTAGGGCTTCTGATTCCCCATATCGGCAGAATGATCTTCGGCAATAACAATACCTATGTAGTGCCCGCCAGTATGGGATTGGGTGCGATCTTTATGCTGGTTATTGATACGGTTGCCCGCTGTGTAACAGCGTCGGAGATTCCGGTGTCGATTCTGACAGCAGTGATCGGCGCACCTTTCTTTATTGCGCTTTTGCGGAAGACGGGAGGAATCCAGGTATGAAATTTGAGGTTCGAGAAGGGTCTTTCCAGTATACCCATGAAAAAGAGGTGCTGAAAAAAGTCTCTTTTTCCCTGGAAGGTCCGGAGATTCTTTCCATTCTGGGCGCTAACGGCGCAGGGAAAACGACCCTTTTAAAATGTATGCTGGGGCTTCTTCCGTGGAGCTCCGGCGCAACGTTTTTAGAAGGGACGGATATTAATAAAATCCCCAATAAGGAATTTTGGAAAAAGGTTGGGTATGTCCCCCAAGCCAAAAAGCCGTCGTTTGTATATAGTGTTCGGGAAATGGTGGTTCTGGGGCGCAACGCTTGGCTCAAAGAATGGCAAAGGCCGGGAAAAAAAGACTGGGCAAAGGTAGAAGAAGCTTTAGAGCTTCTGGGTATTTCCCATTTGCAAAACCGGCTCTGCAGCCAAATCAGCGGCGGAGAGTATCAACTTGTGCTGGTAGCCCGGGCTTTGGCGGCGGAACCTTCTCTTCTGGTTTTGGATGAACCGGAATCCAACCTGGATTTTAAGAATCAGACGATCGTGCTGGAGGCTATCCGGCGTTTGTGCAGGGAGAAAGGAATATCGGCTATACTTAATACCCATTATCCGGAGCACGCCATAGATATTTCACAGAAAGCGCTGCTTTTGATGCCCGACGGAGCCACCGTTTTTGGCAGCGCGGAAGAAGTTCTGCGGGAGGAATTGTTGCAGAAAGCCTTTGATGTGCCTGTTCTGATCCGGAAAATCCAGCTGCCCGATAGAGAATATACTTGCGTGTTTCCAACGCCATCTTCTAAATCCGAAGGAGGTATAAAGCTATGAACCATACTGCACAGACTGGAAGCCTGAACAGTACCCCGTCCGGGGATCGGGTGCACATCGGCATTTTCGGAAAACGGAATGCGGGAAAATCCAGTGTTATCAATGCCATGACAGGCCAGAGCTTATCCATTGTTTCTGATGTGAAGGGGACTACCACGGATCCGGTTCAAAAGGCAATGGAACTGCTTCCTTTGGGGCCGGTAGTGGTGATCGATACCCCAGGCATAGACGACGAAGGAGATTTGGGAAGCCTTCGTGTGCAAAAAAGTTATCAGGTCTTGAATAAGACGGATATTGCCCTTCTGGTGATAGACGGATTAGAAGGATTTTCCAAGGAAGATGCGGCCCTGGAGAAAAAGTGCATAGAGAAAAAGATCCCCTATGTGGTGGCAGCCAATAAACTGGATCAGATACAGAAAAAAGGAGAGGAACCGTCGGCTATCCGGACGGCAGCCGGCGCTCCCGTCTTATGGGTAAGTTCCGTCACAGGTGAAAACATATATTCCCTGAAAGAGAAAATTGCTTCATTGGTTCCGGAACAAAAACCGGAATATCCCATTGTTTCCGATCTTTTGAAGCCCGGGGATTTTGTTATTCTGGTAGTTCCCATCGATAAAGCGGCTCCGAAAGGCAGGCTGATTCTTCCCCAGCAGCAGACAATCCGGGATATTCTAGATGCGGGCGCCATAGCTGTTGTTGCACAGGATGACCGGGTAGCCGAAACTATTGCAACCCTGCAAAAGGGAACGAGCCCCCGGCTTGTCATAACGGACAGCCAGGCTTTTGCCAGGGTATCAAAAGACACGCCTGGGGATATTCCCCTCACTTCTTTTTCTATTCTTTTTGCCAGACATAAAGGCAATCTGGAAGAATTGATACGGGGAGTGAAGGCGCTGGATTCCCTGCAGGACGGCGACACCGTGCTTATTTCGGAAGGATGCACCCATCACCGCCAGTGCGGGGATATAGGAACCGTGAAACTTCCTGCATGGATAACCCGTTATACAGGTAAAAAAGTGCAGTTTGCCTTTACCAGCGGGACGGAATTCCCCGTTGATTTATCCCCCTATAAAATGGTGATCCATTGCGGAGGCTGCATGTTAAATGAAAGGGAAATGAAGTATCGTATCCAGTGTGCAGCAGATCAGGGAGTTCCCATCGCCAATTATGGATTGGTTATCGCCCAGACCCAGGGAATCCTGAAACGAAGCCTGGAGCCTTTCCCACAGGTTGCTGCGCTTCTTGCAAAATAGAAAGAGAATGAGTAGGAAAGGAGTAATCCTATGGAAACAAAATCTCCTGGAGAGACAAGAATAGCGTTAGTGGGAATCATCGTAGAAGATATGGAACAAAGCGAAAAAATCAATCAGATCCTGCATGAATATGGAGGGTATATAATCGGAAGAATGGGAATCCCTTACAGGCAGAGGAATGTTTCTATTATCAGTATTGTATTGGATGCCCCCAATCCCATAATCAGTGCGCTTTCAGGAAAGTTGGGGATGCTTCCCGGCGTACAAACCAAGACCGTGTATTCCAAGGTGTAGTTTCAGATGGTTTTCGATCTGAAAAGTTTTTTTCACCTATATATGCGATTCTGTAGTAAGATTTTAAAGAAAAGCGGCACAGCTAGGGCTGTGCCGCTTTTTGGCAGTGTTTTTGTAATAATACGCAAATTAGCCACAAAAATATTTTGAATTGAACCGAATGCTTTCAATTTCCGTCTATATAAGTGAAACCGGTTTCCATAGAGAAGGAAAGGTGGTGATGATATGGATCACTTTACTGAGTTATTGGAAAGGAACCGCCTTCCAGTTGAGAGGTTTGTCCGCTTTCGATTGCCCACAAAAGAGGATGCAGATGATGTTTTGCAGGAAATCTATTTGGCGGCTTACCAAAAATTCGGCCAATTAAAAAAGGAAAACGCTTTTAAAGCCTGGATTCTCCAAATTGCCAGAAACAAATGCAAGGATTATTTTCGCAGAAAGGCCATTGAGTTTGAAATTCCGCTGGAGTCCATAACCGATACGGAACTTTCAGACAGCCGGTATGGAATTGCGGAAATATCCCTTGCCAGAGAGAGTTTGGATGGATTGGATGATAAAGATAAAGAAATTTTGTTTTTGTATTACTGGAAAGAATGGCCTCAGTATGAAATCGCGAAAAAACTAAACATCCCTTTGGGGACGGTAAAGAGCCGTCTGTATACGGCCAGACAAAACTTTAAAAAGATGTATCCATATCACGAAATGGAACGGAAAGGGGAAACAAACATGAAAAAATTACCGGATCTTTTACCTAGTTATACCATAGAAGAAAGCGATAAGACTCCCTTTGCTGTAAAATGGGAGGAATTAATGGGGTGGTTTCTCATTCCCAAATTGGGGGAAAAACTGAAATGGGGTATATACGAGTGTCCATCCCGGAAGTGCACGCAGACCTTTGATATGCAGGTTACCGGAAAAGCCATGGTGCATGGAATCGAGGGTGTGGAACTGACCGCAAAAGAAAAATGTTTAGAGGGAAAAAAGGAGGAAATCAACCGTATATTTGTTGCGCAGCTTACGGACACTCACTGCCGGTATCTGGCCACCCTTCGATATGACGGAGATATCAAAAACTATATTACGTTTCTGGATGAAGACGCCTTTATGCCGAATTGGGGATTTGGAGAAGATAATTGCGGAAACGAAACCAATCTATCCGTTAAAGGAGATATAAAAAGAAGCGGAAACAATATTACCAGCTTGAAGAAGGATTTTCTGTTGGATATCGTTGGCCGCTATACGGTAACCATTAACGGTAAGAAATATGACACGGTTTGCGTTATGGATATAGAAACCTATGATAATGGTGTCGTTTTCGAACAGTTTCTGGATGAAAATGGAAGAACTATTTTAGGGCGCAGATTTAACCGCAACGATTGGGCTATAGACCGCTATAAGAAAAAATGGAGCGAAATGCTCCCTGAAAACCAACAGCTTTTCGTGAACGGCGAAACATATGTGCATTGGTATGATTGTATTACAGACTATATCCTTTGATAAAAACAAGGCAGAGGGAATTCCCTCTGCCTTGTTTTTTACCGATTTCGTTTCAGACCACTCCTAAAAGTCTTGCAGCGGATGCTACCAGAAAGCAGATGCACATTCCGCAGGCCGTGGGGATTAAAAAAGCCAGGAGGGGCCATTTGAAGCTATGGGTTTCTTTCCCAATCGTGAGAATCGTAGTGGAGCAGGGCCAGTGCATAAGGAAAAATAAGAGTGTGCAGAGGGCAGTGACCCAAGTCCAGCCGTTGGAAATAAGCAGGCTGTGCAGTTGAGTAAGGTTTAGTTCCGTAAGACTTCCGGCGGCAGAATATGCCATGATCATAATGGGAATGACAATTTCGTTGGCGGGAAACCCCAATATAAAAGCAGCCAGGATTACGCCATCCATTCCCAAAAGTTTGCCCAGTGGATCCAGAAAGGAGGTAAAGTGGCTCAGAAGACTGGCGCCGCTCGTTTCTATATTCGCTAATATCCAAATAAGAAGACCGGCAGGTGCGGCTACCACAATAGCTCTGGCTAGGACGAAAAGAGTCCGGTCTACTACGGAACGGAGAAGCACCTTTCCAATTTGAGGACGCCGGTAGGGAGGAAGCTCCAAAGTAAAAGAGGAAGGGATGCCTTTTAGCAGGGTGCATGATAACAGCCGGGAAACAAGGAATGTCATCAGAATGCCTAACAGAATGAATCCTGTCAAAAGTAAAGCGGAGAAAAAGCCGGAAAAGAGACTTGTGCCTGTAAAAAAGATCGTGATGAGGGTAATGAGGGCGGGAAAACGGCCGTTACAGGGAACAAAATTATTTGTGAGAATAGCGATCAGCCGCTCTCTGGGAGAATCGATGATCCGGCAGCCTGTTACTCCCGCTGCATTGCAGCCAAACCCCATGCACATGGGTATGGAAATAAATGCTGCCGGTGTAAGTGTGTTTTTTGAAAGGACGTTTGCGCTTTGGACAGGCTCGCAGAAATGTTAAAATTTAAGGAGAATATCTCAATTGAAAAAAGAAAAATGTGTTTATAATTATCAATAGGCATCCATTGTCGGGAGATAATGATACCATATTCCAAGAAAGCATGTATAACTATTTAAAAGAGTATACAAACCACGTTTAAAAACAAAAAACGAAAAAATATACTGTATTTCCACCTTTTTCTACGTTTTTTCAAAGCGCTTTTATTGCTTTTTAATAACATATCGGTTATACTGTATGTTGTTATTGGGTTCATTATAAGTTTACTTTTTAATGAGTGATGAACAAATTTATATACCTTTTCGTTCACATAATTTTCTTAAAGAGCTTAAAAAAAGCGCCCCGTTTCTGTATGAAACGAGACGCTTCTGTGTGAAATAAAGCAAGTGGATATTTGAATGAAAAATTATATAAAATAATTTTGAGAAGGCTGTATAGCCTTTATTTTATGATACCGCGGAGTAAATATGTGTTTGCTTAAGCTAACAAGCACGGAGGAAGGGAAAATGAAGAAAACTCCTTTAGTTTCAGTTATTGTACCGACCTTTAACCATGAGCAGTTTATTCGTCAGGCATTGGACAGTGTGCTTATGCAGAAAGTAGATTTTGCCTATGAAATATTAGTAGGCGATGATGATTCGACGGATTCCACTCCCGCAATCTTACAGGAGTATCAGGAAAAATATCCGGACATAATTCGGTTGTGGCTGCGTCCTAAAAATATCGGGGCTTCTCGAAACGCGTATGAATTGTTGCTGAAGGCCGAGGGAAAATATTTAGCGACCTGTGAAGGAGACGATTATTGGACAGACAATAAAAAGTTGCAGCGCCAGATTGATTTTCTGGAAACCCATTCGGAATATGTGGGCTGCACACATAAGTTCAGAATTGTGGATGAAAATGGGAAAATTAAAAAACATGGCCATTTAAGCTGGATCAAACGAAAAAAACGTTTTTCCGGGAAAGATTTTGCCGGTATGTATCTTCCGGGGCAGCCCTCTACATTTGTAAGGCGAAATATTATACGGGAGCATCCTGATGATTATACAATCTTTTATAAAGCGGATCCGCTGATTTCAGATCGAACGGCTATGATGCGGTTTCTTGAATATGGTGATTTTTATTGTATGGATGCATATATGAGCTGCTACCGACAGGTAAGCCGACGAAACTCTCTTACGGTATCCCTGTATAAAAACAATGAAAACCATGCTGTCCGGGATTATCGTATGCATCAGATTTTAAAACAGGATGCAGAGAAGCGCGGGACAGCTGAAAAATATAGATTGGATAAGCGGGACATACAGCTTTTTGCAGATTTATGGGTTTGTTCTATTAAGAATAAGAATGCAGAAGCTAAGAGAATAGCGAATTCAATAGTAAAGGCCGGAGGTCATCCAACAAAATATTACCTTTTTTTGATGCTCCATTGCGTAAAGAAACTGTTTCATAAGGTCAGGACATATATTTAATGAAGCATGTGGATTTGTGATTATATAACTCTTTATTATATTTGGGTATATTTAGATTTATCAACTAGAAGGTGTGAAGGGTATGGAAAAGAAACTTTCCGGGAAAAAACTGTTGCTTTTGGGTACATCTGTCGCTTCGGTGAGCATGGTGAAATATGCGCAGAGCCAAGGCGCATATGTGATCGTAACGGATAATTTGGATCCGGCGTATTCCGCTGCAAAGCAGGTAGCGGATGAAATTGCGGATGTCAGCACAAGAGATATTGATGCGCTTTGCAAACTTGCAAAAGAAAAGCAGATCGACGGTGTTTTTTGCGGCGTAAGTGAAGGAAATCTGTTGGCTGTCATGCAGGTCTGCAGGAAAATGGGATTTCCCTGTTACTTTACGGAGAAACAATGGGAGCTGTGTGAAAACAAGAAATTGTTTAAAGAATTATGTATCAAACACGGTGTTCCTACCCCGAGAGAATATGAATCGGATGATACGCAGTTGGATCCTGATGTGGTGACACGTTTCCCGGTGATTGTTAAACCGGTAGATGGTTCCGGAGCAGTTGGGATTACAATCTGCCAAAATAGAGAGGAACTTATCGCCGCTTACGATGTAGCAAAAAAAGCTTCAGGCAGCGGCAGAGTCATTATTGAAGACTATGTAGTGGGAACAGAAATCACTTCTGTTTATACAATCAGCGATGGAGAAATCAGTCTGTCCATTTTAAGAGACCGGTATCCATCCATGGATCATCCCGGTGTAACTGCCCAGTTCGATGCCAGCATCGCCCCCTCACGGTTTTATAAAACCTACCTTGCCGAAGTGGATCCAGCGGTTAAGGAAATGCTGCGGAATGTTGGCTTGAAAGTAGGAACCGTTTTCTTCCAGGGAATCGCAAATGAAAGCGGCATTTATATTTTTGAATGTGGTCTTCGTATGAATGCATTATGCGATTATTACAATATCGGCAAGCTGACTGGTGTTAACTACATGGAATTGCTGATCGATTATGCGCTGACGGGTAAGTCCTGCGGCGTTATGCTGGAGCGCGAACAACCGGACCCTGATGAGTTTTGCTGTATTTTTAACATGACTGCTCACGGAGGGAAAATCGGGTGTTTGGCTGGCAGTGAAGAGTGCAGAAAGCTCCCTTATGTAATTAATGCTGAGTTTTTGCTCAGCAAAGGCCGTGTCATTACCGACGATAATTCCATGACGCAATCCGTCTTCAGAGCCTATATCAATGCTCCCAGTCGGGAAGCGCTGCAAAAAACGATTTGCCAAATGCAGGAACTGGTTCAGGTGAAGGATACCGATGGGAATAATATGCTGTTTTTGCCATTTGACGTAGAAAGAATCGTAGATACCGTGTCTATGCGGAAGTAATTTTTGGGAAAGAGAGCGTGAAGCACAGAATGCTTTTTTTGCACATATCACTATCCAGTTACCGGATGATGGGGCCCTATACAAAAATGATTCGCGATCATTTTCCCATGGAAGAGCATCGTTTTTTGTATCTGGATGCACTGGCTCCGGATGACGAAAAATTGTTGGATTTCGGAAATTCCATTGTACTTGCAAACGGTGAACCGGATCGCCGTAAAAAGGTTTTGCAGGAATTGGACCGTGCAGATTATATTATCTGGCACGGGCTTATATTTGGGACCAAACGGGTGTTGTTGTGCTTGAAAAGAAAATATCGGCGCAAATCTATTTGGGTCATGCGGGGACTGGATTTATACAACTGGAAAAAAGAGCAGAAGACGCTGAAAGCGTTTGTCTGCAATATCATCAATTATTGGTGCCGGAAACGGATCCCTAATGTGGGCTATATTTTTGGGACTGACGAGGAAGTATACAGAAAACAGTTTGGGAATAAGGCGAAAATGTTTTATGTGCCGTATCCTATGCCTGAAGAGGCATTCGACGATTTGGAGAAGTACAAGGACAGCCTGCCTCGTAAAAACGGAACCACATATATTCAGGTGAATCACAATGCGTTTGCGTTTAACAGACACCTGGATATCTTGGAAAGCATCAAGCCCTATGCGGATGAAAAAATAAAAGTGATTATTCCGCTGAGTTATGGAAACGATTGGCATGACAGCAAAAAAGGATATGTGTATCAGGTTCAGACTTGCGCAGAGGAATATTTTGGCGATAAAGCAGTTTGTTTGAAACGTTTGATACCCGGTAATCAATATACGGAGCTTCTCTGCAATACGGATATTAGTATTTATGGTGCTCCCCGTCAGAATGGTCTTGGAAATATTCTGCGTTCTCTGTATATGGGGAATAAAGTTTTCCTTTCGGAAGATAATCCATTGTATCCCTTTTTCAAGTCGAAAAATATTGATGTATACAGCACGGAATCCATTCCAACTCTGAGCTACGAAGAGTTTATCAAACCGGCTTCTTCTGAAAACGCTACGGAGTGGATCCGCCGCAATCATCATCCTGCGGCTAACATGCTGTTTTGGAAATACACTTTTGACAGGCTTAAAGGAGAGCCCGAAATTGGTTCTATAGAAGAAGAGGCTAGAATCGCTTTGGAAAAAGTATTTCCCAAAAACGAAAAGAATCTGAAAGAAGAACATGGTATCCATAAATTAAATTATATAAATTTGCAAAGATTTAGCGTTCTTCCTAAAAACACAAAAATGCAGGATATTCAGAATAATATCCTTATCATCGGTGCCGGTGCATTGGGCCGTGAAATTTATCAAGCCTGGGAAGTAGAGAATAAGGATGCCTATCGCTGGGATGTGGCAGGCTTTATCGACGAGACGGCAGATACGCTCAATGGCGCAGTTGGAGAGTGTGACATTGTAGGAAGTTTTGAAGATCTGGTAAGCAACGACAGATATCAATATGTGAATGCAATGGAAAGCGTGGAAAGCCGCAAAAGAGTTTTTGATTTGCTGAAACAAGAGGAATTACCCATGTGCTGTGTTGTCAGTGAATCCGCTACTTTGCTGCCTTACACAGAATGTGGAGAAGGATGCGTATTTTTAGGAAATACTTATATTTCCGGTAGTGCTAAGATTGGAAATGCAGTGTGCATAAAGTCTTCCTATGTGGATTCTGAAGTTACGATCGGAGACTATGCAATTATTGAAAGCGGATGCAGAATTTGCAGCGGGGCAGTAATTGGTACGGGTACTCGTATTGGAGCAGGATCCCGTATTATGCCGAATGCACATATTAGAGAAAATCAGGTGATACCGCCATTCAGCACAGTAGGATGACAGATATCGCGATTGGATAGGGAGACCGTTTATGAGAAGATTTTTAATAACCGGAGCCAACGGGCTGCTTGGACGGGAAATTATTGCGAGAGCGGGAAAAGAGACGCAGTTTGTTGCGCTCACCCATGATCCCGAGAAGCTGCAGAGGCAGTTTTCTTCGGAAATCTCTTTGCTGTGCTATAGATGGGATCAACTGGATCAGATCTCGCTGGACGGAATGGATGCAGTTATCCATTGTGGATTTGCCCGGGAGGAAAGCGGAGCGGCTTTGCAGAGTTCTTTGGCGAATACGGCCAATTTGCTGGAAAAAACCGGTGCGAAAAAAATTCCGTTTGTGGGGATTTCATCCCGCAGTGTTTATGGTCAGCAGGAGAATATTCCATGGACGGAGGATACACCTGTTTCTCCGGTAAATATGTATGCGCTGGGAAAATGCGCGCAGGAATTGTTGGTGAAAGAAGCAGGGAAACTGAATGGATTTCCCTATACCAATATTCGTTTGGCCGGATTGATTGGGATCGGGATGGATGCCCGCGTGGTTTCTAAAATGACAAAATCTGCCATTGAAAATGGAATGTTGAAAGTAGTGGGTGGGAGCCAGCAATTTGCTATGTTGGATATCCGGGACGCTGCTCAGGGTGTTTTAGCGTTGCTGCAACTTCCTGCGGAAAAGTGGAAACATACGTATAATCTGGGGGTGGAGGCGCCCTATTCTCTTATTGAAATGGCAAAAATTGTAGCTCAAGTGGTTGGAGAGAAACTGGCAACGGAAATCCCAATTCAGCACGAAAAAAAAGATATTTCTTTGCTAGATTACATGGATTGCAGTGCTTTTTATAGAGATACAAATTGGAGACCAATGCATACACTGAGGGATACAGTTAAGCAAATCATGGATTTCTATGTAGACCAACAGCGGGATAATTCTTAATTCTTTCTAATGCTTTATAGACTTAAAAGCAAATAGTTATACGATTTCTCCCATGTGGGAGTATTTATATGGCAGGGCCTTATTTTCTGTTTGCAACTAAAATCTCTGTTTGCCGAAAAAATGAACGAGAGGAGTAGTCAGCGTGAAAAAATTGCTGCTATTAGGAGGATCCCGGTATCTGATTCCGGTTATTGAAGCTGCCCATAAGCTGGGAATTTATGTTATCACATGCGACTATTTGGAGGACAATATTGCTCATCAGTATGCGGACAAGTATTGCAATATTAGCGTAATCGAGAAAGATGCTGTGTTGGAATGTGCTCAAGAACTAAAAATTGACGGCATCATGTCTTTTGCGTGCGATCCAGGCGTTGTAACGGCAGCCTATGTGGCGGAGAAAATGGGGCTTCCGTTTCAGGGATCATATAAATCTACCGCTATTTTGCAGGATAAGGGCTTGTTCAGAGAATTCTTGGCGGCTCATGGCTTTAATGTCCCTCATGCCAAGCGGTATACGGATGTGAAAGAGCCTTTTCAGGATATTTCTTTCTTTACCTGGCCTGTTATCGTAAAGCCTACGGATTCGGCGGGAAGCAAGGGCGTTACAAAGGTTGATACGCCGGAGGAATTGGAGAAAGCAATCCAAATTGCTGTGGCCGGTTCTCACAATGGATCTTTTATTATAGAAGATTTCCTCACCTTCGAGGGATATCATTCCAGTACGGATCCTTTTACTGTAAATGGTGAATTGAAGTTTGTAACATATTCAGATCAGTTGTTTGATCCTGAGGCAGACAATCCATATACACCTGCCATGATTATCTGGCCCTCGTCTATGAAAAATGAATATCAGGAAGAGTTGACCCGTGAAATTCAAAGACTGATAAAGCTTTTAGATATGGATACTGGTATTTATAATATTGAAACCTGTGTAGCGAATACCAAAAAGCCATATATTATGGAGGTTTCTCCCAGAGGCGGTGGATGCAAGATCGCGGAACTGCAAAGAATGGCATATGGTGTGGATTTGATAGAAAATGAAGTGAGAAAGGCGGTAGGCCTTCCTGTAACGGATATCAAGCAAACAGAATGCAACGGCCACTGGTGCGAAATGGTTATTCATGCTCGTCCGGGGCAAAGCGGCATCTTAAAGGGTGTTTCGATTGATCCGGACATTGAGAAAAAGTATGTAAAATTAGTGGATATGGCCGCGAAAAAAGGCGATGTGGTGCTTCCGTTTACCGGAGCGAACATGGCGCTTGGTGATATGTTCCTGCGGTTTGACAGCCGTGAAGAACTGGATGCGGTTATGGCCAAATCATCGGAATGGCTGCATATCGAACTGGAATAGTCTATTGACGAAAAGTGTAGGTAGAACAATCGGACTGAAGGAACGGAGAAATGAAAGGCATCATTTTAGCTGGTGGTTCCGGCACAAGGCTATACCCTATTACTAAAAGCGTATCCAAGCAAATTCTCCCTGTTTATGATAAGCCTATGATCTACTATCCGCTGTCCACTTTAATGCTGGCAGGGATACGGGATATTTTGATTATTTCTACCCAGCGGGATCTTCCGGCATTTCAGGAACTGCTGGGAGGAGATGGAAGTCAGTTAGGGATTTCTCTTTCCTACGCTGTGCAGGACAAACCTAATGGTATCGCGGAAGCTTTCCTGATTGGCGAAGACTTTATCGGAGACGATCGGGTAGCCCTGATCCTGGGGGATAATATTTTTTATGCCAGAGGTTTTTCCGGCATTCTTCGCCGCGCTATTGAGCATGAAACAGGGGCGACTGTTTTCGGTTATCCGGTAAACAATCCTGAAGAGTTTGGCATCGTGGATTTTGATGCAGAGGGGAATGTTCTATCTATCGAAGAAAAGCCCCAAAAGCCTAAATCCAATTACGCGGTACCCGGTTTGTATTTTTATGACAACCAGGTGGTGGAAATCGCCAAAAACATTCAGCCCTCCGCCCGAGGTGAAAAAGAGATTACCGCTGTAAATAATGAATATCTCCGTCGTAAGCAGCTGCGAGTGGAACTTCTTGGACGGGGAATGGCTTGGCTGGATACCGGAACCCACACCGGCTTGTTGGAAGCGTCCAACTTTGTTTCCATTGTTCAGCGCCGGGAAGGTCTTTATATTTCCTGTATTGAAGAAATCGCCTATCGAAAAGGATATATAAATAAAGAACAATTATCAGCATTGGCACAGCCCCTGTTGAAAACAGATTACGGCCGGTATTTATTGAAATTGATCGAGGAGGACCATATATGAAAGCAATGCTTGTTACAGGAGGAGCCGGATTTATTGGTTCCAATTTTATTCACTATATATTGAGTCACGATTCGGAAATTTCCTTACTGGTAAACCTGGATCTGCTCACGTATGCGGGTAACCTGGACAATCTGAAAACGGTGGAAAACGATCCCCGGTATCATTTTGTCAAAGGAGATATTCGGGATAAAGATTTGGTAGAAAAGCTTTTTGCTGAATACAATTTTGATACAGTGGTGCATTTTGCGGCTGAGTCCCATGTGGACCGCAGTATCACAGAGCCAGAAGTTTTTCTAACTACCAATGTGGTGGGAACACAGACTCTATTGGATACGGCGAAACGCCATTGGAAAGTAGATCCCGAGGATAAATATTCCCGGGAATTCCGGCCCGGTGTGCGCTACCTGCAAGTGTCTACCGATGAGGTCTACGGAGCTCTCGGAGCCACAGGGCTGTTTACCGAACAGACTCCACTTTCCCCCAATAGTCCTTATTCCGCTTCTAAGGCTGGTGCTGACCTGATTGTGAGGGCTTATCACGAGACCTATGGCATGCCGGTGAATATTACCCGCTGTTCCAACAATTACGGTCCTTATCAGTTTCCGGAAAAACTAATTCCTCTGATGATCCACAATGCGCAGATAGGTAAACCCCTGCCGGTATACGGAGATGGTATGCAGATCCGGGATTGGCTGTATGTGGAAGATCACTGCTCTGCTATCTATACCGTGCTGAAAAAGGGAGTGCCAGGGGAGATTTACAATATTGGCGGAAACAATGAGAAAGCCAATATTGAGATCGTAAAGCTGCTGCTTCACACCATGGGTAAAGGGGAAGAACTGATTACTTATGTGAAGGATCGGCCGGGACATGACCGCCGTTACGCCATTGATAATACGAAAATTACAACGCAGTTAGGATGGAAGCCCGCCTACCGCTTTGAAGAGGGCATGCAGAAAACTATTGAGTGGTATTTGAATAACCAGAAATGGATGGAACGGGTAGTCAGCGGTGAATACGTAAAGTTTTATGAACGTATGTATTCCTGATTTGCGAGGATTTTTTGAATGTTAGAAGGATGAAAATGGTTAAAACACAAAGAAGTTCAAATCTGGAATTGTTTCGTGTGTTTGTAATGCTGCTGATTATCAGTCACCATTACGTGATAAATTCTGGGTTGACACAGCCGATTTATGAGAATCTTATGAGCAATCGTTCCCTTTTTCTTTTAGTGTTCGGAGCTTGGGGAAAAACCGGAATAAATTGTTTTGTGCTGATTACAGGATATTTTATGTGCAAGAAACAACTTACTTTTGAAAGAGTTGCAAAGTTGTTGCTTGAGGTCTATTTTTATCGCATTGTGATTTATGTGATATTTTCTCTTGCGGGATATACAACCTTTTCTTTTTCCTATCTTTTCTGGTTGTTGATACCGGTAAAAGTTGTTACCAATGATTTTGTTAGTTGCTATTTGGTATTTCTCCTGTTTATTCCTTTCCTCAATATCCTAATTCAAGCAATGACGGAAAAAATGCATATTTTATTGATTGTATTAACGGTTGGCATTTATACGGTTATGGGAACAATATCCAGCTTTAAGGTTACAATGAATTATGTTTCCTGGTTTATTGTCCTGTATTTTCTTGCTGCATATATTCGTTGCTACCCTAAAAAGGTATTTTCCAATTGTAAATTGTGGGGAATTTTGACTGTAGTCGCTGTCGCGATATCCGTAATAAGCATACTGCTTTGTGCCAGACTTTATTGGGAGTCATCCGGAAAAAGTCTGTATTATCCTTATTATTTCCTTTCTGACAGCAATAAATTGTTTGCGCTAATTGTGGCGATGTGCTCATTTTTGTTTTTCCTAAATTTGCCTGTCAAGACCAATCGATTTATCAATGTATTAGGAAAAACAACTTTTGGTGTTTTGATGATTCATGCGAACAGCGATACAATGCGTAGTTGGCTTTGGGGAGATGTGCTGAACAATGTATCCATGTACAGTTCTCCTCTGCTTATCGTTCACGCAGTTGGTTCCGTGATTGGAATTTTTGCAGTGTGCTCTGTAATTGACTATCTGCGGATACGATTTATTGAACCGGTTTTCCTATCCATGGTCAATAAATTGCGGTCGTTATAAATGGGAGGAAGTAAATAACAATGGCTGATAGAATCAATGTAACTCGTTCGTCGATGCCCCCTTTTGAAGAGTATGTTGAAGAAATTAAACCTATTTGGGAGAGCCGGTGGCTGACCAATGCTGGCGAGAAACATCAAAAATTGCAGGCGGAATTATGCGATCTGCTCCAAGTCCCTCATATGGAACTGTTTTCCAATGGTCATCAGGCTTTAGAAGCCGCATTTTCTATTTTTCCTGCAGGTTCTGAGGTTATCACGACTCCCTTTACCTTTGCGTCCACTACGTTGGCTATTACCCGAGCTGGATTAATCCCCGTTTTCTGTGATATTGAGCCCGACTTTTACACGTTGGATCCAGAGAAAATTGAGCCGCTGATTACAGAAAAGACGGTTGCAATTGCCCCGGTTCATGTGTATGGAAATCTATGCCAATGGCGAAAAATAGAAGAAATTGCGAAAAAACATAATTTGAAGGTGGTTTATGATGCCGCCCATGCTTTTGGTGTTAGAGACGGGGATGTAAGCGCTGCTTGTTTGGGGGACATCTCTATGTTCAGCTTTCATGCAACCAAAGTGTTTCACACCATTGAAGGCGGAGCGCTTGCCTACCATGATGACGGGCTTGCGAAATATTTTGCGGCGTTCCGGCAATTTGGAATGTTTGATGGTGTCCAGTCCGAGATTCTGGGGACAAACGCGAAGCTGACCGAATTTGCAGCGGCTATGGGCCTTTGCAATCTTCGGCATCTGGATGAACAGATAGATCTGCGGCGGCGTGTATTTGAGCGGTATCACGAACGGCTTGACGGAAAACACGGTATGGTTCTCTGCGGTAAGCAAGCTGGTGTTGTGCCGAACTATGCATATTTTCCAGTGAGGATCGTACCGGAAGCGTTTGGCCTTACTAGAGATCAGGTCTGTGACCGCCTGGCGGAGCAAAACATTTTTGCAAGAAAATATTTCTTCCCGCTGACGTCCCAGTTCCCGGCTATCAAGGGATACTGTGATACGCAGGATACACCGGTGGCAGAGAAAGTAACACAAGAGATTTTGTGCCTTCCGATGTACGCGGATTTGTCCATGGCGGATGTGGATCGGATATGTGATGTATTGCTGCACAAAGAATAAGGAATGTTTCTTCTTAAAAATTTTTGCTGAGCGGTTAATGCAATCATGGGTGTGGAACTACATGAAAGAATAGAGAATCAGTGTCCTGTGGAAGGCAGCTGTTACGCATTTTCTTAGTATCGGAGAAACTGTGAAAAAAGATAGATAACAGTTGTTTTTTTAATAGAATATTGTGCCACACAAGAGGTACATACTACAAAAAAGATTACAGCTTCAATGAAGCTGTAATCTTTTTTTGTTCCACTATTTTTTTATTGTTTCTATACTGCATGAGAAAGTGGAACGAAGCTTTATACATTTCTTAACCATATAGCATCAAAGTGGATTTGATGGATGCTTTTTTGCTTAAAAGTAGTATTACATGAAATAACCGTTTCCATCATGCAAACAAAATTCTAATTCAGTAAAGAAAGGAAATGGGATGGGATAAGAAGGAATGTACTATTGTTTTTGGATCAGTCATAAGCTATAGCAAAACATAGAGGAGGTTTTTATATGAAAAAAGCAGAGATATACAGGTGGGAAAAGTATGTAATCCATATAGAAAATATATGGGGAGAAAAAATTTTAGAAAAAATAGTGGAAGAATATTTGAAACATAAACATGAGAAATCCATATAAAGGGAGTGGCTTATTTGTCGGGGGAGGCATATAGAGCGGCGCTTTATATGAGATTGTCCAAAGAAGACGACAGAAACGAAGAAGATAGCTCCAGTATACAAACACAAAGAAAGATGCTTCAGTCGTTTGCAAAAGAAAATGGATTCTTAATATACGATGAATATGTGGATGATGGATGGAGCGGGACAAATTTTAACCGCCCTGCGTTTCAAAGGATGATTCGGGATATAGAGTTGGGAAATATCAATATGGTTATTACCAAGGATCTTTCCAGGCTTGGAAGAGATTACATCACAGCCGGACAATATACGGAAATGTATTTTCCAGAACATGATGTCCGATATATAGCTGTTAACGATGGATACGATTCGATGCATCCATATAATGACATAGCTCCTTTTAAGCATATCATCAACGAAATGTATGCTCGTGACACCAGTAAAAAAATTCGTTCCGCTATAATGACAAAAATGAAGGAAGGCAGTTACATTGGCAATTTTGCTCCATATGGATATAAAAAAGATCCGGAAAACAAAAACCATTTGATTATAGATTATGAAGTATCTCCCATAATACAAAAAATATTTCAAATGGCAGAAGAGGGAGAGAGACCTTCTAATATTGCACGTTTTTTAAACGAACAGCAGATACTAACACCTGCTGTATATAGATGTAAAAATAGGCCGTATTTGGATGTGAACACCTACACGAAACGAAAAGAATGGACTTCTTCTATGATTTGTAAAATACTGAAAAATATCGTGTATTTAGGCCATACAGCCCAGGGGAAAACTCGAAAGCTTTCTTTTAAGAGCAAAATAACCATTACAAATCCTGAAGAAGATTGGTATGTGGTTCGGAATACCCATGAGCCGTTAATATCGCAAACTACGTTTGATATTGTGAAAAAGAGAAGTATTTCAAGGAAGAGATCTTCTAACAAAGGTTTTATTAATATATTTTCCGGGATTGCTAAATGTATGGATTGCGGAAGAAATATGTCTGCAACAGGGACAAGAAAAAAAGGCGTTTCCGCTAATTTAGTATGCGGGGGATATAAGCTATATGGTTGCCGGGAATGCTCAAACCATTTTATCGAATACGATGTTTTATACAATACAGTTTTATCCCAGCTGCAAAAACAAATCAAGCTCAGCATGGATGATAAAACCAAAATCATTGAAAAAATCAAAAATTATTTAAAATCGACTGAAAAACAAAAAGGAGTTACCAATCTTATTCATTCACTGCAGAAACGGTCAAAGGAGCTTGATACAATCATACAAAATTTGTATGAGGATACTGTGACCGGTAAGATCGATTCCAATAGATTTTATAAAATGCTTTCCTATTACGAAGAAGAGCAGAAAGAAATTGATAATACGATAGTTATACATACCCAAAGAATAGAGTCGACACAACAGGAAGAAGCATCAAATTTTCTATTTAAAGAGATGCAGAATATTTCTGAAATGAAAGAATTGACTTCAGATATTCTACACAGTTTTATAGATCATATAGAAATCGGACAAGGGCATTACGAAATAAACGAACAGGGAGAAAGAGAAAAGCACCAAACTATTATAATTTTTTATCGTTTTCAGAATCCAGTTTAAAAATAGCATATATTTCTCCATGCACATGGTAAGCGCTTGTTTCCCGCAGGCCCGGGCCTTGCAAAAGGGTTTATCCAGATTGAAAGCTATGCGGGGGAGATATCCCAGGTCTTCCAGAAGCGTGAAAAGAGGGAAAAAGATAGCCATTGGGGGAAGCATTACGGATACTACCCAGGATAACACACGCCAAATTCCTTCAAAAAGAAGACTGATGAGCCAGGAAGGTGCGTGGATGGATTGGAAAAATTGGATCATCCACGCCTCCAGAGCAGAAAAGCCCTGAGAGAGAAGCTCGGAAGGGACATTTGCTCCTGAGATAGTCAGCCAGAAAACAAGAGCCAGGAGTATGAGCATAAAGGGAATAGCTGTAAAACGGCCTGTTAAAATGGAATCCAATTTTCTATACCTGGGAGAAATGCAGGAACATCCGGAAAGGATAGCTTCACAGCAAATATCCTCAGAAGTTCGTACCAAGCAGGAAGTGAGCTGATCTTGTAGTTCTTCCGGCGAAATATTATTCTTTTCCAATATCAATTGGGCTTTTTTTGCGGTGCGGAAGATTTCTTCCTGATTGGGCATGGAAAAAATATATTTTCGGAGTTGTTCAGTCCAGCTTTCCTGTGGTTCCAGAATCCGCAGGCTCAACCATCGTGCCGAAGGAACGGAATCTTTTGGAAAAAGAGGTTCCAAAAGAGAGGCGGCTTCTTCGATAGGTTCCGTGTAGCGGGGGAGAACAGGCTCTGGCGTATGTTCGGCTGTTTCTTTCAAAAGGGCAAGGATGGAATCCAGCCCTTTTCCGCTTCGTGCCGTACAGGTGGTAACAGGAATTCCCAGACGTCTTTCCAAAGAGAGGGGATCGATACGAATGCCTCTTTTTTCCGCTTCATCCATCAGATTAATGCAGACAGCGGTGTGTGGTGTGATTTCCATAGTCTGCAGCACCAGATTCAGGTTGCGTTCCAGGCAGGTAGCGTCGCATACAATCAAGGCCGCGTCAGCTCCGCCGAAACAAAGGAAATCTCTAGCTACTTCTTCTTCTGCTGAATGGGCAAATAGGGAATATGTTCCCGGGATATCTGTTAAAATATATCGTTTTCCAAATCGTCTGCATTCTCCGCAGGCGGTGGAAACGGTCTTACCGGACCAATTCCCGGTATGTTGTCGCATTCCAGTTAAAGCGTTAAACACCGTGCTTTTACCCACATTAGGATTGCCGCCAATAGCGATCAACAGATCTTCCGGGGATTCTTTCTGTAGAAGCATAGCTTTATTATTTGCAGCTTCCGGGCGAAGCTTTTCATGCAGATGCGATAGAAAACGCTTCATATACTGCGCCTCCCTGCCACAAGAATCTGGTCCGAATCTGCTGGGCGCAGAGCAATGACAGCGCCTCGGATCAGGTAAGCAGTGGGTCCACCTTTTACCCGCCGAAACAGGCATTCTACTCGGGTTCCTTCAATAAGCCCTATATCCTGAAGCCTTCGGCGCATGGAGCCGGAGCAGTTCAGGCGCTCCACCCAGGCTTTTGTATTTTTATCCATTTTTGTCATAGGAAATATATGTTCCATTATACTACCGCTCCTTACGGTTATATTTTGGTTCTTGTATCATAATAGCCGGGAAAAAGGTGTTTGTTCCTGTGAGAATGTGTTTTCCCGGTTTCAGCCTGTTGGAGAATAGAGGGCATGCCGCAGCACGCATAAAAAAGCGCCTTGGAAAAGAAGACTCTTTTCCAAGGCGCTGCGAGTATATAAACAGTGTATTCGAATTACGTGGCGGAATATATTTTTAAAGTTTAATACTCATAATCCACGCATGCCCGTCCGCATACAACCTGATGCACCCGTTCTTTGATGGCCAGATGAGCGGGATGATTCTGATAAGCTGCTTCTGCATCTTTTGATACAAAGTCGCATACGAGAACCACATCAAATTCATCACCGTTGTAATTGGTTCCCAGCTCAATCGCCGTAAGGCCGTCCACCAGCCCAATTAAAGCTTTGAACCGGCCGCGGAGATCTTCAACGAGCCCCTGCGGATTGTTCTTTTTTGCCTCTTCATTCAGTTTCCATAGTACAATATGCTTTACCATTTGTTGCTTCCTTTCTGCGCAGTTACAGCGCCGGTCGATTTTATAGTTCTGAATCGGTTTTTCGGGGTAAAGTATCAATTCCCAGGTCGTTCTGCAAAATAGCTCCAAAAGTCAGGGATCCCTTTCCGAATTTCTTCCGTATTTCATCCAAAGCGGATTCCAGCTGTTCCTGCCGGGAGGTATCCTCGGGCTGATTCTCCGGAAAGAAACTGATTTGCTCACCGGAAAAATCTTCTGGGACAAGTCCGGAACCTGTAATAGTCAGCATACGGATAGGAGCGTCCATTTTCCAGGAAGCTGCAATCAGTTCCATGGAAGCCTCCGCAAGATCCCGGGCCAGATGTGTGGGAACAGATAATTTTTTCTGCCGTGTAATGGTGTGAAAACTGGGATTTCGGATGGTTACCTGCACCGTGGTGCATTTCATTTTGTGGCGGCGCATTCGTGCCGCTACGGAATCGGCCAGCGTCAGAATTCCTAAGCGGATATCTTTTTCCCCGGAAAGATTCCGCCGGAACGTCATCCCGTTGCCGATAGACTTGATTTCCCTTGGATTATAATAACACCGGACGGGGCTTCTGTCCAGCCCGTTGGCGTAATCCCATAGTTCGCCTCCCATTTTTCCCAGGTGATGCCAAAGCATTTCGCGGTTGGAGGAGGCCAGATCTCCGATTGTATGGATACAGAGCTTTTTCAGCACATCCCGCGCGCTTTTTCCTACATACAGCAGGGAATCAACAGGAAGGGGGAATACAATTTTTTTATAGTTTTCCGGGGATATAACGGTGGTAGCATCCGGCTTCTTGTAGTCGCTCCCCAATTTGGCAAAAATTTTATTGAAGGAAACACCCACAGAGATGGTAAGGCCTGTTTCTCTGCGGACAGTATCCCGGAGCTCATCTGCGATCTTTTCGCCCTCACCGAAAAGAAGCCGGCTTCCGGTTACATCCAGCCAGCTTTCATCGATTCCAAAGGGCTCTACTAGATCCGTATACCGAAGATAGATCTGGTTTACAATCTGGGAATACCGGGCGTATTCTTCGTGGTGAGGCTTGGCTAAAACCAGCTGAGGGCATTTCCGTTTTGCCTGCCAAATGGTCTCCGCTGTACGGATATCGTATTTTTTTGCCAGTTCATTTTTAGCAAGAATAATGCCGTGCCGGTTTTCCGGGTCTCCGCATACAGCCATAGGAACATTTTTGAATTCCGGATGGAGCAGGCATTCTACAGAAGCGTAGAAACCATTGCAGTCGCAGTGAAGGATTGTTCTTTCCCTGGATACGCCATGAACCGAATTTTCTTCCATAGAATTCCTCCTTCCGATAGATATGAAAAATAGTTATTCTGTATGGAATAGGACTACAGATACTTTTTTATAAAGGTTTTGTGAAGCAGATGATGCGATTTGCTTCCAGAAAGCCATGGTGCAGATGAAAAGAAAGGCTACTTTCGTTTTGAAGTTCACAATCGCTGGCAAATTCTGTGCAGCCCTGTTCTTTTGCCCAGTTTTGGCAGGCGGAAAGCAGGTTCCCTGCAATCCCTTTTTTTCGAAATTCTTCTTTTACAAATATTCCTTCCAAATACCCCACTGGCGAACTGCTTGTTCCTTCCACGTAATCATGCCGCAATTGACATTGGGAAAATCCTACAGGTTCATTTCCTGCAAAAGCCACAAAAAAGGCAGCTTCCTGGCTGCACAGAATCTGGCCAATCTCTTCTTTCAGAGAAAGTATTGTATGATTAGGCCAAAGTAGAAGAGCAAGCTCTGCCAATATATTTTCGTCTTTTCTATCAGCTTTTCGCAGAAGCATATAATTCCTCCATCCATTTTTTGCAGAGAATATTTTGTTTCACACGTAGGAATATTGTGTGACTGCAATCTTAAAGAAAAGAGTCAATTGCTCTGAAAATCAATGTCATATTTGTTTCCATGGGAAAAGAGAATTCCATCTGTCAGACGAATGCGCAGAATACAGGTATTGTGGTCGCTATAATCATTATGGCCATTGTGAAACCAGGCGGAAAAAGCTCCTTCTAACTTTTTTGCTATCTGCGAATTTCTTTCATCGTAAATATATCCCAAATTTTCTCCAATACCATGGGCTGTAAACCATTCTCCCGCGATAGCTACAACAGGATTTTTTCGGATTTGTTCCATTTTATTGGAGAGACCGTAGGTTATGATATAGAACATCCCTTCTTCGTAATATCCGTTTACAGTGCGCACATACGGAATTCCGTCCACACATGTGGCGAGGGACAGGAGAGAATCTTTTCCAAATCGCTCTTTCATAAGAGCGCATGTTGTTTCCGTTAGTTTTTCCATCATCATAAAACCTCCTTCCAAACGGCTGCACATATGCGAGAAATGCATATATGTATCCGGGATATCAGCTATCTGCAAATCAATATACCATCTTCCTTTGTATCTGTAAAGTGGTGAAAAAAGGTGCGCTGCAAATACAGTTGTGTATTTACAGCGCACCTTATAACGAGATTATGAAAATATAGGAGGCTATTCCGAAGAATTATTCGTGGAGAGCTTTTTCTTGATTTGTGATCTGGATTACCAGATGATCGCCCTCGCAATCTACAAGGAGATGAGAACGGGGGGCAGGATCCTTTTCTATAATCAACCGGGCAACCTGTGTTTCCACACTGCTTTGCAGGAACCTCTTCAGCGGACGGGCACCGTAAACAGGATCAAAACCATTTTCCACAACCCAGTTTTTGGCGTTGTCCGTAAGGGAAAGGGTCAGTTGCTTATCCTCCAGACGGTTCTGCAGATCTTTCAGAAGCAGATCCAAAATCCGGAATATCTCGGTTTTCTGCAAAGGTTTATAGAATACGATCTCATCCAGGCGGTTGAGGAATTCCGGCCTGAATTGCTGCCGCAAGAGGCCGTTTACCGCGGAGCGGGCTTCCTCGTTGATTTCACCCTTATCGTTGATACCCTCCAGAATATATTGGGAACCCAGGTTGGATGTCATAATGATGATGGTGTTTTTAAAATCCACTGTCCGGCCCTGGGAATCGGTGATACGGCCGTCGTCTAAAACCTGCAGAAGCACGTTAAATACGTCCGGGTGAGCCTTTTCCACTTCGTCGAACAAAACCACACTATAAGGATGCCTGCGGACGGCCTCCGTGAGCTGGCCGCCTTCCTCATATCCTACATACCCGGGAGGCGCTCCAATCAGACGGGATACAGAGAATTTCTCCATATATTCCGTCATATCGATATGGATCATATTTTTTTCGTCGTCGAACAAAGCCTGCGCCAGAGCTTTTGCCAGCTCTGTTTTACCTACACCCGTAGGTCCTAAGAACATGAAGGAGCCGATGGGCCTGTCCGGATCCTGAATACCGGCACGAGAACGAAGAATAGCGTCCGAAACCTTTTGCACAGCTTCATCCTGCCCGATCACGCGCTCGTGGAGAGTGCTGTCCAACCGGAGAAGTTTATCCCGTTCTCCTTCCATCAGCCGGCTAACGGGGATTCCCGTCCAACGACCGATGATTCTGGCAATCTCCTCATCTGTAACTCGATCCCGGAGGAGTGAACCCTTCTGCTGGCTTTCCTCTGCGATCCTTTCTTCCTCCTGCAGCTCTTTCGTCAAAGAAGGAAGTTTACCATATTTCAGTTCAGCCGCCTTGTTCAGGTCGTAATTTCTCTCGGCCTTCTCAATATCCGCGTTGGTCTGTTCGATCTGGCTGCGAAGATTTTGCACTTTTTCAATAGCATTCTTTTCGTTTTCCCAGCGGGCTTTCATTTCTTTGAATTTGGCCCGCAGATCGGCCAGTTCTTTCTGGATTTCTTCCAGATGTTCCTGGGAAATCTGATCGTTTTCCTTTTTAAGGGCCGCTTCTTCGATTTCATCCTGCATGATCTTTCTCGAAATTTCATCCAGCTCTGCAGGCATGGAGTCGATTTCGGTCCGAACCATAGCGCAGGCTTCATCCACCAGGTCAATGGCCTTATCTGGCAGGAACCTGTCGGAAATGTAACGATTGCTTAGGGTTGCGGCAGCGATAAGAGCCTGGTCCTGGATCTTTACCCCATGGAAGACTTCATACCGCTCTTTGAGCCCTCTCAAAATGGAAATCGTGTCGCCTACAGAAGGTTCTTCCACCATAACGGGTTGGAAACGCCGCTCCAAAGCGGGATCTTTCTCAATATACTGATGATATTCATTTAAGGTTGTGGCGCCGATGCAGTGCAGCTCGCCTCTGGCCAGCATAGGCTTCAGCAGGTTCCCTGCATCCATGCTCCCTTCGGTCTTACCAGCACCTACAATGGTGTGCAGCTCATCAATAAAGAGGATGATTTTTCCTTCGGATTTTTTGATTTCGTTCAGAACGGCTTTGAGCCTTTCCTCAAACTCGCCCCGGAATTTGGCGCCTGCGATCAAGGAACCCATATCCAAGGAAAAGAGTTTCCGGTCTTTCAGATTGTTAGGTACATCGCCCCGAACGATTCGCAGCGCAAGCCCTTCCGCAATGGCGGTTTTGCCCACGCCGGGCTCACCGATCAGGACAGGGTTATTTTTGGTCTTTCTGGAAAGAATCCGGATCACATTTCGGATTTCCGAATCCCGCCCGATAACAGGATCCAATTTATGGTTCCTAGCCAGCTCCACCAGATCCTGACCGTATTTGCCAAGGGCATCATACGTTTCTTCCGGATTGTCGCTTGTGACCCTCGTATTGCCTCTGACAGAGGAGAGGGCGGAGAGAAACGCATTTTTCTCGATGTGGAAGGTGGAAAATACAGAGCGCATCCCACTGTTGGGCTTGGAAAGGATGGCAAGGAAAATGTGTTCCACGCTTACGTATTCATCCTTCATACGCTGGGCTTCGTTTTCCGCTTCCGTCAGAGCTGCGTCCACATCGGGAGAAACATAGATTTTCCCAGCTTCACGCCCCGGGCCGGTGACCGCGGGAATGGCGTCTATTTTTCGGCGTATTTCTGTTTGAAGGGCGGCTGGATCTACTCCCATTTTTTTCAGCATCTGGGGAATCAATCCGTTTTCCTGGGAAAGCAGGGCGCTAACAAGGTGCTCCTGCTCTATCTGCATATTATTGTTTTCAATGGCGATGTTTTGTGCCTCCTGGATCGCCTCCAGGGACTTTTGCGTAAATTTTTGAGCGTTCATATATCTCACACTCCTAGTAACTTTTAGCACTCTATCTCTTCGAGTGCTAAATCTATAATACGGGATATTTATGAACAGCGAATGAACAATTGAGAAAATCAATAGCAAAAAACAGAGAAAATATGAAGTTTTATACCTTTATGATTATGCAATTATCCTAAAATCAAAAGGTAATTTGACTTGTTTACAATACGTGCATATATTCGGTGTTCCTTGTTTGATTTTACGAAAACAGGATAGGAGAGAATTCTCCAAGCGATGGATAATGATATTGTGGAACTATAATTGCAGGAACGGAAAAAGCGGAAAGATATGGTAATATATTGCCTCTTCCAGACAATTTTTATATGCAGGAGAGCCCTTTTCTATTTGCTGGTGTATTGCTGAAAGACAATCAGGCGGATAAATCTTGGCCCGGATAAAATTTTGCGGCTTCTCCCCATAGAGAATGAAAATCTGTTAAGACTGCGATCAAAAGTCTGATATTTCCGACGCGAAGATACAGAGGATAGAAAAATACCAATGTCTGGTTCTGGTTTGTTTCTCACAATGAGGAATTAGGGCAGAAAATAGCTGTGCTTTTATCTGAACCGCTGCGGTAAAAAATGTTAAAACATACTAGAAAATTTAATACAGCAATACCAAAGCAGCTGTTCTTTAAAGTCTTGATTTGAAGGTAACGGAAGCGAATACGTTTTCTATAAAAAGATGCAGAAGGTAGTTACCTTCTGCATCTTGTTTCAGGGGTTTATTTTTGATATAGAAAAGAGCTTTCGCAATTAGGAATAATTGCAATTATGGGTCTTCTTCCAATGCACAATTTGAATTTTGTACATAAACGTTTTTTACATACGCGGTAGGAGATAATCCTGTGACATTTTTGAAAACACGGCTAAAATAAAATTGATTTTCAAACCCGCATTTTTCAGCAATTTCTGATATAGTGAGATTTTCTGTTTTTAAATAATAAATAGCTTTCTGGATTTTTACATGATTTTTATACTGAGAAATAGTGAAACCAGTTTCTTTTGAGAAGGTACGAGAAAGATATTCGTAGTTTAACTCTAATCTTTCTGATATTTCTTTTGAGGATAAATCAATAGTGGAAGAATCTATAAGATCCATTATTCGGTTAGCAATACTGGTGCGTAGCTCGTTTTTAGAAGACATGTCTAATTCAAGCAAATTTAGAAAAAGCTTTTTTAGTTCCAAATTTAAACGAGCTTTTACTAATGGGGAAGGAGAAGAATATTTTATACACATTTCTTGCATAGCAATGGAAACTTTATCAGCCTCATAAGGAGAAAGAGTAATTTTTTTTGGAAGAAGGAGTTGTTCAGGCTTGGAAATCATTTGTGAAGGCGAATGCAAAATACAATTTCCTGTTTTGCAATCGCTGCAAACAGCATCATAGAAGTGTACATAATACCAACTAGTTCCATCGTCAGAATACAACTGAGAAGTGTGATGCAATCCGCTTTTTAGAAAAAATATATCATTCTTTTTAAGAATATATTTGGTAGTATCTTCTTCTACTCTAAAGACTCCATTTGTAATCAGCAGAAAAACATTACATTCCATAGTTCTATCTGGATGAATCCAATGAAATGTATTAGTGATTTTTCCCGCTTCACAGATTTCGGGTTCCTGTTTAATACAGAAAGATACTTGATTATGAAACATAGATAGCTCCTGATAAGTCAAAAAAAGATATAATTTCTTACAAATAGTGAATGGATATTACCCAGTATACATGATAAAATTTGGAGTGTAAAGAAGAAAACTTAGTGATATAAATATAGCAAAAAATTTATATTTAAAAGGAGGGGCAGAAATCTTAATATTTTATACTTTATTCTTGTAATTTTTATTATAGATAGGAGAAAATAATTTTATGGAAGATTTTTCAAAGGTAAAGCCTATTCTGAGACCATTGGATTATAAAGGTGTTGTTCTCAAAAAAGGAAAATTTCAATCTCAATTTGAGGAAACTGTAGAGTATTTTTTAGCAGTCCCCAATGAGGACATTTTATATGGGTTTAGAAAACGAGCTGGCATTCCAACCGAAGGAAATGAATTGGGTGGTTGGTATGGTAACGATCAAAGTTATAATCTCTATGAATGGGATGAAATTTTCAATACATTTGGCCAATGGCTGTCTTTTTTTGGCAGATCGTATTCCATAACAGGAGATCAGCGGTTAATAGAAAAAGCTCGTTATCTTCTAAAAGAATGGGGAAAAACTATAGAGAAAGACGGTTACTTTTTTTATTCTTGGGACTGCAATGCTTATAATTATAGCTATGAAAAGATCGAGAGCGGCTTAGTCGATCTATATGTGTATGGTGGTTTACAAGAAGCAATTGAATATTTAAAAACCATAACGGTTTGGGCTGAGAAAAATTTACCCCGTTTTCGCAATCCGGCAAAAGCTCCCCGTGAATTATTTACTGGCGGAGAAAACAGTATAAAAGGAAAGACAACGAATGGTACACCTTATCAGAAGGTTTATATCGGGCGTTTTTGGCTACTGGAGATGAAAGGTACCGTCGTTTCGCTGAAGTTTGGCATTATAATTATTATTGGGATAGTCTGCGTGAGAATAATCCGGAAGTATTAACAAGGGTACATGGATACAGCCATGTAAATACCTTGGGTGGCGCCGCAATGGCATATCAGATTACCGGAGAGGTAAAATATTTAGAAACCATTGTACGAGCTTATGATATTCTTAAAGAATATCAATGGATGGCAAGCGGAGGATACGCTTTCAATGAACATATGGCAACGCCTGAGGGGTCTAATTATACTGATGTAGAGCAAATTGGACAATCTTTTGAAGTTCCTTGCGGAAGCTGGGCTGTTTTTAAAATTGTACGCCACCTTATTTCTTTAACTGGAGAAGCACGTTATGGTGAATGGGCCGAAAGGATACTTTATAACGCTATAGGCAGTGCTTTGCCTATGAAAGACGATTCTCAGCGCCGCGGAAAAACTTTCTATTATGCAGATTATCGATTGGGAGGAGGAAGAAAAGTATATTTTGAATGTAGCTTCCCTTGCTGTTCCGGTACCTATCCCCAGGCAGTAGCAGAATATCATAATATGATTTACTATTTGGGGGATGATGGGGTTTATATTACGCAGTTCATTCCTTCTGTATTAAGAACAAAATATAAAAATCAGGACATATGTTTAGAAATCAAGGGAGACTATCCTGAAAAGGATACTTTTCAAGTGGTAGTGCAAAATGCAGGGAAGTATACGATCAATTTGAGAGCTCCCAGTTGGGTTATACCGGACGAAGTAGAAATAAAAATCAATGGTATTGTATATAAAACATCTGTGGTCCCCAATCAGTGGATTTCTCTTGTACGTGAATGGAAGAAAGGCGATATGCTTGATGTACAATTCCCAATGCATTTATACAGTATAGGAATTACAAAAAAACATCCTGAGCGTGCTGCGTTGTTTTATGGACCTATTCTGTTAGCTGCAGAAGGCCGGCATTTTACTATTGATGAAAGACATTATGATCTTAAAGATATGGAAAAAAGCAAAAAAGGTCTTACTTTTTATTCTCAGACAAAAGAAGGAAAATTGCTTTCTTTTAGACCATATTGGAGCTATAAAGAAAGAGAATGGTATACTGTGTATTTTGATTTTATAAAAGAATAAGATTTAATGGATTATGCAAAAGAGGGAAATTTGAATAATTCCCCTCTTTTGTTTTGAATAATCCTCTTTGTCTAAATACATATCCCAATATACTTTTACATTTCATTTATGTAAAGACGTTAAATCCAGCGGCATTTTTATTGACTCATAAAAAATAAAACAATTCTTTTACTTAAATTATAAATACTATGCTGGCGGCTAATTGATCGTGGCCAGCGCATATGTTAACCTGTATTTTGAAATAGAAAATCCAGTGGAATTGTGCTGATATCTGCAAAAACACTGCAAATATGGAAACCGCCAATACTGCCATGAAAGTATCTAAGAATGAGAAAAGATAGGTAAAAAAGGCATAAAGTGAGCGTAGCAATAGCTGATAGATACATAAAGCCAAAGGGTATACCTTGCATACATTTAAGAGGGGGATATTTATGGAATGGTTGCTGCTTATAGTAGTGTGTTACTTTGTAATTAACGTTGCAATAGCCATGAGTATGCAGAAAATAGCAGAGAAAAAAGGGTATCAGCAAAGCGCAGCTTTTTGGTTGACGCTTTTGCTGGGAATCGTGGGTTGCGTTTATACTGCGGCTCTTCCTGACCTTGTGCTGCGGAAACAGAACGAAGATTTGCTCGCTTTGATTCTCAAGCAGTCCGACGGAAAGGGGGAATAACAGGTGGCTTTAATCCGTTGCGAACAGTGCGGAAAAGAAATTTCCGATACCATGAACGCCTGCCCCTTTTGTGGCAATGTCAGGCAAAAGGAAGAAGCGATAGCTTCTTTTCGCGTAGCCGATTTGAAAACAGAAGGAAACAAACCGTTGATGAAGGAAATCTTTGTCACGGTCTGCGGCGTTATGGCAGCTTGTGTATTTCTCCGGCTGCTGTTGCCTGTATTATACGGAAATATGTTTGGCCCTATTCTGGGAACGGATTTTTACACGTTTATGGGGGCAATTTACGGAGGGCAAAATTCTATCTTGCCGCTATTTTTCTTTGTTTTGATCGGCTGCGGCTGGATGAGTTTGTGGTATTATCTGCGGAGCAAACCCTCTCAAAAAATGGCTGCCCTTGGAATTGGAATTGCAGGACTTCTTGTCTTTATCGGTGTGAATTATGCCATAGCAGCCGTAACGCTTAATACTATTTTTACAAATTTTGAATATTTAAGATATTTAGCTGAGGCGAGTGCATTTGTTCCACCGTATTTCGGTGTAGTATTCCCATTGTTGTTCTTTTTTGCTTCTCTTTTTGCCTATGGCAGGAAACCCGCAAAAGGCATTTTCCGAGGGGGAATCTTTTTGCTGATTTCCGGGGTCCTCCTGTTTATAAAATCATGGGTTTGTGTTTGCTTTTTTTATTTTGGATATTTTGGTGTTTTCTCATTTTTGGATATTCCGGTCGTTCTGATTGCCGCCGGACTCTTTGCCGGCGTGGAAGGCATCATCAGGGTGATGAAAAAAGCATAATATATGCTTTTTCATAGATGTAGTCTTTATACAACAAAATTAGAGGAGGAACAAAAGATGAAAAACAAGGTAGCGTATATTTTCAAGGTGATAGCGGTTGTCATTTTTGTTTGCGGCGGGATTCTTTCGCTGGTGTTCTTTTCAAAAGAAAACATGGCATTAGTTGGACTGTATATTCTTCTCGCCGCGTTCTTTACAGGCATGTTCAATTATGCCATCGGAGAGGGGCTTCAGCTTCTTTCTGATATTAGGCAGAATACGGCGCAAATTCCTACCCAACAGACACCGGTGTTTAAGAATATCCAAACGAATGGTGATGATCTTCCGGAGCTGTAATAACACAGGAGAGAAATGATCGATTCTTTTGTTTGCTGTGCGCCACGGCATGCTTTGTTATGCGTTTTAATGCGTGTATCTTGAAAGACTTCCTGCGATACACGCATTTTTTGACGATATGAAATGTTAAAAATAGAGGGAAATTTTTAGTTGCAGGTTCCTATACAAACGGCTGCGGCTGGTAAAAGAGGTAGTACTATGTTACAGGATAATCAACAAACGGTAACACCGGTTGGAAAATCCCAAAAAACAAACTGGATATTCTTTATTGCATTTAGCGCCCTGTTCCTGATTTTTGCGTTTTTCTGGGGCCATGGGAATATCTTTTTATGGCTTCGGGGATTAAACGCTGTAGGCCCCTGGAACGAATCTTTTTTGATACCAATTGTAAGTGTGATTCGTCCACTAGCGATTATCTGCGCATTTGTTTTCATCTATAGGCAGAAGAAGACCCCCGCAATAGTTTGCACGGCTGTTAATACCGGAATCTCTTTTCTGATGTCACTGGGAATTATGATGGGAAGTATGATTAGCCCGATGCTGGAATTGCCGGCTTTAGCCTGGATTCCTTATTGTTTGGATTTACTGGCAAGTCTTTTGCTGCTGGTATTTGCGCTTGGGAAAACACAGAAGTATAGCAAAATTTTCTTTTCCGTTATTTTGCTCTTTGGCATTTTAAGCGTTCTAGTTTCTTTTCTGTTATCCATGTTTAGGTATCCGGACGGGCGCTTTGTAGGCTCTATGTTTTGGGAACAGGGCGGAATACAAAAAGTTTTCTTTAGTAACACGGAAACGCTCGTCAAAATGATGGGAAGCGCAACGATTTTTTGGCCTATCGGCCAGTGTTTTTATTTCTTTGCTCTTTTTGCGGGAATGCGCAATGGCTGTATGTACCCGGTGAAGGCTCCCAAAACGGTGCCGCAGGTTTATGGCGGCGTAGGAGGAACAAAAGAGAAAAACAAGGTAGCGTATATTTTTAAGACAATTGCGGTTGTAATTTTTATTTTAGGCGGCATCGGAGCGTTATTCTGCTTTACAAGGGATAATGAAGGAATGGTTTGGATCGGGCTCTATATCCTTCTTGGCGCGTTCTTTGGAGGTGTGTTGGATTATGCCATCGGGGAAGGGCTTCAGCTTCTTTCTGACATTAAGCACAATACGGCGCAAGCTGCTTTCCAACAAACATTGGCATTTAAAAAATCTGCAAAAGATATATGAAAACTTTCCGAAGCAGTAATGACAGAAGGTGAAAAAATGGGACGATATGAGAATGTATCCCGGCTTCCAAATAACCTTTATACCCAGGGCAGCCCATTGCTGATTGCTGCCGGAGCACTGTTGAAAGATAACCAGACCGGCAATATCCTGGCGCAGATAAAGTTTCGCAGTTTGTCAAATAAGGAGATAAAAGCGATCAAAGTACATATTAAAGCCTTTGATGTTTCTGGTGTTGAGGTGCAGGGGGTAGAAGAATACCAATATCTGGATCTGTCTGTTTCCCGTAATGAGGAATTTGGGCAGAAAACAGCTATTCCCCTGCCCGATGCTGTAACTCGCTCTTTTTCTGTAGTGTGTACAAGTGTTATTTTTCTCGATAATACCATTTGGAAAGCGGAAAAAGATGCGGTTTGGGAGCCCTTACCACAACAGCAAAATCTTGAAAACAGCGTGGGAGACTTAGCGCAGCAATACCGGCGGGATACGTCACCACAGTCTTGCTTTGAACCGCTGGAATACCGTGATGTATGGCTTTGCAGCTGTGGGGCGGTGAATAAACGTGGGGAATCCCAGTGCTGTTCCTGTGGGGTAAACCGGAATACAATTTTTTCTGTTTTGAATACGGATTTTTTGACACAGAATCAAGCGCAGTTTGAAGCTGAAGAGACGGAACGTAAAAACATTGAGGAGCAGGAAAAAAAGAAGCAGCAGGCAAAAACAAAAAAGATTGCGATTTTTTCTTCTGCCGCCGCTGTGGTTGTGATTGCTGCTGTGATGCTCTTAACACAAGTGTTCATCCCCTTGCAGAAATACAATTCGGCGGTGTCTCTGATGAATGCAGAAAAGTATGAAGAAGCCATTCCTGTATTTGAGGAATTGGGGGATTATCAGGATAGCAAAGTCGATTTACTCCATTGCAAGATCCAGTATGAAATAAAAGAGGGAGATTATCTCAATGGTATCGTCTTGCTTGTGGATAAAATCTCCAGTGTGGGCAAAGAAAATATGTATCGAAACGACTACGATCTTTTGAGGCAATGTGTTTCCAAATCGTTTAGTTCTTATTGCGAAAACGGGGATTGTGGAACGATTTACAAAGTGGAGTATTATGACAGCAATACAATCCTGATCTACTGCTCCGGAATGGATACAAGCAGTATGACATATACAGAAAGGCCACAAGAAAATTTAAAAGTTTGGCTAATAGGGATCGAAGCTAGTGAAAGGGACAATTCCTATTTAATTGCAGAGGGCGAGATAGAAAAGGAAATTGTTTTTGATTTTGTATAAAGTTATAGTTTTAATCTAAAATTGAGAACAGGCAATCCGCAAGGATTGCCTGTTCTTCATACAAAAAAGACACCCATCCAAAGGACAGGTGTCTCGAAAAATGTAAGGTATAAACTGTTTCTTATTTGCCGAAGTAACGAGCCAGCAGACCAGCAAATGCTTTTCCGTGACGTGCTTCGTCGCGAGCCATTTCATGAACGGTGTCATGGATAGCATCCAGGTTAGCGGCCTTAGCGCGCTTTGCCAGATCAAACTTGCCGGCGGTAGCGCCGTTCTCAGCCTCTACACGCATTTCCAGATTCTTCTTGGTGCTGTCGGTAACAACTTCGCCCAGCAGCTCAGCAAACTTGGCGGCATGCTCTGCCTCTTCCCAAGCAGCCTTTTCCCAATACAGGCCGATTTCAGGATAGCCCTCTCTGTGAGCTACTCTTGCCATTGCCAGATACATACCAACCTCAGTGCACTCGCCCTGGAAGTTAGCGCGCAGATCAGCCATAATGTCTTCGCTGGAACCCTGGGCAACGCCTACAACATGCTCAGCAGCCCAGCTCATTTCGCCTGCCTGCTCTACAAATTTCTCTTTGGGAGCCTTGCACTGGGGGCAGAACTCGGGAGCTGTTTCGCCTTCATAAACATAACCGCATACGGAACATACAAATTTTTTCATAACAGTACCTCCATTGTTAAATATCAAAATTCCATATTTTGAAAAGCATTACCGCTTTTTCAAGCAATCTGAACAGGTGCCACGAAAGAGAATGTGGCAGTTTTCTACTTTTGCATCTAAAGCTGCCGAAGTTCTTTCCATCATAGCGGAAAGATTAGGGTCATTGGGAGTATCCAAAACGACACCGCAGCAGGTGCATACAAAATGAGAGTGGGGTGAAACATCGCCGTCGAAATGTTCCTGCCCGTTTACAACGCCCAAGCTTACAATAGTCCCATCTTCTTTAAATTGAGAGAGATTTCTGTAAACCGTTCCCAGGCTGAGGTCTGGATATTCGTTCTTCATTTGAAGATATACCCACTCAGCCGTAGGATGCGTTTTTGTGCTCCTGAGGGCGGATAGAATAGCTTCCCTCTTCCGGCTGTAGTTTTGACGTTTATTCATGGGTTTCTCCTTAATAATAAGAACTATTATTGTTTTCTATGTCTATACTATATCATACGATCTGCAGTTTGTAAAGAGGATTTTTAAAAAATATTGGAATTTTTTTCTAACTTTTGGAAAGGAAACAATTCAATTAAAAAACCATCCCCTGTTTGTTCTGAGCAGGGGATGGTTTTTAGGGTTATGCAGATAACAGAAGATCAGCCGTTTGCTTCTTCTACGATTTTTTCCAGTTCTTCCAGAGTGATGTTGGGATGGAAACTGCAGATGGAGTGAACAGGAACTTGTTGCAGCAAGGCTTCCGCCATTAAAATTTCTTCTTTTGATTCTCTTCCCGGGAATAACTTGGTATAGAAGGCCTCAAAACGGGATCTGGCTTTTTCGTTTTTCAAAAGATCTCCTACAGCGGATTCCATGGTATACCGCGGGCGCAGGGGAGCAGAGGGGTGGACGGTTACAGAGAGGGAAGCAACCAACTCTCTAGAGCTTTTTCCCACGGAAATTTCATATGCGCCGTCTTCCACATACCAGCCGGGAAGTTCTGAATTATAATAGGCAAAGGAGCGTTTGTCCAATATAAATGTAACTTCTTTGCTTTCACCTGGCTGAAGCTCAATTTTTTCAAAGCCCTTCAATTCACGTACCGGCCTGATAGCTGCTTTTTCTGAACCGGGAAGACTGCCTACATACAGCTGCACAACTTCTTTGCCCGCCCGATTACCGGTGTTCTTGACGGTAACAGAGACGCGAATCGTTTCTGTATCGGTTATTTCGGATGTATCAGCCTTAAGCCCGGAATATTCAAAAGTAGTATAGGAGAGCCCGTAACCGAAGGGATACAGGACTTCCATATCCTTTTTATCGTAATAGCGGTAACCGACAAAAATGCCTTCTTTATATTCCACTTTGTCGTTCTCTCCGGGGAAATTGAGATAGGAAGGGTTATCGCTGAGCTTTAGAGGAAGGGTTTCGGCCAGTCTGCCGGAAGGATTCACCAGGCCGAAAAGAATATCTACCTGGGCGCCGCCTACAGCCTGCCCGCCCAAATAGGATTCCAGAATGCCTTCTACTTTATCAGCCCAGGGCATTTCTACTGGTGAACCGTTTTGCAATACCACCACTACATGCTTCTGCACTTTGCAGATGGCTTCGATCAACTGGTTCTGGCATTCGGGCATACGCATATGGGTGCGGTCGTATCCCTCGCTTTCAAAGGAGTCCGGCAGACCGGCAAAAATAACGGCTACGTCCGCCTCCTGTGCTGTTTTCACAGCTTCCGCCAAAAGATTTTCATCTGTACGGTCTTCATCTAGAATGTATCCCTGGGCATAGGATACCGGGCAAATATCCTTGACGGCTTCCAGGGCGCCCGTAACCTTATAGCTGTTGATATGAGAACTTCCGCCGCCCTGATACCGGGGCTCTTCTGCAAATTTTCCTATAAACGCAATTTTTTTGCCGGCTTCCAGGGGGAGAACAGCGTTCTCGTTTTTCAGCAACACCATGGATTCTCCGGCGATCTTCCGTGCTAAAGCATGATGCTCTTCCTTGTTATAGGTGATACCTTCCTTTTCCCTTGCGATGGAGTCGTAAACAAGCTTCAAAACACGGCCGGCAACTATATCCACATCTTCTTCCCGGATGCGGCCCTCTTTTACGGCCTTTACGATTTCCGCGTCGTTTATACCGTGGCTGGAAGGCATTTCCAGATCCAGCCCGGCCAGCACGCCGTCCGGCCGGCGGTTTACAGCGCCCCAGTCGCTCATTACAAGGCCTTCAAAGCCCCATTCTTCCCGCAGAATATCCGTGAGAAGTTTTTTGTTTTCGCTAGAATACACACCGTTGATTTTATTATAGGAGCACATCAGGGTGGTGGGCTTGCCTTTCTTTACTGCTGTTTCAAACCCGGAAAGGTAAATTTCCCGAAGAGTACGCTCGTCGATCTCGGCGCTGACCGTCATACGGCGGGTTTCCTGATTATTTGCGGCAAAATGCTTTAAGCTGGTTCCCACACCCTGGCTCTCAACGCCCTGGATATGGCTTGCAGCCATTTCACCCGCAAGATACGGGTCTTCCGACAAATATTCAAAATTGCGGCCGCAAAGGGGGGAACGCTTTATATTGGCGGCAGGCCCCAGAATCACATGAACATGTTCAGCCTGGCATTCTTCTCCTAACGCTTCACCCATTCTACGTATAAGAGAGCGGTCAAAGGAACAGGCTACAGCCCCTCCTGTGGGGAAGCATACAGCTGGTACTGTTCCTGCTCTTTGCCCTTCGGAATCCGTGATCTCCTTGCGAAGCCCGTGAGGGCCGTCGGAAAGAACGGCAGAGGGGATGGAAAGGCGTGGTATTGGCTTAGTGTGCCAGGAATCCGCGCCGGAACAAAGGGAGGCTTTCTCCTCCAAAGTCAGCTTAGATACAATACTTTTGATGTCCATAGGAACTCCTCCTTTTTAAAGCAAAAATACAATATAGAACCCATAGAGTCCTTGCCATCAGTATACTACGTGTGGAGCAGGAGTACCAGTATATTTCTTATAAAAAGTATGGTATACTGTAATACAAATGCTTAAGGAAATTCCAAAATATAGAATACGGGAAAACAGAAGCTTTGAGAGTGTTCTGCAAATGGATGTATATAGAAATATCGTGGGGATAAGGTATGGAAAACAAAGTATATGATATTGCGATAATCGGAGCGGGAGCCTCCGGGCTTATGGCATCGTGCGCCGCGGGAGAAGGCAAGGAGAAGCCTCGGCTGCTTCTGCTTGAAGGGCAGAAAAAGGCCGGCAGGCGGCTGCTGGCTACAGGAAATGGACGCTGCAATCTTTCAAATCGGTATGCGGCACCCGAAAAATATCACGGGGATACGGAAAAAATTGCATCCCTGCTGGAAAGATATTCACCTAAATCCGTAGAGGGAATTTTCCGAAAATGGGGGCTTCTCTGCCGGGAAGAAAGCGAAGGCAGGATGTATCCGTATTCTCTCCAGGCGTCTTCGGTCCTTTCTCTGCTGCTGGGAAAGGCGCAGGAAAATGGTGCAAGTATTCTTTGCGAGAAAAAGGTTTCTTCCGTCACGGGGCAAAAAGGTTCCTTCAGAATTGCGTGTGATAAGGAATCCTTTGAAGCAAAACGGATAGTTTTTGCAAGCGGGGGGCTTTCATACCCTTCCCTTGGTGGCAATAGCTCCGGGTGGGAGATTCTACAGTTCCTGGGGCATTCCGTGACGCCAGCTTTTCCTTCCCTTGTTCAGCTTCTGACGGAGAAAAAATTCGTTTCTTCTCTGAAAGGGGCCCGGTGTAGGGGAAGGGTTACCCTCTATCTGGATAAAGAACCAACGGCCAGCTCCGAAGGGGAGATACAATTTACCGATAAAGGACTTTCCGGAATCTGCGTATTTGAGATTTCCCGCATATATGGGGAATATGCGCAAAAAGGCGGTAGGAACGCGGAGCTTTCCTGCGACCTGATGCCTGCGTACTCTTTAAAAGATATTTCTTCTTATTTGCGTGAGCGTGTTCGTTCCCGGTATTTGCCCGTTGAAGAGCTTTTAGATGGAGTTTTGCAATATCAGGTGGGCAGAAATCTCTTGCGAAGAACTCTACCGGGAAAAGCACGCGTATGCGGAGAACTGCGTGGGGAAGAGATTGGGGCTGTGGCCAGAGAAATCAAAGATTTTCGTTTTCCGGTAATAGGCTCAGCCGGTTGGGAAACGGCGCAGGTCACGGCCGGCGGCGTCCCTCTGCGGGAGATTAATCTGCAGACGATGGAATCCAGGCGATGCCCGGGCGTGTATCTTGCGGGAGAACTTCTGAATATAGACGGGGACTGCGGAGGATATAATCTTCATTGGGCTTGGGCTACAGGGCATTTGGCGGGCATTTCTGCCGCAGCGGATTGGAGGAAAGACCATGGCGGTATATAGAATAGCAGAGATTTCTCTTCCTTTGGGAGGTTCCCAGAGCGACCTTCGCCGGGCGGCGGCAAAACGGTTAGGGGTGGAACAGAATCAAGTGAAAAATCTCCGCATTGTAAAACGTTCGGTGGACGCCCGGAAAAAATCCGACGTGCATTTTATCTGCACAGTAGAATGCGAAGCTCCTGAGGGAAAAGGTGAAAAAGATCCAAAGATAGGGAAGGCTGTGCCATACCGGTATGAAATTCCTTCCTGTAAACCTGCGGGAAACCGCCCACTGGTCGTGGGGTTTGGTCCGGCGGGGATGTTTGCCGCTCTGGTTCTGGCTATTGCGGGTTTAAAGCCTATTGTAGCGGAAAGAGGCGCTCCTGTTGAGGAACGGGCAGGGAATGTAGAAACCTTTTGGAATACAGGCTTGTTGGATACGGAGTCCAACGTGCAGTTTGGTGAAGGAGGCGCCGGAACTTTTTCAGACGGTAAACTCAATACAGGTACGAAGGATTCCCGCGCAGGATTTGTTCTCCGGGAATTTGTAAAGGCAGGAGCTCCGGAAGAGATCCTTTGGGAGGCAAAGCCCCATATCGGCACGGATAGGCTGCCCCAGGCGGTAAAAGGTATTCGGGAAAAAATTCTTTCTTTGGGAGGAGAAATTCTCTTTCATACAAAAGTAACGGATTTTAAAATCCGAGACGGAAAAATATACGGTGTGGAATTAAACGGGAAAGATATTTTGGAAACCGATACGGTGATCCTGGCCGTAGGCCACAGCGCCAGGGACACATTCCAGCGTTTGTATGAGCTTTCCATTCCCATGGAACAAAAGCCTTTTTCATTGGGAGCACGCATTGAACATGCCCAGGAAAAAATCAATCGTTCCCAATACGGGAAATTCGCGGGGCATCCGGCTTTGGGCGCAGCGGATTACCGGCTGGCTGTTCATCTTCCCAATGGCCGGGGCGTGTATACATTTTGTATGTGCCCGGGCGGAGAGGTAGTAGCGGCCGCCAGCGAAGAGGGAAGACTGGTGACCAACGGAATGAGTCGCCATGCCAGAGATGGGAAAAATGCAAACGCAGCCCTTCTGGTCGGAATTTTGCCTCAGGATTTCGGAAGCTCGGATGTCCTTGCCGGGATGGAATTGCAGCGCAGAATTGAAGAGAAGGCTTTTCTTGCAGGCGGGGGCGGCTACAAGGCCCCGGCTCAGAAAGTGGGGGATTTCCTCAGGGAAAAACGTTCAGCCTGTTTGGGGCAAATTCAGCCTACGTATCGCCCTGGTGTCACCCCGGGCGCTATGGAAGATTTTCTTCCTTCTTATATTACGGAATCCATGCGAATGGGTATCCGCCTTATGGATCAGAAACTGAAAGGTTTTGCGGATCCGGAGGCGGTTCTTACAGGGCCGGAAACCAGAAGTTCCTCGCCTGTTAGGATCCTGCGCGGGGAAACCTGTGTAAGCCCCGCTGTGCAGGGGCTATTCCCCTGCGGAGAAGGAGCCGGTTATGCGGGAGGTATTGTTTCCGCAGCGGTGGATGGTATGCGTTGCGCGGAAATGGCAATAAAAAAGAATTTTTAAATTTTTTTTGAAAAAGTATTGACAAATTCCCAAAGTTTGTTATAATAAATATCGCTGTCCGACAAGATGATAAGTTGGAAAGCGATTCGATGGGGAATTGTGTAAGGGTAGCACGACAGACTCTGACTCTGTTTGTGAGGGTTCGAATCCTTCTTCCCCAGCCATCACGAGGTGTGGCTCAGCTTGGTAGAGCGCTACGTTCGGGACGTAGAGGCCGCTGGTTCGAATCCAGTCACCTCGACCACACCTACAAAAAACCGCCTGATTTACTATCAGGCGGTTTTTTGTTTTACAGGGTGGGTAAAAGAAAAGAGAGTTGGAGACATTTATTTAAAATACCATAGGATCTTTTCTGAAAAATAAACGTTATTTTTTCTATATGCTTTCTCTGTTATATTTGAACCGTTTCCTCCATAGAATACAATCGAAAGGAGGATTCCGATGGTTTTAAAAATACAGTGGAAAGTTTTGCTTGTAAGTTTGCTCATAAGCATGGGAATTGGTGGGATTTCGGCTCTTGTGTCGAAAGACAGTATGCCGGTGTATGAAGGACTGGTCAAACCGCCTCTTTCCCCTCCGGGTTGGCTTTTCGGCGTGGTATGGGGAATTTTGTTCTTTTTGATGGGTATTTCAGCTTACATTGTGTATACTTCCGATTCTCCGGAAAAGGCCCTGCACTAAAATTCTACGGCGCGCAGTTGATTGTCAATTTTATTTGGCCTATCCTGTTTTTTAACCTTAGAGTGTATTGGATTGCCTTTATCTGGCTTGTCCTTTTATGGATCCTGATTCTTGCCATGATCGCGCGTTTTTCCAGAATACAAAAATGGGCCGGATATTTGCAAATTCCATACCTTCTTTGGGTTACATTTGCCGGGTATCTTTCCTTTTTTGTGGCGTTGCTCAATTGAACACACGAATTCGAAAAGAGCCGTATATTTTACGGCTCTTTTTCTGTGTGAAAGAGAAAATATGATTTCAGCGCAGCTCCTTGGTGGATGGATTGTCTATAATCTTGCCGCTTTCGGAAAACCGGGAACCATGGCAGGGGCAATCCCAGGAATGTTCGGCTTTATTCCATTTTAAGGCGCAGCCCAAATGAGGGCATCGCTTTGGAGAGGGAGTCAGCAGGTTTTTGGAAGCCTCCCATAGATTGGAAAACATCCGGGGAGTAAGTATATTCCGGGAAGGACTGAATATCGGAGCACAGTCGTTTGTTTTGCCGCAGATCGAATCTGCCAGTATCATAGCGGCAGCCATGGAAGATGTCATTCCCCATTTGTTGAAGCCGGATGCCACATACAGGTTTTGGGTTCTGCCGGAATATCGCCCAATGTAAGGAAGACCGTCCAGGGAAATGCAGTCCTGCGCGGACCAATGATATTCTTCTTTTGCGTCAGGATACCATTTTGCTGCTTTTTTACGCAAAAGTTCCCAGTTTCCGCCGGGTTTTCCCGTGCGGTGCCCGCCTCCGCCCAATAGAAGAAGCCCTTCTGCCATTCGGAAGGAAAAGCTGTTTTCCGTGTCCCCAATATACATCCCTTTGGGGATATTGGCGCCGGACAAAGCCAACACATAAGAACGCTGCTGATACAGTTTTATAAAGTAACTCCCATGTTTATTTATAAAGGGAAAATGTGTGGCTACAACAAAAGCTTTTGCCCGAATCCTTCCTGCATCGGAAACGGCAAAGGAATCCTCAATGGAATAGATGGGCGTGTTTTCATAGATCTGCAGCTCCTGCAAAATGGATTTTATAAAGCGCAGAGGATGAAATTGCGCTTGATTTGGAAATTCTACCGCTCCCTGGGTGGGAAAAGGGAGGGAAGGGGTTTCCTCAAGCCGGGCGCGTATCCCCAGCTTTTGGAGGGCAAGGGCCTCTTTTTCCAATGTCCCGCGATCATCAAGGGAATACACGAAATTGGAGGATTCTTCAAAACTGCAGTCTATATTTTTACAGAGCGACCGAAATTCTTCTAAAGCTGTTTCATTGGCTTTCAGATACATCTGCGCCGATTCCAGCCCCTTTTTCTCTATCAGCCGGTTATAGAGCAGACCGTGCTGAGAAGTGAGTTTTGCCGTAGTGTTTTTTGTGGCACCGCTTGCCACGCGATTTGCTTCTGCAACAATGCAGGAAATACCGCGGTGTTTAAGGAGAAGGGCGCAAAGCAGCCCTGCCATTCCTCCTCCTATAACCAGAACATCGGTAGAGGCTTCGCCTTTGAGAGACGGAAACTTCGGCAATATTTCTGTATCGCTCCAAAGAGAAGACATTTTTGGTTCCCTCTTTCTGTATAAAATCTCTTTCATACTATTTACCATTTTGCTGTAAATATGAAGAAGGAAATTAGAAAAACAGTGTTGAAATGCATTGAAAGGGTTTGCAGAAAGTGAGAGAAACAGAGTATAATACAGACATATCCTGTTAGCAGGAAAGAAAGGGAGGACGAAAATGAAGGAATATCGTGACGTTGTATTTAAGCAGGCCGGAGAGTATACTTTGCGTATGGATATATATGTGCCGGAGGATACGGATGAAAAGCCGCCGCTGATCATGTGGATTCACGGAGGAGGCTGGCTGGAAGGCATGAGAGGTTATGTGCTGCAAGATGAGCAGCTTAAACGGGCCTACGCTGTTGCGGATATTGAATATCGGCTGAGCTGGCAGGCGCCGTTTCCCGCCCAGATTGTGGACTGTAAGGATGCTCTCGCTTTCCTGCGTGAAAATGCCGATACATACGGTTTTGACGGCTCCAAAATCTGTGTCAGCGGGGATTCGGCTGGCGGCCATCTTTGCGCTCTAATGGGCACATCCGTTGGAAATTCTGCCTGGGAAAAGCAGGGGAAGGATTATTCCGTTCAGGCGGTGATTGATTTGTATGGCCCTGTGACAGTGGGTGCGGGCATCCATGAAGGAGAGCCTTATAGTCCCCAATGCGCAGAGGCTAAGCTTCTGGATAGCCCTGATTCGTATGGCAAAAGCAAAATGCTGGGAGCTATGGCAAATCCTATTACGTATATCGACGGAACCCAGCCGCCTTTTTTGATTTGCCATGGGAATGAAGATCCTGTTGTTCCTTATAAGCAGAGTATCTTGCTTCGAAATGCGTTGGAGGCCGCTGGAGTACCTGTTTATTTCTATACCGCTTTTGGAGGGGGACATGGATTTACGCCTGCTAGTTTTGCGTTTGTAGTGGGTGAGTTTTTAGATTATTATTTGAAAGGGGAAAAGGTGAAGCCCGGGCGTCCTGTTCCCGAAAGATGGAGTAACCCGCCTGCTTTGAAATAATATAGGCATACACATATTGTTTTCCAGAGCCCCTGGTTTTTTGTATATAAAAAGCCAGGGGCGTTTTGTGCTACATGACGATTTTTGACAAAATCCGAGAATACAATATTGCCATTAAACGGACAAAGGAATACAATATATATGAACAAAAGTGTAAAAAATTTATATATAAGGGGGGTGTCTGCTTGAAAAAACGGAAGTTTCGGAAGATCGTTTGTATTCTATTGGCTGTTTTGATAGGGACGTCTCTTTTATCGTTTGCCATAGATAGCTGGCTGGCTGAATCGGGAAAAACGCCGATATTGTCCATTCCATATGCGGTCGAGGGAGACGAAGAATCTTCCCATTATCTGGGGCTTGGATATCAAATCACGGTATGGAAGCGATATTCGAAAGGAAGAGATGTAACTCCCGGCATCTTTACAGGTGTAGAGAAAAAGTATTTGTTTGGTATTAATTTGGAGCAGGAACACCCGTCTGTCCCTCTTACCCAGCAGAAAGATTCCGTATCATAAATCCTAACCTGAAATAAAAATATAGCATATAAAAAACGGCTTCTGCAAGAACAGAAGCCGTTTTTCTATTTTTTTAAAAATCAGAACATGCAGTTTTTACGCACCAATTCAGCCATATCATAAGCAAACCGCTTAATTTCATACACATCCCGCTTTTCTTCCGGCATGCGGCGCCAGCATTCAATTTTAGCTGAGGGGGGATCCCACATAGGAACCATTTCGGCAGCTTCCAAAATATTGACGCAATATTCTGCGGCGGTAAGAATATCGTCGGTAGTCTTTCGTTTGGACATAAAGAGCGTAGTTTCCTCCACACGGAGCACATCTTCAACAGCCTTTACAGCCCGGTAAGCGTGCCCTTCCTTGTTTGCGTTAACACGGATGCGATTTTCCGTGCGGTTGCGGAAGAAACCGAAAAGAGCGGCTATAACGGCTGGATCACGGATAGTTCCGTCGGGGTATACCAAACCGTGGATATCTCCCCAGAAACCTTCTGATACCAGATTGAAAAGATACCAGCCCACATGATGCTTTGCAGCGAGTTCAATTTCGATATCGTAAGGGTTAGCACGTCCCACGCAGCCGGTTTCTGTATTCAGAATGGGTTTATTCCCGTTTTCTGCGCTGAGTTTTTCTGCGTTGATAATGGCGCCTTCCATGTCAGCACGTGTGGTAAGATAATCGTGATAGGAAATAACATCCACCAGGTCCACGGAAGATTCGCAATGTTTTACCTGCTCGTGCCCAACCGTAATGCAGTTCACCGGATCCAGGGAACGGACAATTTCACACAGCCGGCGCACATAACGGCGCAGCTTGGCGTAGCGCTCTTCATATTCTTCATCGGTGCATTTGCGCAGATAGTCGTTACACATGGGTTCGTTGATAACATCCCACATAATGATAAAATCTTCGTTTTTGAAAGCATCAATAACAGCCTTTGCGTATTCGGCCGCTTTGGCATATTCTTCTTCTGTAGGCTCTTTAAAGTCCGTAATGAAGTTGCCGTTCCAGAAAATAGGCATGCTGCTTACACCGTATTCCCAGCATGTACGCATAAATTTTCCAATGTATGCGATATACCCTTCTGGATCTTTTTCATATTCTTCTTGATCCATCCAAAAACGTGTGGAATTGATGTTCAGCCGTTTGCAGTACCCCAACTCTGTTTCCAGGCGGTCCCAGTTTTTATCCCGGGGCGGGTTGTGGCAGACGCCGCGAACGAAACTATAGTCCTTTAATGGTTTCATTTTAACTCCTCCTGTTTCCAAAATCTAAAAGGAATAAAAATATTATATAAAAAGCAGGAAGGTAATACAATATGCAGTGGGAAAGTGCACAAAGAAAAGCAAAAATTGAAGCAATTACACCAAAAAAAGATAAGAATTTTAAAGAAAAAGAGGGTATAGTGGCTTTGTTTATGTATGCAGATTCGTTTCTAACGGTTATAACAGAAAACCGAGTAATATTCTAAAACCCACAAAAATATGGAATCTGCATGGCTTTTTTCTAGATTGTCCTGTATAATATAAAAAGTTACAATCCGTGTAAAATGAAGTTTCATTTGTAGATACAGTGTTTTTTTCAGAAGACTGCGCATATTTTACGGTAATAAAAGCAAAGCGCGGAAGGAAAATTGGATATAGGCTGGCACCTAGGTTTGAGAAGAGTTTCTTCTGTCCTATTTTGTAAAGATATCCATAC
>CALWJA010000041.1 GCA_944380875.1 uncultured Clostridia bacterium
AAAGACAGAGATTGGAAGAAATTTTAAAAGATGGCAAAAGAATAGAAAAATTAGATAGAAAAGGAGTGTGTAAAATGAAAAAGAAAAAAGGAAAGGGTATACGGAAGTTTTTAGCTCTCTTGCTGACGGTATGCATGGCTGTCCTTCCCATGAATCTTCCCGTTTTGGCAGTGGGAGAGACGGAGGAGGATCCGTTGCTGATCTGTCTTGGTAAAAAGAGTACGCAGTATTCTTCCAATTATACGGATGATGGCCGGTATGGTTATTATACCGATGAGTGGGAGAGTTTAAATCCTTCCGTCGCAGTGGTCAGCAACAGCATAGGGATGAAAAAAGCTGCGGGTCAGGTCAAAGGCATAGCTGTTGGGACAGCGGAGATCGTCCACACCTGGTATACCAACACGGAACCCGCAGCCGGTATACAGTATGAAGAAAATACAAACGGCGATGGATTCACGTATGTATGCAGGGAAAGCTTCTATGTAGAAGTGGTAGCGGAGCATGATTGGGGCGAGTGGTTCAATACCAAAGAGCCCACCTGCACTACTTCCGGCGAGAGGGGACATACCTGCCGGCGCTGCAAAACCTATGAAAAGGAACCCGTTCCCGCGTTGGGGCATATCTATGCGGAGGGGGATGAGGGAACCGTTATCCTGGAACCTACCTGCTTAAAGAACGGTTCCCGGGAGCGCACCTGCACTCGCTGCAATAAGGTGATTGCAGAAACCATAGCTGCCTATCATAATCAGCAGGAAGTTTGCCCCATATGCGGAAAAGAAGCCTATAGCTGGGATGAAGCTACCAAAACGCTCACCATTCTCCGGGATATTCCCGATTATGGAGCGCATAGTTATGAAGGCGCCCGCCCTTATGAAGCATATACCAAGCAGACGCAGCGAATTGTAGTAGCGGAGGGCGTAGAGTATATCGGCGATTATGCTTTTGCGGGCTTTTCATCCCTTCTTTCTTTCGGCCCTGCTGGGACACCGGACGGAGAAGGAATTGTGGATATTCCGTTTGTGGGCACAGGAGCTTTCCAGGCTGTTAAAGGCATAAAGAAATATACCTTCACGGAAAATGCGGAAAGCTTCAGCGCAAGCCTGTATAATTGCGGAACTTTGGAATCGGTGGTAATCAAAAACATTCCGGAAGCGGGAACCTTTGGGTTCAGCCCATATTACCCCATCGGAAATTCTCAGACAGTGGTAGAGAATATGTATATCCAGGATCCTGATGGCGTAATAGGAAAGGAAAATATAGGAAACAGCTGGAGCGGTATCCGTTCTTTGACTATTCATGTTAAGCAAATCTTGGGAATGTTTTATTCCAATGATTTGGAAACTTTAACGGTGGAAGCTGCCGAAAGCATTCCTGCCAACTGGATTGAGTTTGCGAATTCTCTTACTTCCGTAACCATCGGGGATGGTGTAGGCAGTGTGGAAGATTTTGCTTTCCAGGATTGCTTTGGAATTGAAAGCCTGACAATTTCGGAAAAAACAAAGTTAGGATACAGCAATATATTCGCCAAGTTCCCCTATCTGGTGGAGCGCATGGAAGCCATTCTGGCCGGCGGTTTTATCCTGGGTGATATAGCCAACGATGACGCTCTTACTGTTCCTGATGGATGGACGGACAGCCAGGTCGGCAAGGAAAACAGCACCGATGTTCCCGGCACCCAGATAACCAAGAGTGCCCGCTGGCACAACGAAGAGGAAACGGAAGCGGATGTACAGCTGCAGTTTTCCTATACGGAAGTCCCCGGAAAGGATTTCCTGTTTGTAGTGGACTATTCCGGCTCCATGGCGGATATTGGAAATTCCGAAGTGGATGATGACTCCAAGTTTGCGGATATGCAGTCCAAACTTCTGGATGTAACCAGCCAGCTTCTGGAGGAAGGAAATGGCTATGAAAATCGGGTAGCCATGGTATCTTTTTCCGATCATGTGAAAAATACTCTTGATTTTACAGACGATCTTTCCAGCGTGCAGGATTTTATTCGTGTGGGTGCAGATGAAGTAAAGGATACGGATAAAAACCCTTATGGCGACACCAATTATACCCTTGCGCTAGAGGCTGCGAAGGAACTGCTGGATTCCCATACCGGCGAGAGAGAACCCGTGGTGATCTTTATTTCCGACGGTATGCCCAACCGCAGTGGCGCAGGAGAATCTCTTTCCATTGCTAAGCTGCTCCCGGAAATTGCAGATCGGGCGGAAGCGATCCGCTCTATGGATATAGAGATAATCGGCGTGCTCCAGTCCCTCCCCGGAGACGATCCGGAGGCGGCTGAACGGTATAAAGATGTTATGGAAGCAGTTTGTACGGAGGGCATGGTGTTTATGTCCAAAGATACAGCTGGTTTTGGTGAAGCGGTCAATGACGCTATTGGTTCCGCTTATGCCCGGTATAGTATTACCGACAAGGTCGATGGGGCGTTCTCCTATGTGGAGGGTAGCTATACGGTTACCGCGGATGGCCGGGATGTAACGGCCTCTTTCCCTGTATCGTATGACGCTGCTTCCGGTACGCTTACCTGGGATATGACTGGCGCCCTTCCTTATGTGGATTATACAATTACCTTCCGGGAAGCGCTCAATGCGGACGAAAGCGGCAATTATCCTTATGGAACCTTTGATACCAACGAAGGGGATGCTGTTGTGACCACTTATAATGGGGCCCAGGTTAACGCCGTTGCTACGCCGCAGCTGTCCCGTTCAGAGGAGACAGAGGAGATCCCGGATGAATCCGTTCCGGAAAATCCTCCAGAATCCAATCCGGATCCAGATCCCAACCCGGATCCTGGCACTTCGGGCGGGGAAGAAAATATTCCCGACGACGAAACGCCTCTGGGACCTCCCTCCACTGGTGAGAATTCCCATGCATCCGTAGTATTTGCCGTAGGAATGATTTTGGCAGGTTCCTGCGTTGTGCTTCTTCTGGCATATAAACGCAGAGAGACCCTCAAAACCGGCAAATAAGCTCGATAAACGCAAAGAAAATCAGAAATAAACCTCGGTTAAAAACCGGGGCATAAAAATGAAACACGCCTTTGGAACTGGAAACAGATTTCCAAAGGCGTGTTTTTTATGCCTTAAATCATAAAAGTACAAAATACCGGTTGACAAATAAAAAAATCTGTTGTATAACTGTATTAAGTTAATAATACAATAGTACAGAGGAAGTGAGCGAATGGGATGGACCTTTCAGCCGGACCGCCCTATATACTCCCAACTGATGGAGCAGATTAAACGGCGTATTATCACCGGGGAGTATCCTCCCGGAGAAAAGATGCCGTCTGTCCGTGAGTTGGCCATGGAGGCGGCTGTGAATCCCAATACCATGCAGAAGGCCTTTGCCCAGTTGGAACAGGAAGGTCTCTTACACACACAGAGAACCAGCGGCAGATTTGTTACGGAGGATCGTGAACGGATTATGAGCATAAAAGAGGATTTAGCCAGGAATTTGGCAATGGATTTCCTGCGCAGTATGCAGGAACTGGGATATTCGGATTCCCAGACCGTAACCGTGCTGGAGGCAGCCAGGTTGCAGGCAGAAAAGGACACAGCATCCGGAAAGGAGGGCGTATAATGAATCCGGTTTTTGAATGCAGGCATTTGTCAAAGAACTTCCCCGGGAAGGAAGCTTTGCAGGACGTGAATATTACGTTGGAGAGGGGGCGTATTGTAGGTCTCCTTGGTCCCAACGGAAGCGGGAAAAGTACGCTTATGAAATTGGCAAACGGCCTTTTATGCCCAACCCAGGGTGGAATTTTTATCGACGGTATGGCTCCCGGAGAGGAAACCAAAAAGATTGTTTCCTATTTGCCGGATAAAAACTATTTAAACGATTGGATGAGCGTGCGGCAGCTTATTCGCTTTTTCGGGGATTTCTATGAGGATTTCCAGAAAGAGGCCGCCGTGGAGATGATTCAAAGGCTGGGAATTCCCATGCAGGCCAGATTGAAAACCCTCTCGAAGGGTACGAAAGAAAAGGTGCAGCTTATTCTGGTGATGAGCCGGAAGGCCAAATTATATTTGCTGGATGAACCCATAGGGGGGGTGGATCCCGCAGCAAGGGATTATATTCTCCATACCATTATCAGCAATTATTCCGAAGACGCTACAGTGGTGATTTCCACCCATCTGATCAGCGATGTGGAATCCATATTGGATGAAGCTATTTTTATTGCAGACGGTAAGATTCTGCTGCATTCTCCTGTAGACGAACTTCGGGAGAAAAACAATATGTCGGTGGACGCTTGGTTCCGGGAGGTGTTCAAATGCTGAGAAAACTGATGAAATATGAATTCCGCGCCACAAGCCGCACGTTTCTTCCCCTTTACGGCGCATTTCTCCTGGCGGCTTTGCTTTTGGCTGTTTTCGATCAAATGCACCAAACCTGGGGAAATTCTCTTCCCTGGCTGGATGCCGCCGCGTTGGTTACGGGAATCGCTTACGGCATATTGTTTATAGCCGTAATGGTTATGACGGCTGTAGTGGCTTTTCAGCGGTTTTATCGCAATCTCTTTACCGATGAAGGGTATCTTACCCATACCTTGCCGGTAAAAACCCATACCCATGTGACGGCAAAGCTGCTGGTTTCTGTTGTTTGGTGCATAGCCAGCATAGCGGTATTCTTTCTCTCCGTGCTGGTTCTTTCCATATTCAACCTGCAGCCCGCGGCCTATGGGGAGATATTTGCGGATTTGGTAAAATGGATTCCCGAATCCAATTGGGAAAGCTGGGCTTTCCTTCTGGAAATTTTCCTTTTGGTTCTGCTGTATCTTGTCTGCGGTATCCTTTTCGTATATATGGCTATAGCGGCAGGAAATATAGCCGGCAGGCATAAGGTGGCTTTGGGAATCGGCGTTTTTATTGGAGCAGGTATCATTCTGCAGTTGGTGTATCTGCTGGGAATCACCGTAGGCGTCCGTTCCACCTTTGATTTGTGGAAGGATATTCCCGATTATACCTTTCCAAGCTGGCCCTTACACGGATTTTTGTTGGGGAATATCGTATTTTTCCTGTTTTTCAGCGCTGTATTTTATATACTCACAAGTTGGATATTAAAGAGAAAATTAAATTTGGCATAAAGGATTCTGGAACCGGAACGCTGTTCCGGTTCCGATACATAAATAGCAAGACGCCGCAGCAGAATTTTCTGCTGCGGCGTCTTGCTGTCTTATGCTGCATATTTATTAATAAATTTATTCTGCAAATGTATTCGCGTCGCAGGCTTCGGCTACCTTCATCATAATGGCGCATTCAATGCGTTTTTTGTGAAGCTCACAGCCCATTTCATATACACCGGTGACGCTTCCGGTGGTGTGGTAAGCGTTGGCCGCACAGCCGCCGCTGCAATACAGGCGAGCGAAACAATCCTTGCATTCCTTGTGGGCGTATACGTTGCAAAGCTTAAATTCATCGCATACCTTTTGATTGGTTACGCCGGTGAACACGTTTCCCAGCAGGAATTCCGGTTCTCCCACAAACTGGTGGCAGGGATACAGGTCTCCGCAGGGAGTGACAGCCATGTATTCGGTTCCCACGCCGCAGCCTGAAATACGTTTGACAATGCAGGGGCCTCCCATCAGATCGATGGAATAGTGATAGAAGTTAAAGCCGTTCCCATTCCGGCGGCGGCGAATCATTTCCACTGCCAGCTTTTCATATTCTTTCAGCAGGGTGGGAAGATCTTCCTCCCGGAGAGCGTATGGGTCGCTGGGGGAAGCCACTACGGGTTCCATGGAAAGCTCTTTAAATCCCAGATCCGCCATATGGAGAATATCGTTGGAAAAATCGGTGTTGTAGTGGGTGTATGTTCCCCGCATATAATAATCTTTCTGCCCCCGGCGGCGGGCCATCTCCAGAAAACGGGGGACAATCACCGCATAGCTTCCTTCGCCGTTTCTGGTTTTACGCAGCCGGTCGTTCACTTCCGGGCGGCCGTCCATACTGAGAACCACATTGCTCATTTCCTTGTTGCAAAAGTCCATGACCTCGTCGTTCAGAAGGACGCCGTTTGTAGTAATGGTAAAGCGGAAATTCTTGTTGTGAATTTTTTCCTGCTCTCTGCCGTAGGCTACAAGCTGCTTGACCACTTGAAAATTCATCAGGGGCTCCCCGCCGAAGAAATCCACTTCCAGATTTTTACGGGTACCGGAATTCTCAATGAGGAAATCAAAGGCGCGTTTTCCCACTTCAAAGGACATAAGGGAACGTTCTCCCTTATATTCCCCTTCTCCGGCAAAGCAATAAGCGCAGCGCAGATTGCAGTCGTGGGCAACATGAAGACACAGGGCCTTTACAACAGATTGTCTCTTTTTAAAGTCGATTGCCATATTTTCAAAGGGATCCTCTGAAAAAAGCTTATTTTCCTTTTTAAGAGTTTCAATGTCCTCAAATATATCCGCTATGTCTTCTTCTGAAACATCAGGATATTTTTTTTGGATGATAGCAGCGATTTCTTCCTTTGAAGTGTTTTCATAGAGGGAGATTACATCGTAGGCCACATCGTCCACATTGTGGATGCTACCGCTGTTTACGTCCAGAATAATGTTATAACCATTGAGTTTAAAAGGATGAATCATTCCGTATGTTCCTTTCATGGGTATCCTTTTTAGGATTCCCGGTAGTATGTATATGGACCACAGAATCTTGAATTCCGTGGAAAATTCGCTTTATAAAATCCAGGGGAATTTCCGGCTGTTGCGGCAAAAAAGCAGAAAAAAGCTGTATGCTGCGGCGTTGTTAGACACAACAGAACAGCATACAGCCATACGGCTATTTCTGCATTACTTGTTTTTGCACTGCTCGCACTGCTGGTTTGCTACGCTGCAGGAAGTTTTGCTGGCAGACTGGCAGGAAGTCTGGCATTCGCCGCAGCCGCCCTTCTTAGCGGACTCAACAAGGTTTCTTGTCTCCAAAGTCTGGATTCTTTTCATACATGGCACCCTCTTTCATCGAAATCATACTAATACGTGTTCCTGTTTCTGCACGCAGGCTCAAAAGCCTTATACCATATTCTAGTGTATTTTCTCCGTTCTGTCAACTATCGGGGAGGAACGGAAAAGGCGTAAGAGTATGGAAAAACTATACGCGTGCAGTAAAAAGACGGCATGGCAGGCTATCCAAAACACCGGAACCGCTTTGAATTTCCAAACCTGCTTTTATACCCTCCCGGAGAAAGGTGATTACTTCCGGGGTTATGATTTCTCCAGGGGCCAAAACGGGGATTCCCGGGGGATAGGGGATGATGTATTCCTTTATGATTCTTCCGGCAGCGCTTTTTAAATCCACATACTCACCGGGCAGACTATCCGCTTCTGCAAAACTGCAGGCCGCTTTTGGCAGAGGAAGCCCGCAGGGGAAATTCTCCCCGGTATCCTGCGAAAAGGATTTCGGCCTGGAAGAGAGGGAAGCGTCAATTTCCAGAAGAGCATCCCCGAGCCGCTGAAAGCCTTCTGCCGTATCGCAGATGCTTGTCATGGCGATCCCATAGGAAAGGGCGGACATTTCCAGCTGAAGGTTGTATTTTTGCAGCAAAAGGAGTTCCAGCGCCCGGCCTGTAAGGGTTGTACCTTTTGTTAGGATTACAATTTTTCCTCCGTCAAACCCATAAAAGGAAGGATGTTTTTCCGGAAGATCGTTGCCCTTCAGAAGCACGGAAAGGTTCCTTAGGCTTTTCATACGATCCGAAAAGGCCAGTAGCCTTTGGGTGTAAAGCTGAAAAAGCTCCGGATGGTTTTCCACAATATGAAGGCAGGTATCTATGCTTTCCATAAAAATATAAGAAGGGCTGCTGGTCTGAAAAGCCGTAAGATAGCGGTAAACTTTTTGCGGGGAGACAAGGCCGCTTTCGGTTTGGATATGGAGGAGCGCTGTTTGTGTAACGGAAGGAAGGGTTTTATGGACGCTTTGGATCACGATATCCGCCCCCCCATCCAGGGCGCTTTTCGGGAAAAAGGAAGAAAAATGCATATGGGAACCGTGGGCTTCATCCACCAAAAGGGGGACACCCCGGCTGTGGCAGATACGGGAGATGGAGGAAATGTCGCTGACCACGCCCTCGTATGTGGGGGAGGTGATGACCACCAGGCGGATTTCCGGGTGGTAATTTAGGGCAGCCTCCACCTCTTCCGGCGCAATGGAACCGTATATGCCTGTGTGGGGATCCACAGGAGGCATAAGGTATTTCGCTTTAGCTTTTCGGAGAAAAAGGGCATTATAAACGGCTTTATGGCAATTCCGTGCAATTAGGGCCGTTTCCCCCTCTTCCAGGAGGGAGAAGATCCCTGTCAGAAGGCCACATGTGCTGCCGTTTACCAGATACCAGCATATATCGCTTCCAAAAAGGCGGGAAGCTCTGTCCATACTTTCCCGCAAAATTCCGGAAGCGGTATAGAGATTATCCAGCCCTTCCGTTTCTGTATAGTCTCGGCTGTAAGGACTGCCGTCTCCAGTAGCGCCCAGGGAGCGGAGAAGCTCTTCATTTCGTTTGTGGCCGGGCATATGAAAAGGATATATATTTTTAGCGTTGTATTTTTCAAATTCCGATTTCAGTGTCATGCAGAACAGCTCCTTTTATGACATCCAGGGCATGGAGAATTATTGGTTTATAGAGAGGTGGAGACAGCCCAATATACAAGGCAAAAGAGCGTAGCCCGTCTGAGACGGGCAGCGCTCTTTTGTAAAGAAAGTAGAAAAAGGGGGGAAGCGTTTATTTTATCTGGGATGCAATCAAAAATTCTTCCAGCTCGCTGACATGCTGAATTTCTGCTTTGGGCATATCCCGGAATCCCATGCATGCGGGCGAATCTTTTGTATAGGCGTCCCATTTTTCCATGGGAGTGCCGTCGGCGTCGTCGCCGTTAGGATCTCCTGTTTTTACAAAGTTTGCCCAATAGTTACACATCTGCCGGGCAAGATCGTAATGTTTGCCGGTAAAGGGCCTCCAGCATTTGGCAAGGGTCTCGAAGAAGAACCACAGATCGGAGGAATGGAAAGCGCCTGGATGATCCCAACCTGGAATTTCCGGGCCAAACCCATAAAAATACCGGGGAGACTGCATGCCGTTGTCTTCCATTAAGCGATAGGCGCCGTGAACCGCGTTTTTAATAGTGCTGACGGAAGCATTCTGTTTGGCGGCTTCCAGCCCCTCGTCGGCCTTGATAAGGGAAAGGAATTCCTCTGCTTTTTCGCCGAACCGCTCTTTTGCCAAAGCTTTGAGCTCTTCCATAGTTGTGGCTTCAGGAGCGGCAAAGAACTCATCATCGGTATATCCCATCATCAGGGGCACATCTAAAAGCTTGCCTTTCCGCAGGGACTCCATATAATTGTCGGGCTGGAACAGACCGTCTGTTACGGTTCCCCAGCGGCCCTGGTATTCGATATTCTTATCCCGGATATATTCTGCCGGGAGGGCTCTGGCTTCCTTCAGGTCCTTTACACCCAGGAAACGGAAGAAGTCTTCACCGCGCTTTTCCGCATCAGCAAGGGTTTCCAGCATGCGGGGCTGGTAGAATCCCATGAAGATACCGCTTTCTACAATAGCGCCCTGAATGTTGCCTTTATTGGCCGGGCAGTTCAGCTGCGCCAGCACGCTCATGCCGCCAGCGGATTGGCCGCCAATAGTGATGGTATCCGGATCGCCGCCGAAAGCCGCAATGTTGCGCTTTGTCCAAAGCAGACCGGCCTGTTGATCCAGATGCCCGAAATTGGCCGGTGCATCCGGGGATTCCGCGGTGATTTCCGGATGGGTTAAAAATCCGAACACGTTGACCCGGTAGTTTACCGTTACCACAACGATTCCCCGGCGAGCAAGACGTTCTCCGTCGAATTCCATTTCCGCCGGATTGCCAACCTGCAGGCCGCCTCCGAAATACCATACGTAAACAGGGAGCTTTTCATCGGCGCTTTTTGCCGGCGTCCAAACATTCAGATACAGGCAATCTTCATCCATAGGGATTTCCGGATCCACGTTCCATTCCCGTGTGTAGATGTCGTCCTTGTTAAGCCCAGGAATATTCTGCACGGAAATGGGAGCAAATTCCAAGCAATCCCGTACTCCTTCCCAGTCGGCGGCGGGCTGGGGAGCTTTCCAGCGCAGATCGCCCACTGGCGGGGCTGCAAAGGGTATGCCTTTAAAGGCCGTGATTCTGGGATCTGCAGCGGGGGTTCCGCGGACAAATCCGTTTTCTGTTTTTACCGTTCTCAGCATTTGACACAACTCCTCTCATATATAAAGCCCAAAGGCTTTCCGGATTCCAATACCGTCCTGTATGGGGATCCGTTTTTTTATGATGCGCAGGCTGCCTTGATGCAGCCTGAAAAATGCGGCAGAGAACTCTCCCTTTCAATACTTTTAAATCTACTCTTATCTGCATTATAAGCTTTTTAAGCAATCTGTCAATAGAGCCAATTTGTTTTCTAAGGCAGTACCAAAATCAAATTGTATTGGCGAATGCAGCAGGAACAGATTCGGAACAAAAACTCAATCCAGGAAACCGTAGGCCGCCGCCCGCATACGGAGATGATGGTATTCTTCCAGATTGGGCTGCAGGTTGTGCATGTATACGATGGAAACACCTTCGGAGGGATCCGCTTCCGCCCAGGTTCCGGAACCGCCCGTCCAGCCAAACGCGCCCAGAGAGCCGTTATGGTTTCCGGCGGCTTTATCCATAAGGGTGCGCACACCGTATCCGTAGCCGTAACCGGCCAGGTAGCTGTTGGAGAAATCTTCCCGGATCATGGTTTCCGTTAAGGTGTTGGTACGCATCAGGTCGATGGTTTTGCGGCCCATAATCCGTTCTCCGTTATATACGCCGCCGTTTGCCAGCATCTGCATCAGCTTGGTATAATCCCGGCCATTGGTAATAACCCGGGAGAAACCGGAGACGCTTCCCAGAGGACCGGTGAATATAGCTTCCCTTTCAGGAGGAAGGACAAAGAGGGCGTCTTCATCTCCCAGCTTTTTCCCGTCCCGAATATAGTAGTTTTTAACAAGCCTTTGAGCAAAATCATCCATCAGGAAATTAGCGGAGGAATCCATTCCCAAAGGTTCAAAAAGCATTTCTTTGATAACAAGCTCCGCAGGCTTCCCGCAAAGGACTTCCAGGAGCCCGGCAGTCAGTTCACTTGCGAACCCATAGAGCCAACGTTCGCCGGGTTCAAAAGCCAGCGGCACCTTGGATATAGCCGCAATTTGCTCCCGCAGGGTATAGTGTCCTTTTGCTTTCAGGGGTTTCATAGCTTCCGCCATAGCCTGAGAAGTGGGATGCTGAACAGGCATATCACCCATAATCATGTCATAGGGGAGCCCGCAGGTCATATTCAGAATATTTTTAATGGTGATGGGCTTATCCGTAGGAACGATCTTCACTTCGCCCGTTTCGCTGCGAACGGTTTTTGTAGAATATTTCCATTCGGGGAAATATTCATAGAGGGGATCATTCATCAGGAACATACCCTTTTCATACAGCATCATGGCTACGGTATACATGGCTACTTTGGTAAGGGATGCCTGCCGGAAAAGATGGGTCTCATCCAGAGGAATTTTATTCTCTATATCAGCCCAGCCGAAATATCCCTCATAAATGGTTTCTCCCTTTCGGGCAATGTGCAGGGAACAGCCGGGAAGACCCCGATCTACATATCCCTGCAAAAGACGATCCAGATCCTTTGCTGTGGACATATGTATTGCCTCCTTTATGTATGATATAAAAATAGGTCCGTGCACGGATACGAACTGCATAAACAAGCTAAAATATTAGCTAACAATAAAAACGTTTTCACTTAAATTATATAATAATTTAGCACAATGTCAAGAATAAATTAAGCAAAAAACAAGGGTGCAAGCACGGATAAAATGCTTGCACCCTTGCAAAATATAATCACATTATTTAGTACATATAAAAGGAGACACTTTTATCAAAATGCAGTTTTTTCGGAAAGATAGGAAACCAGTTCCTCGATCCGGACGCGTTCCTGCTGCATGGTATCCCGGTCACGGATTGTAACGCAGCCGTCGTTTTCGCTTTCGAAATCATAGGTAATGCAGAAGGGAGTTCCGATCTCGTCCTGACGGCGATACCGCTTACCGATAGAGCCTGCGTCGTCATAATCCACCATAAAGTGCTTGGCCAGGGTGGCGTATACTTCCTGAGCCTTTTCGTTCAGCTTCTTGGAAAGAGGCAGAATAGCCGCTTTGAAAGGAGCCAGATAGGGATGCAGGCGCAGCACTACGCGGGTATCCTTCTTTTCAGCGTCTACGACTTCTTCATCATAAGCATCGCAGAGGAAAGCCAAAGCTACGCGGTCGGCGCCCAAGGAGGGCTCGATCACATAGGGAATGTAGTGTTCGTTGGATTCCTGATCAAAATATGTCATGTCCTTGCCGGAATGATCCTGATGCTGTTTCAGATCGTAATTGGTGCGATCCGCAATACCCCACAGTTCGCCCCAACCGAAGGGGAACAGGAATTCAATATCCGTGGTTGCTTTGGAGTAGAAGGAAAGCTCCTCTTTTTCGTGATCCCGCAGGCGGATATTTTCTTCCTTCAGGCCCAGGCCCAAAAGCCAGTTTTTGCAGTAGTCTTTCCAATAATAGAACCACTCCAGATCGGTGTCGGGCTTGCAGAAAAACTCGCATTCCATCTGCTCAAATTCACGGGTACGGAAAGTAAAGTTACCGGGGGTAATCTCGTTACGGAAGCTCTTGCCGATCTGGCAGACGCCGAAGGGAAGCTTTTTCCGTGTGGTACGCTGGATATTCTGGAAGTTTACAAAAATACCCTGGGCTGTTTCCGGGCGAAGGTACAGCTCATTCTTAGCATCCTCTGTAACGCCCTGGAAGGTTTTAAACATCAGGTTGAATTTACGGATATCGGTGAAATTGGTAGATCCGCAGTCGGGGCATTTAATGCCGTTTTCCCGGATATACGCGCTCATCTGCTCAAAGGTCATGCCGTTGGGATCTCCGCCGGCGTCCTCAATGAGTTTATCCGCGCGATGACGGGTCTTGCAGTCTTTGCAGTCCATCAGGGGATCAGAAAAACCGCCTACATGGCCGGAAGCTACCCATACCTGGGGATTCATAAGGATGGCGGAATCCAGCCCTACGTTCCAGGGGCTTTCCTGCACAAATTTTTTCATCCAGGCCCGCTTGACGTTATTCTTGAATTCTACGCCCAAAGGACCGTAATCCCATGTATTGGAAAGGCCTCCGTATATTTCGGAGCCGGAGTAAACAAACCCGCGGTTTTTGCAAAGGGCTACAATTTTTTCCATGGTTTTTTCAGTTGCTAACATTCCAAACCCTCCATGTTGATTTTTCTTTATAAACAGACCGATTACCCTCTAATAGGAAACGGCCGGAAAGCACCAGACCCCGCCACAATTTAGGACGATGTTTTGCGGAATATAACAAATTTACTCAAAATATAATTTACTACAATCACAACAACGTTAACCAGAATTTTAGAAAGGAGACTGTTTACATGCAGAAGATCCAGAAGCAGCCACATGCCTGCCATATCCACACCTAAAGAGAGGATACGGGCGCCAAAAAAGGTTACAGTTTCCCAAAGAAACCGTTTAAGACCCGCCCCCTTGCTTTGAAATACAAAAAGTTTATTGGTAATAAAAGCAAAAAGCACAGAAAGGATCCAGGCGAGTATATTGCTCAATGCCCAATTCCATCGAAGGAGTGCTGTACACACTTGGAAAACCACAATGTTGACCAGCGTTGTGCATATACCGAAAAAAATATATGCAAGCATTTCCTTTGTAAGAAAAGCGCGAAAGAGTTTTTTCAGCGCAGCTTTCATTTGAGACCTTCTTTAACTGTATAAATTGCGTATTTATCCCATTCAGTTTACCATTCTAAACCGCCTGTTGCAAGGATTTTTGCATATTTTTCTGAAATTCCTTGACTTTTTACGGGAGTTTCCACTATAATATTTTATGCTCATTGGAAATCGTTTAAACAAGTTGTTTGCAGAGATCGAGCGGAGAATGCCCGCGAAGTTAGAAGCGGAGACCGCAAGAGGGCGAGCGAAGCAGGCGCGTAGATACGATGGGAATCTCCAAAATTGAATACATATAACGAGGTGTAGCGCAGTTGGTAGCGCGCCTGCTTTGGGAGCAGGATGCCGCAGGTTCGAATCCTGTCACCTCGACCATATTAAGACGTCACTTTTGATAAAAAAGTGGCGAGGAGAAAATCCCTGTTTACAGGGGTTTTCTCCTTTTGTATGCCCATTTTCAGGCGCTGGAAGCGCATTTGAGGCAGTTCCCGCATATAGCTTTGCGCCTTGCCTCTACACAGAATACCCCGATTTGCACCCGATGCACCCGCGCCGGTGAAAGTCTGCGATTTGCACCCGTCCCGCTT
>CALWJA010000042.1 GCA_944380875.1 uncultured Clostridia bacterium
ATATCTGCCTTCTGCAAGCAGTTTGTTGCGCAGTGTATTAAGGGCATTTAGAATAATTCTCCGTTCGTTTTCATCAATCGCTATGTAGTGTTTTTGATTTCGCATATCCGCTTACCTCCTTCATCTACATTGTAGCAAGGAAGTTTTTGCTTGACGAATATGCGATTTTATTTTTGAACATAAAGAAAGACAGCGCAAAAGCATTTCTGCCTTCTACGCTGTCTTTTCGCCTTTGCAACGCCCATAAGTTGTATTTCAATGTTGTTTTCAAATTACTGCCTTATGTGGCGTTAGCAAAAGCGCCGCCCTGTTTTTTCAAACATACACCAAATTCAGATGGATTGCTTGCCCATCCATTTTCCTCGAAGCAGCCGGATAATAAATACCGCCATTCGGAAAACCCAGTCGGCAAACATACCAAGCCAAACACCCAGAACACCGAGACCGAAACCGAGAGCAAACAGATAACTGCATCCTATCCGGCACAGCCACATGGAGAGAATGGAAGTCATCATGGTAAAGCGCACATCGCTGGCCGCTCGGAGTCCGTTTGGAAGCGTAAAGCTTCCGGCCCAGAACAATACGGAAAACACATTGCACCAGACTATAAGCTGCACGGCCAGATCCGTTGTTTCACCCGTAAGACTATAAAATCCTACAATAGGTCTGGCAAAAATGGTAACGACAATACAGAGGGTGAAAAGGCACAGTTCAGAAAGAGCGTATAGTTTCCAAATATATTTTCTGGCCTGCTCATAGGCTCCCGCTCCTACACACTGCCCCACTATGGTAATCATGGCCAATCCAATAGCAACGGAAGGTATCTGTGTAAAAGAAGAGATGTTGCCGGCCACCGCATTGGCCGCAACCGCCATCGTGCCAAAAGACGTAACTAAACTTTGCAGAAGAATTTTCCCAATTTGGAACATACCGCTCTCTAAACCATTGGGAATCCCGATTCCCAATATCCGCCGGATCATAGAAAAATCAAAACGGAAATCCCGGCGTGAATAAAACTCCAAAAAGATCAAATGATGGTGATGCCGGTTCAGGAGCATCAGGGTTACGATAACGGCTCCCACAATGCGGGAAACCAGGGTAGCAATAGCCGCGCCGGCCACACCCATCTGAAAAACGAAAATCAGAAGGGCGTTTCCTCCCACATTTATGGCATTCATCCCCATGGATATAACCATGGAAACCCGGGAATTTCCCATAGAACGGAAGAGCGCCGCTCCGCCGTTATAGATTCCAATAAAAGGATACGACAAAGCTGTCCAGAAGAAATAGACCGTGCAATTCGCCATCACGTCGTCTTCCGCCGCTCCAAAAATCAGGCGGAGAAGATGTTCGTTAAAAAGGATAGCAATTAGAGTAATGACTGAGGCTAAAACGCCCACAGACAACATCAGCTGTTTTGCAGCCGCATTGGCGTTTTTGCGGTCATCCCTTCCCAGATACTGGGAAGCGATTATCGAACCGCCTGTGGCAAGGGCAGAAAAAATATTAATCAGCAGGATGTTGATGGAATCCACCAGGGAAACTCCGGATACTGCGGCCTCCCCGCAGCTGGAGACCATGATCGTATCCGTCATGCCGATGGTAACCGCCAGAAACTGCTCCACCACAAGCGGAAGAATCAGCCGTTTTAAATCCCGTTTTGTAAATAGATTTCCTGCGTTTTCCTCCACTCGTATCCCCCCCTTATTTACTTTTATCTTACGCCATTCTCTCGAATTGTCAAGCTAAAAAAACATATGGCATTATTCCTTTATAAACAAATAGGGACCGGATTGGTAATTTCCATAGAAGAAGGTGTTACCCGGCATTCCCTAGCCAGCAGGTGTACGCCTTTTTCTGCAGCTTCCCGCAAAGCATCTCCAAAAGCAGGATGCGTGCTGTCATTGGGAGAAAAAAAGCGTACCCCCTCCATTTGAATCACAAACAAAAGGTAAGCGTCATAGCCTTCTTCCATGCAGCGGCAAAGCTCCCGGATATGCTTGATTCCCCGTTCTGTGGGCGCATCGGGAAAATAAACGGCTCCGTCCTTCTCTAATGTAACGCCTTTTACTTCCATAAAAAAAGGCCGCTCTCCATCTCTTTCCCCATAAAAATCAAAACGGGAATCCCCATATCGGCATTCCGGCTTTAGGAAGCGCAAATTTTGGAAAAACTCCCGGGAAAGGAGCCATTCCTCTGCCGCTTTATTGGGCGCCTGGGAATCCATATTGATGAGAATATCTCCCTTTTTTACCGCAACCAGATCCCATTGGGTTTTGCGTATAGAACCTGCCGCTTTTTCCAGATATACCGTGCTGCCCGGAATAAGAAGTTCCCGGCAGCGTCCTGTGTTTTTTACATGGGCAATTTCCTTTTTGCCCCCCACTTCAACTTCTGCCACAAAACGGTTAGGACGCTTCAAAAAAACGCCTTCCTCAATTCTTTGGTATTGCACAACATTCCTTCTCCGTTTCTTTTTCGGGTTCAGACCCCGCAATGCAAAGCCGCCGCAGGCCAAAACTGCCTGCGGCGCCGTCTGTTTTTCCTTCTATGCTCTTTTAAAAATTGTCTCCGTTCCAGCCCCAATTTTCTGTGGCTTCATAGCGGACATATACCTGATCGGGCGATATACCTAAAACATCCTTCAATATCTCGCAGGCTCTGCCCGTCATCTTCCTGGAAGCTGCCGGGTTTACTTCTCCATACAGCTTGATTTCTACGAATGCCATGGAGCTCTCTGTCTTTCCCTTAAACGCCATTTTGCAGCCGTCCTCCAAAAGGAACATCAGCCAGATTTCGCTTTTCCCGGGAAAAATAGAAATGGCTTCTCCAAATTTTTGGCGCAGAAGTGCTTCCTCTTTCACGGATACATTCTTGTTTGTTTTGATATTTATATACGGCATTGCATTTTCTCCTTTACTACTGCTTTTTCTTCTATTCTTAATTATTTTACAGGATTTGTCAAAACTCCAATATTCTCTACGCCGCATTCCACAATATCGCCGCTGGAAAGGAACTTGGGGGGCTCGAATCCCATGCCTACCCCTGCGGGAGTGCCCATAGAAATGATCGTTCCCGGCAGAAGCGTCATCCCCTGGGAAAGCTCGCTGATTACAAAAGGAATATCGAATATGAGAAGAGAGGTATTGCTTTCCTGCCTGAGTTCACCATTGACACGGCTCCAGATCCGAAGTTTAGGCGGCCAGTTTATCTCATCCCGGGTTACAATCCAGGGGCCCATAGGCGTAAAGCCATCCAAACTTTTCCCAAAATACCACTGCTTATGCCGCATCTGGATGTTCCTGGCGCTTACATCGTTTATCACCGTATACCCAAATACATATTCCGCAGCTTCTTCCGGAGAGACACGGCTGGCCTCCTTGCCGATAATAACAGCCAATTCCGCTTCGTAATCCAGGCTGTCTACAATATCAAAATGGCCGTCAATGGGTTCTCCATCGGCTACCGCCTTTGCGACCCTTTTGGAAAAATATACGGCATAGGGTCTTTCGCCGTTAAATTCTTCCTTTTTGAAACGGGCGGATTCTTCCGCATGATCCATATAATTGATTCCCAAACAGATAATATCTTGAGCTGGAGAAGGGATGGGCGCCAACATCCGGACGTCTTCCAGCGGACAGCCTTCCTTTTCCCCGGCGACTTTTGAAAGGGCGCGGAAATCTTCCTGGGATCCTCGGCAAATCAGCTCCTGCATACTGTTAAAATCCAAGCCTGCCTCTTCCACCGGGATAACGGTTTTTCCCGAAGCGGAAAGGACACCGATCTTTTCAGCACCCTCGTTGTTTTGAAATGTTACAAGTTTCATTGGAACGCTCCTCCTCCGGCCTTTAAGCCGGTAATCTTTTTACCTTTCCGAAAGAATCCGTTCCACCAGAAAATTAGGCAGCATCTTCCGCCTTTAAATCCAGCAGTGCTTCCTGTTCTGTATCTGCGGAAAACAAAAATCTCCCGAAAAGATCAAATACTTCGATATGTCCGTTTACAACTTTCAATTTGTATTCCATAACAGCACCTTATCCTTTCGATACAGTTACCACTAGCTTCTGTATCCAGTATAAGGCTTTATCTGTCCCATAAAACGGACTCAATTCAGCTGGAGCCCCTTTTTATACGGCTCCATTTTGCTTTTCCTTCCTTCAGCCATCTTCTGGAAGGACAGCATAAAACTCCGCGGCTTTTCGCAAATATTCCCTATATTCTTCCCTCACCTTGGAAGGCCCTATCAGTTCCGCCTTGTTTCCAAAACCAAAAAGCCATCCGAAAAACAGCGGGCTGACCGCCACATGCACATGAACATCAAAGGAACCTGGCTGGGAACAAAATATGCGCACATCTTTTCCAAAGCGGTCGGCCACTACCCCTGCCAGGGAATTCTCAAACCGAAGGGTAACAAGGTCGTCCACGCCAGAAAACATTCCGAAAAGCGTTTCCGTGTATAGAGCCAAATCCAGTTTTTCAAAGGCTTCCTTTCCGTCCCGCTCTTCTTCCCGCACCTGAATGGAAGACATCTTGTCCACCCGGAAATGCTTGATGCAGGAAGCCGTATTGTCATACGCGATTAAATAATAATTCTCATCGTCCCATGTAAGCGCCCAGGGGCTCACCTGATATCTTTCTCCAGAACGCCTGTATTTTCTTTCCAAACGTCCCTTTTCCCCTGGAACCCATTCAAAATACAGATAATCCACCTGTCTGCCTTTGGAAATGGCCTCATGTATGGCGTCCACATTATAATAAATGCTTTCATTCATGGTTTTAATCCGGTTGGTCACCCGGACCTGCCGCTGAAGATCCTTTGCTTCATGTATACTGGAAAGGCTCTCCACTTTTCGGATCAACTCTCTGGACTTTTGCGCCGTTATGAATTTGGAAGACTGAACCGCATCCACCAAAAGCTTCAGCTCCGGCAGCTGAAATGTCCTTTCCCCAAGAAAATATCCCCGTTGGCGGGCCTGCGTTTTTTGAATATCCATACCAAAAGCCTGCAAAGCCTCTATATCGCTGTAAATGCTTTTCCGTTCGGAAGGGATTCCCTGCTTTTCAAGAGCTTCCATAATCTGCTGCATGGTAAGGGGATGTTCTTCGTCCGTCTCCTCCAGGAAAAGCCGCATAAGATATAAGATTTTCTGCTTCTGGTTGGCGCCTTTGGCCATTTGTATCCCTCCTGTTTTCTGTTACACTGCAGGGATAAATCCTCCCCCATTTCCCCATTGCCATTCTCCGCCTGCGGCCAGTGCAAAGTGGGCTTTGGCAATCCCCAAATCTACAGGATGGAGCCCCTGCATATCCGGCACACTGGCCGCAGCCCGGCCGTCTTTCCAGTAAAAGGTCACAGGCTGACGGTTTACAGCAGAAGGAGCCAATCTGGCGCATTCTACGCCCCGGATAAACCATTCCGGGGGAAGTTCATCTGCATGATACATCTGCTCCACGGTTTTGGAAGCACGATGCACCATACGATATATAGCCTTCTCCTTCCATTTTCTGGGCTCAACCTTGCCTACAACGATAATACCGTCCACCGGATCCGGAGAGGAGGGCGGAAGCATATCCTTTCGGTATGTACCTCCAACCCAACAGGTTCCCAACCCTCTTGCGGTAGCTTCCAACACCAAAAACTCACCGTAATATCCCAGCTTCTCCAAATGATCCATCGTGTGGTGTTTCCCTCCCAAAAGGAACCCATCTTCCACACCGGAAAACATTCCGTAGCTGGCTTGAAATCCCCGAAAGCAAGGAGCCAGTCCATGAAACAGCCCAATCTCCACTTCTGCAAGCCGGCTGTATTTTTCCGCCAGGCCCTGCAGATACATAAAATCCTCTTCCCCTATGGGCCCTATAAACGATCTTCTCGAAATACGCACAGCGGCTGCTTCTTTAAGGTCCATATAGATTCATTCCTTTCCAATCGGATACCTTTTAAAAACAATTTTTCTTCAGTAACGCATGCAAGAGTATTCTGCAAACTATCCCCATATAGGATCTATTAAACGGCATCCCTTTTCCATCATCGGAATCCGCCTCTTTTTTATAGACGAAATAGCAGATTCGGCTGATAGGCTCTCCATACTAGTCTGCAGGTAACCGCCACTCCAACATATTGTATATAATACTCTCCTGGCAGCGGGAATGCAAATTTTATCATCCATGCATTGAAATGATATTCTTTTCACATTTCTTTGCATCTGAAAAAAAGATACGACCACCGTTTCTACGGAAAGTCGTATCCCTCAAAAGATAGAAAAACCTAATTTTATTCTTCGCCCTTCCAATCCACAGTTTCCTGCTCAGGCTGTGCCTCGCTCATCAGGCGAAGCATTTCCAAAACGCTGCGGAATCTGCGGGTTTCTCCCTTTTCCGCCCAAGTAATTGTCCCCTGCCAGCTGGCATGCTGCCTGTATTGGACATCAATTACAAACGTCGCCTTTGCTTCTGGCTGCATGGGGATGATATTATTGGTGGTATCTGCCATTTCCTCTTCCGCCCTTCTTTTCTTAATGTTCCTACGGGAAGCTTTCAGGAAATTCCTAGGTGTAAACGCTTCCTGTGGTCCACCTACCTGATTCAGCATGGAGTCAATTCCCTCAATTAATTCCCATTCATTATAAAAATATGTAGATTTATGAAAAAAGCGGCTTGTCATTATTCCGGAGCATTCCGCAGGCCGCAGCATAGTAACCGTACAGGAACCGCTGGCATAAGGCCGATATAACATTGCCTGCATTGATGCTTCACCCCATTCCATAACCTTTCTGTACTATAAGTATAGCTTTATTTGGTCACAAAACAGTCACAAAAACTATAGTATTCTCCCGAACCCTCAACACCAATTTACAAAAAGCATTTATATCGC
>CALWJA010000043.1 GCA_944380875.1 uncultured Clostridia bacterium
AGCCAAGTTCCGCAAAAACCTCTTCCATACTTTTAAAGTGCTTCTTTTGCTCTTCCTCCGGAAGCTTTTTCACTGCCTCGGATTCCTCGATTGCCTCCCGCAGCTTCTGCCGTTCTGCTTCCACTTCTTCGTCCGTAAATCCGCAAAAAGTCATTTCGTAAATCACAGCCGCAGCCAGACGGGGCAGGCCAATTTCCTTGGCATTTTCTATGTTCAGCTCATAGCCCAAAACTTCTTCCCAAGGAGAAAACTCAAAGGCATATCCGTCCGGCAGCGAAAGGCTTTGCCTCTCTTTTTGAAGCTCCTCCAAAGATAGCTTATCAAGGTTTACAAGCTTACAGAGCCTGTCAAAGCGGATTGCCTCCATCTGCTCTTTCCGATATACTGGAACGTCCAGTCTTTCCTTGCCATCATCTATAAAGGAAACGGCAAGCAAAATATGCCCGGTGTCCAAAGGCTGTATCTGCTGCAGCCTTTCTAAAAACGCACGGTAGCTCTGTGCAACACTGTCTCGTTCCGTCTGGTCCACGCCACACAGATCGAGGACTGCGGAAATAACCTGTTCTTCCGGGCATTGCTCCAGCAAATCCTTTATAATCACGGTTCTTCCTCCTCTTTCGGAAATGCAAGCCATTTGGCTTCGTAGAAATCCAGATAGAATCGCTGACCTACTTCGTTCTCCACATAGCGGCCTTTCACACGGTACCATCCGCGCAGTTCTCCCCGCAAAACGGCGTCGGAGGAGATGGGTTCTACCCATATCTCCTCATATTGAGAAAGCTCCCCTTTCAGCAAAGGAACAGTTGAGGGAGTCATCGGCAGCGCATAGGACGGCGGAAGAAAGGAAACACTCTGCACGTCCGAAAAAGGAAGTGTTTCTCCGTCTGCAAAACGCAAAAGCCTTTCTACTGCATCCACAAAAGCCCAGCCCTTGTCCCATACATACACTGGGGTTTCATGAAAAGCCGGCAGTGCTTTCGGGTCAAGGGGCTGAAGCCAGTCTGGGCGGGGATCCGCCTGGGTATCCCGGCCCAGCAGGAAATCAGTGGATACGCGATAATAATCCGCCATCCGCTCCAATCCTTCAATGGAGGGAACTGTCCGCTCGCTTTCCCAGCCGCTGAGTGTTGATTGGGAAATGCCCATCTCTTTGGCCGCCGCAGTTAAGGCGATTTTTTTCATTTTGCGGGCCAATTTATATTGTCGTGGCACATCGCTCCCTCCCTTACTTTAAAACCATCCATTTGCCGGCTTTATCACTTCCAGTTCGGGAAATAAACTTCAGCGTCTTGAGCCGCTTGAGTGCACGTTCTACTGTGGATTTTGAAACTCCAATTTTTCCCGCCAGTTCAACTGCTGTGCTTGTAGGACTTTCTTTTAGCAGCTTTAAAATTGCTTTTTCATTTCTATTCAGACTATCAAGTACACCCTCATTTACACCTTCATTTACATCTTCATTTGACGCTGTAATCTCAAAATCCGGATGAATGTAAATGGTCGTTGAGAAATAGGTGCGTTCATCATCGGTTTCAAACAAAGGCTCCGGAGAGCCGTTATTGCGTAAGGCATTTCGGATTTTGCGGAATCCGGTATTGCGTCCTTCTGTCAGGTGCATTTCTTTCAGGAACTCGCCAATCCGGCGATTTCGGTACCGCCGGCTGTATGCCCTGTATTCCCGCAACCCCTCCTGGCTGATAGAACGATCCGCGCCGGGATGGCTGACGATAATGATGCGGTCCGGCTCGACGCGAACCTCGATTGGTTCCCGTTCATCGTAGCCCTTATGATAAACCGCGTTGGAGAGCGCTTCCTCCACCGCTGCATAGGGATAGTTGAAGAAACGCCTGGCTTCCGCGGCATCATCCACTTTAACAACCTGCTCCTGTAGAATGCTGTTTTTGATGTAAAGGAGCGCCTCCCTCAGCTGCTGGTGCAGCGGCCCTTTAAATGTCTTTTCCCGGATCTCACTTCCCGTATCGTCCGGGAACTCCACAACATCAATCTGCGCATAAGGGAAGAAGCGGTCCGGCTCCAGATTGAAAAACATCAGGCCCACGTTTTTCGGCTTTACATATTCGGGCAGTGTGCTTACAATGTTCATGCTCTTGCACAAATCCAGAAAATCCATATGGCCGGATTCCTGATATAGGGAACTTCCAATTTCCTTCAAATAGCTCTGGATCAAAGAAAGGTTCAGATCCGCCAGCTCCGCTTCATGGTTTATTCGATCATCAAAAGGAATATTGTTGGCCAGATTATAGAGATCACGCTTTTCTGCTTCCGACGGAGCAATGGTGCTGGACATTTTGCGAATGTAATAAATCCGCTCTTTATTGTCCTTCGCCATGGTTTTCGGAGATGAGTACGGACGGGCACTTCCGCCGGGGGCCCATATCACAATGAACTTCTTTCCCTCATAATCCACCACTTCAACGATGGGCAGATACTCAGGCTGAATCAGCTTGCACCGATTCAGCATGTCTTTCAAATAACCGTCTACTTTTTCCGGAGGAATACCCTGAAGTGGATACACCGGACGGCCATCCTGTTCCCTAACGCCAATGACGATATATCCGCCACCCCAGTTATCAATATCGTTGGCAAATGCGCAGATCGTTTTCAGCGATGCCTCCGCGTCCCAGGTTTCCTTAAATTCTATTCTGGCCCACTCTACTACATTGCCGGAAAGCAATGTTTTTATATTAGTTGGAACTGCCATTTGCCATAGCCTCCTCATCCCTCTTCTTTATGTATCGTCCACTTTTTATCCGTGCATCTGCAGGCCTGTCCGCATCTTCGGGAATAATCCAGGTACTCCCAGCTTTCTGGGCGCCTTTGATTCGGCCACCCTCGCACAGCTCGGCTACCCATCTTGGGGAACAATTCCACTTTTCTCCAACCTGAGTTGTAGACAGATATCTCATTGCAGGACGCCCCTTTCTAATTCTATACTATTATTATATTCACAATCCTGAAGAATATCAACAGCGATTTCTGTTCCATCCCGCAGCAAACAGTTCATTGATAACTGAACTGTTATGCCATAGGCATTTTTGCTTCAGCATGGTATGGTATATAAGGAAAGGGGGTTAAGAAAATGACCAAGGAATCGTTGCTTGACGGATTTTTAGATGAGATGTCTTCTCTAATCTGTACAAAACTGCGAAAAGAGAATCCAAAAGTCAAAGAGCGCCAAGAAAGGATTGGGGCAATGAAGAAAGGTCTCAAAGAAAAAGCCGATGCTCTGGATCCGGATTTGTGGAGCCAGATTGACGAACTCGTAGGCGCTGTAGATTTGCTGGCCGGGGAGGAAATCAAAGCCGCATATTTACACGGCGCAGCAGACTTCGCCAGGGTAATGGCAAAAACAGAGTAAAGCAAAAGCGAGGTGGGAGTTCCCATCTCGCTTTTCCGTTGTATTTCAGCCACTTCGCTCGTGTAATATAACTGATTCGTAAAGGTGTACCTTTATGGAGTATTGAAAAATCGTACCTCGACGATGATTTTATTCTCCGAAAATGCCGATTTTCCATTTACGGATATATCCGAAATCCATAGAACCTTTACGGACGTATTTTCACACGAAAAGGAAGTGACTGCCCAATGAAAAAGACCTATGGTTATGCGCGCGTTTCTACAAAAGAACAAAACCTGGACCGACAGCTCCGTGCATTGCTGGACTGTGGTGTTGACGAACGAGATATTGTCACAGACAAAGCAAGCGGTGCCAGTTTGGAGCGCCCCGGTTACGCAGTTCTTAAAAATACCATGTTGCGAGAAGGGGACACTCTAATCATCAAATCCCTGGACCGGCTCAGCCGCAATAAGGAACATATCAAGCAGGAACTGGAGTATTTCAAATCCCAGCATATCCGGGTACGGGTTATCGACCTGCCTACCACAATGACAGAATTACCAGAAGGACAGGAATGGGTTTTTAAAATGATCAACAGCATTCTGATCGAAGTGCTTTCCAGCATTGCGGAGCAGGAACGGCTGACAATACGCCAGCGTCAGTCTGAGGGCATCGCGGCGGCAAAAGAAAAAGGGAGCCATCTGGGACGTCCCGCAGCATGCTTTCCTCCAGACTGGGAAAAGACCTACAGCAAATGGAAGGTCGGAGAAACAACTGCCGTTGCTGCCATGCGGGAGCTGGGACTGAAGCGCAGCACTTTTTATAAGCTGGTACATCAGTATGAGGAGGGAGTACTGTGAAAAAAGTATTTATTGTCCTGCTGCTCGCTAGATCGCTTTGTCTTCTTGGTACTGGAGGATGTCAGCTCTTCCAGTACTGGGAAGAAAGTCATCAAAGCAACCAAGTCTATTCCGGTCTGGAGGAATATGTGCGGCGGCCGGATACAACCCCAGATACAGATTTTTATTCTCCGCCGTCTCAGGATGACGAGGAAGCTCCCATACTCATTCCAGATATTGATTTTGCATCCCTTCAAGAAATCAATCCGGATATTGTCGGGTGGCTTTACTGCGAAGATACCCCTATTCACTATCCTGTTGTCCAAGGAGAAGATAATTCGTATTATTTAAAGCACCTGTTTGACGGTACTTATAATGCCAATGGATGCCTGTTTCTGGACAGCCGGGTGAAGAACGATTTTTCTGAAGCGTATTCCATTATATATGGCCACCATATGAAAAACGGAACCATGTTCTCTTCTTTAGACGGTTATAAGCGCCAGGAGTATTATGAAGCGCATCCCAACTTGCTGCTGATAACACCTGAACAGACCTATCTTTTAAATCTGTTCTCGGGGTATGTGGCCAGTGTGGAGGACCATGCGTGGGACATCAGCTTCCAAAATGAATTAGAGTTTGAAGAATGGCTAATATCCGCAACAGAAAACTCTTGCTTTGAGAGCCATGTCTGTCCATCTTCCACGGATCGAATTCTTACCCTGTCTATCTGCAGCTATGAATTTGATAATGCGCGATTTGTTATACTGGGTATTTTAGAGCCAATTACGAAAGATTGAATCGCGGTTCAAAAGATCTTGAAATATGCGTGGAAAAAGTATATACTAAATTTGTAAGTATCGAAGCTGGTTTTACCAAGCTACAGTATCTGAGTTTTTACAGTGTCCGAAGGCATGTTGCCTTTGGGCATTTTTTATTTTCGTATGAAATGCTTAACAGCATAAAACTTAATATCGGGCTTGTTGCAAAAAGGCGTTCAGAGAGAAAAATCTTTGAACGCCTTTTTTATTTATCCGTCAGCAATGCGATGTTTCCCAGAGAAACCTTGCATTTTTATATAGATGCTTTCACGCAGCGGAAGCAGTTATTATGATAATTTCATTAAGCCCGCAATCACAAATGGCTGGTACATGACGATTGTTGACTGCCACATTTAAAAACGTATTCCGCCTTCGAATTTTGAGAATGCTGACCTCAATATCGTCAACCACAAAACGAAAAATATGTACCTGATCAATCACAGCACAAAAGAATATCTGGATTTAGGCCTTTACATTGACCGTTGTACGGTAAAGGACGGAAATTGGGTGGGATATTGCGTGAATCCTCTTCCGTTACTTACGGCATGCGGAAATGACAGAGGTGGTGGAGATTTTCACAACTCACCGAATAGTGTTGGCTATGAAAACGTAGGAATCTGGACCTTTGATCTTCTAGAACTTGCCAACCTGAGACCGGAAAACTACACTGAAGCATATTATTCTTTCATAGAAGGAGTAGCATAACTCGTTTTGTAAAAAGAGACAGGGATGGTTTTCATATGAACCGTCCCCGTCATTTTTATGTTACAAACAATATTCTGCCAGATACCATTGATCCGTTTTTTGCTTTAAAATACTTTCAATAGTTATGCTTTTCATTATTTTTTCTGTTGTAACACTTATATACTCATATGCTACTTCAAGTGTGGAAAAGGTCTTTTCTCGTTCCACTGTTGCAGAATGTTTTTGTGAGTATGTTTTTCTTTCCATCAAATCGACCAATTCAAATAATGTAATTTCTTCAGGACACTTTGCCAACACATATCCCCCTGAGTTCCCATAGGAAACTCGAACCATTCCCGCATCTCGCAACCGAGCACCGATCTGAAGCAGGTACCGTGATGAAATTCCAAGGACTGCAGAGAGTTTGGAAGAGGGAACGGTTTGTGCAACCTGAGCTAAATACAAAACCATTCGTATGGAATAATCTGTTGACTGGTTAAGCCGCACGTTCTGTTATCCTTTCTCTACTTTATGATTTTTGTGCCTTTTTCAACTTCCGAAAATACTCTGCATTCTAGAAGGATTTTTCTTCTGTTAATTGATTAAATAAGTTCTTCCGAAAATGTGAAAGCGTTTTTTGTCTTCCTATATTCCGTTCTCCCGATAGCCTTTGAACTCATCAAATGATCAAGCCAATACGTTCCAGAGTTATCTGTTCAGGTTGTAAATCCTCAGTATATCCAGTCATACATGTATTTAGAATTCAAAATTTATTCTGTTGCGTCAGCATTTTCAGTTTCAGTTTCAAATGCCTGCATTGTTAAATCGATTGCATCGACCACGCTTGTGATATGATATTTCAACATAAACAGCCTATCCGATTCCTCTGGGTAATGCTCCTTAGCGTGTCTCAACAGTGGGAGTACATAAGTTCTTGTCTCTTTTATATAAGACTTGAGCTTTTCAACAGAAAAAGTACCCGCCATACTTGAAACATTATGACACCGATCAATTAACTTGGTAATCACAGCTTCCTTACTCTGAATAAGCATATTATAATATCTGGTCTTGGCAATATCTTTTGTTTCTCCTGGCATAACTTCGAAAGTCATTAGCTGAACGCCCCTGCGGACGATATCGTTTACCGGAAGTTCTTCTAAAGCCACGCCGCAATCTTCACAGACATCATGCAGAAGAATTGTTGCTATGGTATTATCATCCCGGATTCCCATGCTCAACGCATTACAAGCCATAGTAAGAGGATGCACAATATACGGATCACCATTTTTACGTTTCTGTCCATTATGCTTTTCCCTGGCAAAAGATAGTGCCTTCTGCGTCTGGATCATACCAACCCCTGATGCATACCCCCGAATATATGTATACATTTTGTCCGCATGATAAACTGTACGTTCCATTTCACATCCTCCTTGTATTGTTTTTCCGGTCTGTCGCCATTGTAACATATCGTTCTAAAATATAACGCTCATCTGCATTTTTCACCTTCCAAACAGCTTTTTTGGCGCTCTATTATTGCTCAGATTCGGATTTCTGTGCCACAGTAATAGCTATATCCCCTCAATTTGCATCGCAATGCCCTTTTGTTTCGATGTTTCGGCATGTGAGCCTATACACAATACCATTCTACTTTTTGCGCTTCAAAACGTTCAACAGGCACTATCTGATTCAGCATTTTTTTAATCACACTTTCCGGTACTTTTCGCTGCCGATTCGAATTGCGGTGCATTTCTTCTTCCCAGCCCGTTTCAAGAAATATAATGCGAACTGCAGCGCCATAGCCTTCAAAAATCCCAACTAACCTTTCACGCAATACCGGCGTAAGATTTGTTGCATTCCAAACAAAAGATTGCTTCTTTCGAAGATATTCACGTGCCTGTTCCTGAGCAGCGGCACTCACCGAAGCTTGACTGCCTTTAGCAGAAATCCCCAGCCGAATGCGAAAATCATCCAGCGAAATCACAGGTATATCGCTGTAGTTTTTCTGAATCCATGTATCTTTTCCTGTACCAGGGAGACCGCTCAGTAACGCCACTTCTCCCCATGTATGATCATAAAGCTCTGTGTCCGGCCAATTAAGCTTACCTGCCAGATATGCTCGTTGAGTATATAGCGAGCAGAAGTTTCTCGGGCCGTACAGACAACCTGTTTCTGCAGCCAGCAAACTAACAAACCATGCTTGTTCTGCAAGCTTTCTCCGATCCAATGCGATTCTTCCTAATAAATCTGCTTGTGACAGGAGACAAAGTAAATATATGTTAAAACTCTTTGCCAATTCACCATTAGCTGCGATTCGAACTAAGCGTCTCCGATCCTCCCGCTCCCAGAGATACGGTGGAACCGTATGATACCGGATCAGTCCACAAACGGTTTCTCGAAAATCCTGAGCTGACCTTGTCCCCGAGCATCCCAGTTTCTCCCAAAGAAGACTTCGAGCAATGCGCGCTCCGATAGCTGCGTGATGTGGGGCCACCAGTCTTCCGGCTTCCTGTCGAGTACAACGGGTTTTTCCGATATCGTGCAGTAAAGCTGCGAAAAATAGTTCTTGTCGTTGTAATGCAGGCAATTTTCGAAATTCCTCCATATGGGCTAATTCTTCGCACACCATTCTGGTATGCATCCATACATCTCCTTCACCATGCCAATCTGGATCCTGTGATGTTAACCGCATTTCCATAATCCAAGGAAGCAACAGCTCGCAACATTCTAATCCATTCCAATCAATTGACCAGAAAGGTTCTTCGGGGAAATGTGAAAGTATTTCTTTTATTTTTTCCATGGATCGTACCTCTCTTAGGATATGCTCCAGATCTACCGCATTGTGTGATTGTTTCCTGGAAGCTGTTCTTCGAAAATACACTCTATTGGAATAGAAAGCTGATTCGGAACAATAGGTCGATCCAGCCAATGCGTGTCAGAGGTATTTACACATTGAGCAAAAGATGCTCTCACAAATTTCAGTCGTTCTTTTACTCTTCCCTCTTCCTCCACTTTCAAGTAAAGCCCTTCCATAAAATTAGATGAATCTGTTTCCCCACATTGAATTGCTGCCTCCAACCCTATCCCTTTGCATACAGTTTTTAGACATTCAATATGTTTCGCCGTAATAAACTTAGAAGCACCAAGCAAGTTCAAGAGATCTTTTTTATTTGTAAAACAGCCCTTCGCTAATACCGGTACTGAAACAACCGGTAAATCCTCCAGCAAACGATAGCGGGAATCTGTATCCAAAAAATGGCCTGATTCCCGATCTAAAATATCAAATTCCAAAAAATAATGGGGTAACGCATCATAGAAAACGGTATGCTTTGCATACATCCATTCACCGTACATTATATACCTCTTTCCCAATACCCTGTAGAAAGCTTCCTGATGAATACCGGCCCACAGTTTCATCAGGTTATAATGTCGTTCCCGGTATCCTCCTGTCAAATAATGTCCCCTACTTTGCAAAAGCATCTCTCCAGAATCAGAAAAAGATATGGCTGAGTTAGCACCATCGCATTTTTCCTCTACCACCAAGTTTCGGCCTGCAATTTTGGAAAACG
>CALWJA010000044.1 GCA_944380875.1 uncultured Clostridia bacterium
TTCCTCTTTTGCTTCCGCCAACAACCTCATTTCCATGTTCATCTTTTTCTACAACTTCGTTCGCCCTCACTCCGCCTTGAACAACCTTACCCCGGCACAGTGCGCCGGACTCAGGCTATCCAAAAAATGCAAACGGGAGTTTCTGCTCATTGCGTAGCGATATTGGCTGATTTCGGGTCCTATTTTTTCATCTTTACTTTACAGTGCCATATATATTCCACATTTCAAAGCGGAAGTGTTCTTTTATATCCGCAAGAAACAGGGGAAATCTCTATGCTCTTTCTTTGCTGCTGAAAGTTTTGAACCTTTGAGGGTGTTTCTAAAACAGATAACAGTATATTCTGCCCACATTGTACCATATTCATCCTGGTATTTCTACAGGAGGGATTTTTGTGTTCCTAAGCGATTTTTTGCAGACAGGGAGGTTAAGGGTAAATCAGCAGGAGGTATACAAAAGAATGCAGAAAACCTTACGCTTTTTTAAAACTCTTGTTTTTGATTTCGCTCAAATAATGTTTCAATGGCAGAAGAAGGCTTTTCGTTTTCAAACAGCACACGGTATACAGCCTCGCATATGGGCATCTCTATGGATACCGTATTTTTTATTTTCATTATAGCCTGTACTGTGTAGTAGCCTTCGGCCAGTTTTTCCATGGGTTTGCCCTGCACAAAATTTTCGCCGAACATGCGGTTGTGGCTGTATTTTGAAAATAAAGTGGCTTCGTAATCCCCTAAATGGCATAAACCGTAGGCAGATTCTGTTTTTCCGCCCAAGCTATGAATAAGCCTGCCTACTTCGCTGGTTCCTCTGGCCATTAAAGCGCCTTTTAAGGAAGAAAGCCCCATACCGTCCAGCATGCCTGCTGCAATTCCAATGACATTCTTAAGAGCTGCGCCGATTTCATTTCCGATAAGGTCGGTACCATAATAAAAGCGGATCAATCTGCTGGAAAGAAGGGGGATTAATGTTTCTTTTGTCTGTTCGTCCTTGCTGTCTATTACCATGCAGTTGGGCTTACCGCTGCAAAAATCCTGTACATGTCCAGGGCCCAGCCATACGGCCACTTTGTTGCTGGAATCTACATGCCGTTCCACAATTTCTGAAAGCCGTTCTCCCGTATGAATAGCAATTCCCTTCATACACAGAATGAGTATTTTGTTTTTCAGGGAATACTTCTCTATGGATTCCATAAAGGCGTCCAGATTCTGCGATCCAATGGAGAGTATGAGTATGTCCGCATCGTTGATTGCGTTAAGTTCATGGGTCAGTTTAACAGCCTGTGGCAGCACCACATATCCGTTGCTGCGGCTGTTAAGCAGCTGTTCCATATTTTTGGATCCTTCCCTGCCGTATAAGGAGACCCTATGGCCGATTTCATGGAGATACCAGGCAATAAAACTGCCCCATCTTCCGCAGCCCACCACAAAGAACTTTTTTGATTCCCGTTCCATACCTATATACATCCTTTCTCTTTCGTAACCGCATATTTTCCTATAGGGAGGCTTTGCCCATTTATAGTAAGTATGTATTGTTCATTTTGCACCCATATTAAAAAGCCAAAAGGAAGAACAAATAAAAATTTGCTCTCCCTTTTTATGTATCATACAAATATATGTTTAAGTTGTCAACAGCTATACAGCATCCATAAAAGAGTATTCACGCGAAAGAGTGATATATAAAGGCTCCTGTACTCAAAAACAGGAGCCTTATTGCTGGAGAAGGGTAACGGTTATGGTTCAAATCGTTTTTTCAAAACCTCGTAATGATTGCGATTGGATTTGTCTCCTCCATTATCCGGGAAAAGACAATAGGGCAGACTGTCCGTTGTGCGATGTTTAAGGACACAGGCGCAACATTTCCCGTGGTTGGGGCAGCTCTGCTTGGGGCAAATACATTCTTTTACATTTTCACAGGACATGCTATTCCCCCACTTTCTTAAGCAAAGTCACGATTTCCCGCACAGACAACACTTTTCCATAGGAAAGAACTTTTCCGTCTGCTACAAGAGCAGGGGTTGTCATAACACCATAAGCGGCAATCTGCGCGAAATCTGTTACATGATCGATTGCAGTTTCCATGCCAAGTTCCAACAACGCTTCCAAAGTGTTCGCTTCAAGCTGGTTGCATTTTGCGCAGCCGGAGCCGAGGATTTTAATACGCGCACCGCTTTTTTTATTTTTTTCTGCGGTTTCCATGTCTGCAGCACTGCAGTTTTGGCAGCAGCAGGGTTTGGTATCTTTTTTTTCTGTTAAATAAGCCCATCTATATTTCCTCCTAAATAAATACATATTGAAATGCGTTAAATAAATATCCAACCGTTATGATGCCGACTGTGCATATTAGGATAAAAACAGCCAGCAATTTTGGTTTGACCGCCTTTTTCAGCATAATCAATGACGGCAGAGACAGGGTGGTTACAGCCATCATAAAGCTTAGAACGGTACCAAGCTGTGCACCTTTGAAAAGCAAAGCCTCCGCTACGGGAATGGTACCGAAAATATCCGCATACATGGGAATCCCTACTGCTGTTGCCAAAATTACACCAAAGGGATTGTTGCCGCCCAACAGGGATTCAACCCATTCTGTAGGGATCCAGTTGTGGATAACCGCACCAATTCCCACTCCCAAGAGGATATAGGGAAATACTTTTTTAAATGTGGAAAAGACCTGATCTTTAGCGTATTGCAATCGTTCTTTTTGTGTTAGATCCGGAGATTCTATATTAACGGGGCTGGCGTTTTTTATAAAGCTTTCTACATATCTGTCCATATGCAGTTTCTCGATAAGCGTACCGCCCACAACGGCAATGATAAGCCCCACAACAACATATACTCCGGCGATTTTCCACCCAAATATACTGGTCAGAAGCAGAAGGCTTCCCAAATCTACCATGGGCGAGGATATTAAAAAGGAAAATGTTACGCCCAGTGGCAGCCCCGCGCTGGTAAAATCTATGAAGAGGGGGATGGATGAGCAGGAACAAAAGGGAGTTACCGTACCCAGCAGGGCCGCAATCATATTGGCCCATATTCCATGAAACCGCCCCAGCAGCTTTTTACTTCTTTCCGGGGGAAAATAGCTTTGAATGTAACTGATGAAAAAGATCAGTACACAAAGCAATATAGTTATTTTGATAACATCATATAGAAAAAATTGGATACTTCCGCCCAGCGGGGTTGCTGTATCCAGCCCCAAAGAGGATAACCCCCAGCCCAGCAGAGTGTTGAGCCACTTCATACCCAATATTTCATCCTGAAGAAATTCCCAAACTATTTGCAAGAGCATACACCGTCCTTACAGCAGCTTAGTTCCGCTATAAAGTTTTTAAACTGCGTGAGCGTTTCACAGGAAAGGGAATAATGGGTCCATTTTCCCTCTTTTCGGGCTATTACCAGTCCACTGTCACAGAGTATTTTCATATGGTGCGAGAGGGTGGGCTGGGTGATTGAAAAAGCTTCCAGCAGCTTACACGCGCATTTTTCACCATCCGCCAGCATTTTTACAATTTTTAATCTGTTGGAGTCGCTAAGGGCTTTACAGATCAGCGCTGCATCCATTTCATGCACACATGTCACCTCACATTGATGATTGTCTATATTTTATCATATGCATAGATGATTGTCAATATGACTAAGAAGAGCGCATGTAGTTTCAAACTATTTTCATTTATAAAAAAAGAAACCGGGACAATCGGCAATGGTAAGAAAAAGGTCCGGACGCAAATTGCGTCCGGACCTGAAAAATACACCGTATACATTTAGGGTTGAAGAAATACAAAAAAATGAATACAGATTTCCAAGGATTACTTTTTCTCTATCATGGGCATTTCGGTCATCCTCAGTTTAGCGCAGCCGTAAGGATACAGGGTAACATCCTGTGTTTCCCCGATTGCAACAGCGGACACGGGAGTTTTTGCACATACGGTTTCATATCCATCTTCCAGTTCCCACGGAATCTTTGCGGCTTTTGTCTGTATTACGATGGGAGGATTTTCGGAAGAGAAGGGAATTTCTGCAACAGGTCTTTCTACCACCTGAAGGGTGTTGTCGGCATAGCCGTAATTCCAATCGGATTTTCCTACATATTCATAATCGCAATAGGGGAATTTCCGTTCCACCCCGTCCCTTTCGTATTCCAGCATGACTTTTTCATAGGCAATGGGCAGGGAAAATACAAGAGAACCGCATTTTACAGTCTTCAAATTGTGAGGACGCTCCATAAAGAAAGGCTTTGTTTCAAAAGATAGATGTATTTGTTTCTCCTCACCCTTTTGAACGGCAAAATGCAGATATTCCGCCTTGTCGGTAAGTGCGCCGTCCACTTTTACATTTTCAGCAAAAGAGGGAATACGGATACGGAAATCAAAATCCTTCTGAGAACGAATGGTGTATACAAAGGTATTTTTGAAAGGATACTCGGTTTCGAGGGAAATGGATACCCCGTCGGCCTCTAAATGGGAGGGGATGGGCACGACATTTATAATGGAATCTTCCGTATACATAAAAGTGGAAAGAAGGAATTTTGGCCAAGCCTGATTGAAATTCGCGGTGCAGCATCCAAAATTGGGTTCCAGACCAAAAATATGGGCCTCGGGGCCGTTTGTACGGAACAGAGATTTCCCAGGGAATCGCTGGCAGGAAATCTGATTGCTTTGCTGCACGTATTGATGCGCCCACATATCGTCACTTATTGTGGCGGGCAGAGCATTGAAGGCAATGGTTTCCAGTCTTTCCGCCCATTTTGTGTCTCCTGTATAGGCATACAAAAGCTCATAAGAATACATCTGCTCGGCCACGGAACAAAGTTCCGTTCCCTGAATGGGGCTAAGCCCGGAAAGACACTCGTCGCCAGTGAACAGATCTACCGGTGTGCCGTTGTAACGATCCAAAATCGTCCGGAACATTTCAGCTTTATCGGTATATTCTTCATGGAGAAGGTCGTGGGAAACCGCTTCTGCCTTGAGCATCATGGTGAGGTTTACGATATGGGTATCGTATGTCCACTTATTCAGAGGACGTTCCCATAAACCAGCTTTTTCGGAATAATCCGTGCCCTGTTCTTTCAGTATGTGGGCTAGCTTCTGAATCCAATCTTCCTCATACCGTTCATGGAGGAAATTCAAAGCAATAAACGCCTCATACCAGCGGGCTTTACCCCAGTCAAACAGCTTAATAGTACCGTTCGACAGCAGATCGTAGTAATTTTTTAACGCTTTATATAATACAGAGGGAATACGGCTGTCACCGGAGCATTCGTAATATACGGTGAGCACCTTCGTAATAAGCTGAACAGCCCAAGTGTCATATTCCGCTATTTTTTCGGGATCACAGGGGCAGATCCATCCGTCCTCTTTTTGGGCGGCGATAATGGCATCTATATATTTTTTGGCTCTGGCGATCATGTCCTGATCTTCAAGCAAATACGCCAAGGGAATAAAACCGTCCAGCCAGTAGGGAACTCGTTCCCAGCCTTCTGCGTTTCCTCCAATCCAGGCGCTGTCTCTTACATCGGGCCACACCTTATCCAAATTTCCGCTGAGAGAATGGGCCTGCAGTTCCAGCTGGCGCTTCATCCACCCCGCAGGTTTTATTTCATTTGTGGTATAGAAATTCCATTTTTTCATTTTCTTTTCCCTCCTTGTTCTTGATACATGAATTATATCATGCATATATCCTGCAAAAAATTGATAATATTATCTTTATTATTGACAATATCACAATATTGGAGTATTTTGAGCAGGGAGGGATTGTATGCTGGGAATTGATCTCAACGAATCTATTGTATATAAACATTCATCCTTTCGTTTTTTTGATGCGCACGAACATCATGTATCCAGAATTTGTGAGGACGACGTATTGTTATTGGTGTTTCAAGGCGTTTTGCGTTTTTCCGAGGACGGGAGACAATATGAACTGCATCCGGGAGAATATTACATACAAAGACGGAATACGCCCCAGGGCGGAGAAGTGGAAAGTGATTCCCCGCAATATTTGTATGTCCACTTTCTTGGAAAATGGGCGGATTGTGGTACTGCTCTTTCCAGTAGGGGGAATTTTGATTATATAAAGATAAAACCAATGATGGAAAAATTAAACCGTCTTTCTCATCAAGGCGGCACTTTAATTGAGCGCATGACCTGTTTCTATGAGATATTGTGCCATTTATATGAAAATGAAGCCATTATAACGCTTCCGGGGCAAATTGCAGGCTACATCTCCCGAAATTTAACCCGACATTTAACACTGGAAATGCTATCCAAGGAATTTGGATTGAGTAAAAATCATATTATCAACATCTTTAAAGAGGAGTTTCATATAACTCCTTTTGCCTATATGAATCAGCTGCGGATAAAGCAGGCGGAGCAGCTTTTGGAAATTACCTCCCAATCTGCGGAAAGCATTTGTTATGAATGCGGGTTCAACAATTATACGCATTTTTATAAACTATTTCTTCGGGCTAATGGGGTTTCGCCCACTGCATGGCGAAAAAACAAAAGAGTTTCTCCTGTCCCAAGGAATCCATAAGAGGGATAGAAGAACGCTTCAAAGCAAAAGGATAGTAGGAAAAACTTTTTTGAGAGGCAATCACAGAGAAATTGAGAAATTAGAAATATAAAGAGTTTGGTTATCTCCAGAAGATGAAACCGCAAAGAAAGCTGACGGCGGAACGAAGAGAATCGGACAGGTTGACAAAAGATGTATAATCCCATGGACGGATACGGATAGGCGACGCTATGGAGTGGGTGGCAGTTTTACTTTTATTATTTAAAAAGAATATTTATTTGGTTTTTTCCATTACTCAAGTAGGTTAACAAATCTGTAATGTTTCTTAAATTTATGGTCAACTATGGTAAAATAAACAAAGAAAGTGCTGTTAAGGTGGGAGGTGGCTGCTGTTTTGTCAAATCGTATAAACAGAAAGCATTTGTTTTGGTTTTTGCCCGTTGCCGCTCTGGTTATAAGTGTTCTTTTGCTGCAGGGAGTTTTCAGCCGTAAACAAACTTCGTTTCGGGAAATTTCCCCTTATGAAGGTGTGCTGGATATCACGGAGGAGGATTTTTCGGATGAAGTTGTAAATGTGCAAAACAACTGGGATTTTTACCCGGGAGTACTATACGATTCTGCAGATTTCGCATCGGGGAATGTGGGGGAAAAAGAGGCGCCTGAGGTGTCTTCCTCGGATTTTTCTTATGGTACTTACCGTTTGCTTATCCGAGCACAGCCAAACCAGTATTATACAATCTGTGGTTTTTCCGTAGATTATGCTACCCGTGTATTTGTAAACGGTTCTGAAGTAGCATCTTTTGGAAAAGTGGCTGACACCCCAGAAGCATCCGAGCCTCAGGTAGGCTATATGACCCTACCGCTTTTTTCGGGGGAAAACGGTGAAATTGAAATCATCTACCAATATGCAAACTATGTGCATCGGGAAGGCGGATTTATTCAGCCGACCTACCTTTCCACACCCCAGAATATGGAGAATTTTAAAGCGGGAAACGATCTGGTATCGCTCTCTGTTAGTGGAGGGCTCTTGTTGCTGATGCTGTATTTTCTGTTAAGCGCAGCGGTTCAAAGAAAGCCGGAATTTCTTTGCCTGGCTTTCTGTTGCCTTCTAATGGGTTTGCGGGATCAAAATTTTTATAATATTCACCTGCTTGCGCCGAATTTTTCCTGGTATATAAAATACCGTGTGTTTATTCTTGTGGTTATGCTACTTCCTGTATCCATTCTTCTGCTGCTGAAAAGCATGTATTCCAAAGCGACAAAGCAATGGCCGCTTTATGCATACCTGAGCATTGTTTTCATAGCTAGCATCCTTATCCTGGTTATTCCCACGCAAGATGTGGTTTTAGTCTCCACTACTGTATATTACATATCCATTCCTTATCTTTTATATCTTTTGATAGGCGTTGCCCTGTATTACTGGAAACAGCGTCATCTGGATTCTGCCGATCTGTTGACTCTTACGGGATTTTTCGTTATGCTTGGGGCTTTGCTGTATGAAGCTTTTTTAACCGGACGCAGCGCAGAGGTCACGCATTATGGTGCTGCCGCTTTTGGAATGTTGGGGTTTGTTTTGTTCACCTCCATAGCTGTCAGCCTCCGAGCGCAGGCCCGGGAGGTGGCTTTTGCGGAAAGCCGCAGCCGCAGCAATATGCTGGAACGAATGAACCGTATGAATATGGATTTTCTACATAAGGTAGCCCACGAATTAAAAACCCCATTGACTGTTATATCCGGCTACGCGCAGCTGACAGGAATTCAACTTGCCGCCAATAATCTTAGCAGTGAAACCCCTGAAAATCTGAAAACCATTCAGCAGGAAGCACAACGTCTTGCTAATATGGTAACCCGGCTAATGGAGTATTCTTACGGCCAAAAAAGAGATCTTACTTTTAGTCGGATCCACGTGCAGGAACTCTTGAACAGCGTTGAAGCAATAGCTGCGCCCATGTGTATGAAGAACAACACCCTTGTAGAAATCGTTTGCTCGGATTGCTCGGATATCCATGGTAATTTCGAAATGCTGCTGCAGATTTTTATCAATCTTGTGGTTAATGCCAATAAGCATACCCGGGATGGAACGATCACTGTCAGCGCTTCCGATGCTGAAAGTCCTCAAAATGTGGTATTTCGAGTAAGCGACACCGGAAGTAGTATTGCGGATGAACATCTTCCTCATATTTTCGAGGAGGGTTATAGCGCTTCCGGAAGCAGCGGACTGGGCTTGGTTATTTGTAAAGAAGCGGTAGAAGCTCATAATGGCCGTATTTGGGTGGAAAAGACAGATGAGAAAGGAACTGTCTTTTCGTTTACCATTCCAAAGGAGGGAGAGGAAGGATGAGCACGGTTTTATTGGTAGAAGATAACCCGCACATTCTGCGAATTAATGGAGAAATGCTCTCTATGCGTGGCTATGAAGTGTTGAAAGCGACAACGGCTGCGCAATGCCTGGAAGTGCTTCAGTGGAATCCTGTAGATCTGATCGTGCTGGATGTTATGCTGCCGGACGCGAACGGATTGGAGCTGTGCCGGAAGCTGAAAGAACATTATCATATTCCGATTTTGTTCCTCACGGCCTTGGGAGACAACGAAGATATAATAGAAGGTCTCCGGGCAGGAGGGGACGATTATCTTGTCAAACCTTACGATTTGGAGGTGCTTGCAGCAAGGATTGAAGCCCGTCTGCGCAGCAGTGCAGAAAGCAGACGGTATGTTTGTTATGGCTGCCTGAAATTGGATACTCTTTCTTTGTGCGGTTATGTGTATGGCAAGGACATGCGGTTGACGCAGAAGGAGTATTCCGTCCTGCTGCTATTGATGCAGAATGCGGGGAAAGCAGTCTCAAGTGCAGAAATTACGCGGGAAATATGGGGGGCTGACACGGAATCCAATAACCGGGCTTTATGGACAATGATTTCCCGGCTGCGAAAAAAACTGGAAAGTGATTGTACTCGTTTGGAGATATCCGCGCAGCGGGGCGGCGGATATATATTGGAACAGATTTAAGTGTTTGTGAAGAAATATTTCTATATAATGGTAAAAATGGCGAACTTTACAATTTTGTAAGGTTCGCCATTTTTAGTTTTTTTGATGCTATTCTGTAGGCAGGAGTTTATGGTTTTCTGGCAAGAATTCGCGAAGAAGAGGAGGAAGCTTATGAAAAAGCGAATATTGAGTTTGTTTTTAGCATTCAATATTGTAGTATCCATGATTCCTCTCAGCGTGCTTACTGCATTTGCTGAAAATGGAATTCGTTACGGTGACGCCGACGGTAACGGCAAAGTTGAATTGCTGGATGTCAACTTAATGGAGCGGTATATTGCAGAAGAAGAGGACGCTGCTGATACAATCCATTTTACAGAGGCTGACGTTAATGCAGACGGTGCCATTGACGATGAGGATGTCCAGCTGGTGAAAGAGTATCTGGTAGGAAACATCAGCAGTTTGGCGCCGGAACTGTGTACAATTACCTTTAATACAGACGGCGGTTCAGCGGTAGAGCCGATTACCGCCGGCGTAGGATATACCTATAAAGGGACAATTCCGGTTCCAGGCAAGGACGCTTTTGTATTTGTAAATTGGGTGAAGGAAGACGGAAGCGTATATTATCAGGCGGAAGATGTCATATCGCAGAATATGACATTAACAGCTGTTTATGAGCCGGTAGATCCGATGGAACAGCTGAATATTACTTCCTTCAGTTTGAGTGACCAGCCGACCGATGTTTCTTTTTCCATTTACGGGGAATTTTCCAGTGTGGATGAAGTGAAGGCCAATATCACCGTTTTGCCCAAAGATGGCTCCGACCCAGTGGAAGTGGCGGTCAAAGACAATGGGAACGGAAACTTTACGGTTTATGCGCCGGAAGGATTCAATCCCGGCGCATCCTATGAGTTAACATTGGGAGACGGATTGTATTTTGCAGATAAAGATGAAATGTTCCGCACGGTATATTTTATCATCGAAAAAGAAGAAGTAGATAACCTGCAGTATAATCCAGACATGGTTTTCATCAAGGATACCGACAAGATGAATTATACCATTGGCGATGAAACTATTCCGGTTTTGGAATCGGCTCTTTTAAGCAACGATGAGAGCAAAGAAGCAATTACCGGAAGCTTCACCATGCCCGATGGAGATCTGGAAACCGATGATATCGTTTGTATTTACGAAAATGTACATCCCAACGACCGGGATTATACAAAGGACGATTACGAAGACGACGCCCTTGCCTATATTCGGATTACAGGGGTCAGCGGTGATGTATATCAGTTTGAAAGCCTGGACGAAGAGGATTCCGATGAAGTCCTGGCCATGCCGGATTCTATTCCCTATAAGGTAGACGTTCTGCCTAAAGCGGACGGCACAGTGAATAAAAACGATTATGATGCCTTTGCGCGGAGTATGTTGGGAAAAACAGAGGCTCCTGCGTTTGACGTCAATGATTTCCTCATTTTTTATACCGTGAATTTTGAAGAAATAAACGATGATACAGAAGCCGTTTATGGCCAGATCACCAACGTCACGGGTGATACGGTTTCGTATAAAATTGTCACAAAAGAAGCCATCGACAATTTTATGAGCATGTTTGTTTCTCAGGATATAGACGGTGAGGAACTCAAGAACATGGTTGATGAGAATCAGCTGGTAGAAAATGTCCAAAAACAGGTGGAAGAAAGCGGATTCCTAGAAGAAGCGGGTAACCGCATGATTTTGGCTGCACTGGATACGGAGGAGGTGCAGCAGAAATTGCTGAGCGCCGGAATGACCCAGGCGGAGATTGAGACGCTGCAGGCTTCGCCTGCGCCTTTGGCCGTTGGCGCATTTGGGGGAAAAACAAAGTTTGTAGTGGATGGATGCGAACCTACGATAACACCTCTCATCAATGAGAACTTTGAAAACGGCGTTGGTGTGGCGGTGAGTCTGGGGCTTTCCATGCACGTGGAAAGAAAAATGCCCAACAACCAGATTAGTACCGTACAAATCGAATTGAGCGCTTACCTGGAACAGGAAGTTTCTCTGGGGTTCGATGTCAATATCGAAGATAGATGGAAATGGTACTTTATCGTTCCTGTTCTGGAGGATCTGGATGTTACGGTTTCTATCGATGTGCAGGACTACACCTACATGTCTGTGGGCGCGAAGATCTATACCCTCCGGGATGAGAAAACCAAAAAGAAGTGGAAAGCTCTTTCCGAGACGGTTACCGGCCCCAACGCCAGCCCCGAAACGAGAGACCTAATAATCAAGATAAACAAGCTTGCCGCTAAGATCAAAAAGGCAACGGCGAGAGCTGAGGCAGGTTTGGAAACCTTGAAAGAGGAATACGAGAATTTAAAAAGTATGCTCCCGTCTATATCGGTGGACGGTGTTATGTATTCCGTGGAAGAGATTGAAAAGGATCTGCAGGCAGAAGATGTGGGTTCCGCTTTTGAGGAATCCATGAACGCTTCAACCGGCCTTGAAGCAAAGACCGGCATGGATCAACTGATGGAGCGTTATCAGGAAATGCTCAATCAGGAAAGCGAATGGATCGATCTCTGCAATGCCAAATTCTTTGAAAAGGAATTCCATATTAAAGTTGTTGCCGTTAAAGTATCGGTGAATGGTGTTATCAGAGGCAACGTGAATCTGTCTCTGGGAGCGGATATGGAATATCAGGTAGGAAAACGGTATTCTTTCTGGCTGCATATTATGGATCTTGAGTCTGGTTCCAGTGAGATGGATCTAATCGATGAACGGTTCGGATTCCAGTTCTATGTAATGGGAACGCTGGGATTGCGGGCCGGAGTAAAACTGGAGCTGGCCTGCGGCCTGCTGAGCACCAGTCTTGCCAGCATAGGCGCCAATGTGGAAGTGGGCATTTATGTAAAGATATACGGCTATTTCATCTATTTCTTTGAACGGCTGCGTCCTATAGGGTCAACAGCGTGGAATGAGACTGAAGAAATGATGGGTGCCCTGTTTGTAGAAGTGGGCTGGTATGTCACTGCCAAGTTCAAAGCCCAGGCGTTGGCGAATACCTTTAAATATGAACCGACCCTTTATGATAAGGAAACTCCCCTGTTAACGGCCGGTGAGAAGAAAAACGCTTATAATTTCGCCCTCGAACCGGATGAGGAGGATATACTGTATATCTGGGATGAGGACGAGAACAGCCTGAACGGTATATCGATGATGATACCCTCGATCTATCGCACCATGAAGACGATGGATCTGGTCAGCGGCAGCATTGGGCAATCCATATATCTTCCCGATAAATTTGTCGTTACATTCACCGATTCCCATTTCTCTGTGGATGATGGGGGAAAGATCCGCGTAGATACCTCTGATGGAAGCCGGTATCTGCGGAGCGACATGCGTATTGTCTGGAAATGCAGTAAGCTGGCATTCAGTAAGTTTGACATGGATATTACGGTACCAGTGATCTGGACGAACATGAGCGAATCAGAGCTGAATGAAAAGTTTACCGCAAGCGTGGCGGTAGGCAATATGACGGACGGCTACGAGACCGTCTGGAGCGGACGCTACGGCAGAATCGATCAGTTCGATCTTCCCAGTGAGGAAGAAATTCTGGAACTCATCAATTACGATTCTTTCGAGACGGATATGGGCAATCTGAAATATGCCTCTGTAGAAGGATACCAGGAGAAGTCTACCGGAATCAGCCTTACTACAGACAAGACCTTCTATTTCAATGTAACTCCCAGACAGTATACTCTGAAGGTGGAAGGTGTCCAGAAAGCGGATGGAAGCACAGAGACACGCACATATCAGGCTCTCTATGGCGAAGAGTTTGATCTGGAAAACCTGCAGTTTACCGGAGCCAATGATCCGACGACCAATACATACAGCTCTTTCCAGGGCTTAACGGATCAAAACGGAGAAGCGGTTATAAGCGTCACGGCAGATTTGGTATATGCGCAGGGTGATGGAAACAATACCGTGCTGAAGGCCAATTATCTGGATAATACGGTAACGGCTACCTATAACTTTATCGGTCTTGGCAATGATGTGGAACCTGTGCAGGTGAAATTCAAAAAAGGCTCTATCCCCGCTTTTGACGGCTTGGGCGACTATGTGCGGGAGCATGGAGGCGACGAGAATATTGGATATACAATCGATCCGCAGCCCGCGCCTTCGGAGTCCTCTGTTACCTATACGGTTATTTGCAAGGCTGTGACAGAACCCCTTTATACCGTTACTTTTGAGACAAACGGTGGAACCGAGATAAAAACACAGCGGTATCCGGTGGGCAATATGATCTATCAGCCCGGTGAAACGGTGCGTGAGGGTTACACTTTTGCCGGATGGTATGCGGATGAACAACTGACCCGGCCGTTTGATTTTTCCAATTCCTCCATGCCGGAGAAAAATATCACCATTTATGCCAAGTGGAATGCCAAAACCTTTACGGTGGATTTTGATACGGCGGGGAATGCTGCCAAGCCGCAACCCATACAGGTGCAGTATGGAAGCGTTTACGGTACGCTTCCGGTGGTTGCAAACAATACGCTGAAGTTTGTGGGCTGGTTTACCGAAAAAACCGGCGGTACGGAAGTAACGGCTCAAACCACCTTTACAGAATTGGAAAACCAGACTTTGTATGCCCGTTGGGAAAACAAACAGCAAATCCAGGCAAGCTGGTTCACCTATGAACCTATTGAAAACCAGACGTTTGATTATTCTGAAGAAGGAATTACCCGTCCCTTTACCTTTACTGTGACAGCGCCCAACGGCGATCTGACACCGGACGATTTCACCATGGAATATAAAACGGAAGCGCAGGACGCAAAATGGACAACAGAGGTGCCTGTGAATGCCGGCACATATTCCGTGAGATTGAGAAGAGATACAGATAACAACTATCAGCAGTTTGAGACGATTTTCCAGGCGGTGCTTCGGATCAATAAGCTGGATCTTAATCTGAAGACACCGGATGTATCTATTTCCAACTGGATAGCAACTGTAGATGCCAGCAAATGTGGAATTAAAGGCGACGGAGTGGTTACCTATTATCTGCGCCGAATTTACGATATGGAGATCGACGGGATGTTGATTCCTAATGTTTCGGATATCGATAATAACAAGACGGGCGTGTTCGATTTAGCTTCCTATGGATTCGGCTCCGAAAGTCAATATGCTTTTGCGGTAGGGGTCAGCGGATGCACAAATTACAATGATGATAACTCCAAATTTACCACATTTAATGTGGATGATTCCGGAAACGGCGGTTCCATTTGGGGAAAAACCAGCAGCATGAGCGCGGCCAGCGCCTCCATAACGGCTCCTTTGACGGCAGATGGATTCCAGGCGGCCCCAGCGTCGATCCTGCCTGCAATTCGTACAGGCAATATGAAGACGGCCGCGGCCGATCTGGATACTGCAGAAGCGGTAACAATTCCCAAAGCAGGAAATACAGCGACGATGACGCTCTCTCCTTTGGAAATGAAACTCAAACCGGGAGATACGTTTGATATCGACGTGCAGCTGGATAGAGCCGTATCTATTTGGGGTATTTATGCGGCGGTAGGTTTTG
>CALWJA010000045.1 GCA_944380875.1 uncultured Clostridia bacterium
AATTTCGGTATTTTGGCCGGTAACGACATATTAAAGCATATTTATTTTGTCTTAAAAAATCATGTGAAAAAGGGAGAATTGGTGGCCAGAGGAGAAGCTGATTACTTCTTTCTTGCCTTAAAGGAAAATCAGAAGCATCTAATCCAGGAAAGACTCAATGCCATGGAAAAGGATATCAACGCTTTTGATAAATATGCAGATATTCACTATTATCTTGTCATGCAGCAGGCGGCATATATTGTGGATGAACCGGAAATACATGCAGCAATTGCTCAAAATCGTGCACGCACCGCTTACAGGATGCGCAGAGAGGAAGGGAAATGTTCTTTTTATAGCTGGGATCTTACAGAACAGATGAAAAAAGAACAGGAATTAAATCTATCCTTTGATTTTGCACTTCAAAATCAGGAGTTTCAGATTTATCTGCAGCCCAAAGTATATCTCCAGAATGGAGTAGTTGGAGGCGCGGAAGCGTTGGTGCGGTGGAAACATCCCAAGAGGGGAATGATTTTTCCGGCAGAATTTATTCCTGTTTTTGAAAAGAATGGGAATATATGCAAATTAGATCTTTATGTTTTTGAAGAAGTATGCAAAATTCTGAACAAATGGAAAGAGACAGGAAAAAATATAGTGCCGGTTTCTGTGAATTTATCCAGGGTTCATTTTAGAAACCTTAATTTCCTTCGTGATTTCGCAAATATTAAGAATAAATATAAGATTCCGGACGGATATTTGGAATTGGAGATAACAGAATCCGTGTTCTTTAACGAAGAGCAGAGACTTCTTGTTAAAAATGCAGTTGACAAAATGCATACTTACGGAATACTGTGTTCTTTGGATGATTTTGGCGTGGGATATTCTTCTTTGGGTTTATTGAAAGAATTTAACGTGGATACGATTAAATTGGATCGCCAATTTTTCATTAATATTGAAAGTAGTAAAACGCAAAATGTAATTGAAAGTTTTATTGGCCTTGCTGAAAAATTGGGAATTGGCGTTGTGGCCGAAGGGATCGAAACAACCGAACAGTTGGATTTTCTTCGTCGGGTAAAATGCAGTATGGTGCAGGGCTATATTTTCTCCAAACCTTTAGCGGCGGAGGATTTTGAAAACTGGTGCCAAAAGCATAAGAATCCCTAACAAATAGCTGAAAATTTAAAAAGCGCCCCGGATTGCCCGGGGCGCTTTGCAGTATTGGCTTTTATGGATATTTAGAACCGAATTATCTTCTTCCAATGCGGGAACTCAGAGAAACAGCGCCTAGAGTAGTGGCGGCAGCTCCACAAAGAATGGTAAGAATACCCACTATAAAGATAACCAGCGAAATTCCTTTTTTCATATTTTTCACCTCCGTTTTTATTCCATCAAAAACACCTGCGACATGAGAGGCTGCGCGCCGGTAACAGGATCCATCTCCATAACCATAACATCCTGCATGTAAGCATTCCAGCGGTCTACTACAGGGCTTTCGGCCTGTACCTTAGCAGCATATTCCACACCGTACTCACATTCATAGTATCCGAAAAGTTCTGTTCCATTATTCCAGATTGTGTAATTTCGTATACCGGCCTTTTTTAATACTTCTATCATTTCCGGCCAGATTTCACGGTGTCTTCGGCAGTATTCCTCCAACATACCTTCTTTTACCGTAGCTTTCCAAGCATATCTCTCCAATTTTTTCACCCCCTGTGTTATGAATTGGTTTTGATAATAGCGCATGCAGAAGACGTAGATAAAGGCGCCATTTTCCATCCGCCTGATCGGCTTTTCATCGTTTAATTATAGCGTTTTTCATAATTAAACTAGTATACTTAGTATACCATTGTTTTTCTGTTCCAGAAAGGGATAGCAGCATATTTTTTTATTTTTCAGGGGCATGAATTCATATCTTATTTTATTAAAGTTCTATTCTAAAAAAAATTTACAAATAGTTAATGCACGGCATGTATGGATATTGTAAAATAAAAAAAGATTTGAAAGCTGGAGGTATCTGTTTGTTTGGATATATCCGGCCGCAAAAAGGAGAGCTTCTTGTCCGTGAATTTGAGCAATACCGCGGATTCTACTGCGGGCTTTGCAAACAATTGGGAAAAAGCTATGGTTTTGCGGCGAGAATGACCTTGAGCTATGACTGCACGTTTTTGGGTATGTTTTTTGGGGGAAGGGCTTCCTCTTGCGGTGGTTTTCATAAAGGCCGCTGTGTAGTAAATCCTATGAAACAGTGCACGTTTTGCGGGGAAAATCAAAAGGAACTGAAGTTGGCAGCAGCGGTATCCGTGTTGCTAGCCTATCAAAAGATTCGGGATGATCTCCGAGATGGGGGAATTGGAAAAAAACTTTCCCGCTTTTTTTTGCTACCTTCTGCTATGCGGGCAAATCGAAAAGCGTCGAAGGAATACCCGCAGCTGGCAGAGGCATGCCGCATCATGTCGGAGCAACAAGCGCAAGCGGAGCAGGATCCCGATGCAGGAATGGATGCCTGTGCGCATCCCACAGGGGAGCTTCTGAAAACGATTTTTGTTACAGCGCTTAAGGAATTGGAAGGTTTGGCGGAGGATTCATCGCAAGGCCGTATTTTAAGCCAGTTCGGATATCATTTGGGCCGATGGATCTATATAATGGATGCCTGTGACGACTTGGAGAAAGATGCGAAAAAAAAGGAGTTTAATCCTCTTTTACGAAAGTTCCGTATAGAAGGAACACTTCCTCCAGAAAAAGGGAAAGAAATCCTTTTGTATGCGAATGAAGCTTTGAATATTACAATGTCGCAAATTACCAGTGCCTTTAGGCTTCTGGAATTTATACAGTTTGGGCCAATCTTGGAAAACATAGTTTTTTTGGGATTGCCTCAAATGCAGAAAGAAATATTGTTTCTGAAAAAGGAGAAGGAGCATGTCGGATCCGTATAAGGTATTGGGGGTTTCCCCAAACGCTACCGATGAAGAAATCAAAACCGCATATCGAGAATTGGCAAAAAAATATCATCCAGATAATTATGCCGATAGTCCTCTGGCAGATTTAGCCGGGGAGAAAATGAAGGAAATCAATGAAGCGTACGATACAATTATGAATCAGCGCCGACAGGGGGGCAGAGGATATGCAAATTCCTCTGGCAGCACATATTCGGGGGGAACGTATTCCTACGGATATGGAGGAGGAACCTCTTTTGCGGATGTGCGCAGTCTTATTATGACCGGCCGTATCGCTGATGCGGAACAGATTTTAAACGGAGTACCGCAAGGATCCCGGGATGCGGAATGGTATTTCCTGAAAGGAACAGTTCTATATAAGCGTGGATGGCTGGAAGAGGCCAGCAATCATTTTAGCCGCGCTTCTCAGATGGATCCGGGCAACGCTGAGTATCGTGCTGCCATGAATCAGGTTATGAACCAGCGGCAGGGAAATTATGGTGGGTATAACCCCAATATGCGGCCTGTTGGAGGATGTACTGGCTGTGATATTTGTTCCAACTTGATTTGCGCCGATTGTTGCTGCGAATGTATGGGTGGTGACCTGATTCCGTGTTGTTAAATAAAAGTGTAGGCATTGCATTCTGTGGTATTATAACGGCGTTGTCTACCGTTTTGATGATGTGTACAGGATTGCTTCCTGTGGCTACCTATGCGCTTCCGGCTCTTTCAGGTGTGTTGATGATTCTTGTAGTAGTGGAGTTGGGGAGACAGTGGGCCTTTCCTGTGTTTGTGGCTACAGCTCTTCTTTCCTCATTTTTGGCAGCGGATAAAGAGGCTGTGCTCCTGTTTATCGTTTTCTTCGGATACTATCCAATTTTAAAATCTCTTTTGGAGCAGATCCGGCAGAAATGGCTATCCTGGCTTTTGAAGTTTATCGTTTTTAACGCCGCCATGATTACTGGTTTTTTTGCCGCTGTATATCTTTTAATGGTTCCCATTGAAGAGTTTACAATTGGGACGGTGTTCCTGCCGTGGATTCTTTTGATTTTGGGAAACGTTGTATTCCTTTTGTATGATTATGCGGTTTCTGGTTTGGTCGTCCTGTATTTCCAGAGATTTCATGGGCTCTTTTCAAAATGGCTGCATAAAAAATAAAGGGAATAAAGGAAGATGTAAGGTCGAGAAGCATTGAATAGAAAAAATGGTAATGAGATGTGGAAAGCTGCCCGATGGGCCCCTTCCTTTAGCGGCTATTTATCTTGGTTCTGTAACATAATCTTCAGGTAAAACAGATAAAAAGGCCCCGGAAATCTTTGATTTCCGGGGCCTTTTTATCGGATAAAGATGGCAAAACTATACGTTAACAATCCTTTGCAGATTGCGACTATTTCCCGCAGTTACAAAGATATCCATTACCTGTAAAGTTCTTTTCCTTTTCTTAAATTTTTTCGGCCAATGCCGCAGCTTGCTGGCAGCCATCGGTCTTTGCAATGTCGCCAGGATTCAAAACGCCGGGTACCAGCACCTCTCCCACCATTTTCCACTTATTTAATGCGGCGGTGCGTTCCATAGGAATGCGTACCCCGTCCAATACGGACAAATCGTTTTCCTCGCAGCAGGCAATCAGAGCACATTCCTTTCCTGCAATCTCTTTACCGCCCATCACCAGAGAATAAATCCGGTCGATAACGCCCTTGATTTGAGCGGGAATGGAATACCAGTAAACTGGCATGGTGAAAACGATCGCATCGGCATCCAGAATAGCCGGGGCAATGGTATTGAAATCATCATCAAATGAACAGGCTTTCCCTGTTTTGAAGCAGGTTTCGCAGGCATGGCATCCGCCGATCTTCATCATGGCAGCGTCAAAACGGGTCACGGTGTGGCCCTTTTCCTCTGCCGCTTTGATAAAGCTATCTGTCATAGCAAAGCTATTGCCGTTTTTACGGGGGCTGCCTGTGATAACAACAATTTTTTTACTCATTTTGTTTCCTCCTTATTTCCTTATCTTAGGAGATTGACTTTATCTATTACGGATATTACAATCATAACAAGAATTAGAAAAAGAACAAGTACGCACATAAAAGTGCGATACTTGCATATAGGTTCGATACTAACTTGGAGGAAAGTGTAAATGAAGGAAATACAAGAATATAAAGCCTGCATCTCAACGGCGAATTTGGCCGATACAGGGTTCAGTTATACTTTGTCCCTAATTAATGGAAAATACAAAATGACCATTCTTTATACCCTAATGTGCTTCGAGGTGGTTCGGTTTAATGAAATGAAAAAGTATATTGGAGAGATCTCCTATAAAACTCTTAGTTCAACATTGAAGGAGCTGGAGGCGGACCAGCTTGTCCATCGGGAGGAATATCCTCAGATTCCGCCCAAAGTAGAATACAGCCTTACAGTAAGAGGTAAATCCCTCATTCCAATTTTAGATCAAATGTGTGAATGGGGCGAAAAAAACAGATTGTGAGAGATAAAAAAGAACTGGTTGCGTTCCTTTTTATGTTGACATTCTGCGATACGGTGGTTTTATCCCCGACCAACCGGACAGCACAACGATTTTTTGCTGCCCCGATGTGGATGTAATTCAAGTGTTCAAAATTGATGGCTAAATGAGACTTTACTGGAATAGAAAATGGAGCTGTTCTTGGCAGCTCCATTTTCTGTTAAATGGGAAAATTTACGGTAAATAAAATGGAAAAGAAGCCCTGAAAATAAAAGCTTCATATTCCATTCCAGATGATTTTTAATCGCATTCCGATGAGAGTTTATGGATGAATTTGATTTATATTGTAAAAAATGTAACACAACATTGATATCCATAGCTTTTAAATATGCTTAAAGATAAACAATAAGCATTAGACATTATAAAAGAGAGATCCTATAATGGAACTAAGATGGAGGACTGGCAGATGATGGCTGTTCCATAGGAAAACTAAGGCAGTGAGCTGAAAACAGGGATAGAAGAAAGGAAGAAATTATGATGAATAGAAAAGAAAGAACCGAGCAAAAAATGCAGGAGCTGTTTCATATTCATGCCGCAGGAGACGAGGGCTCTGACGGCGGCTTTATGCAGATCTTACAGGGATATATATTTGGAGATGTTTGCTATACCGGAAGTTTAGACAACCGGATGAGGGAATTAGTTACCGTTACTGTGCTTACGGCTCTCAGTGCCTTGCCGCAACTAAAGGCCCATGTGCAAGCCAGCCTAAATGCCAGCTGTTCCCCTGTGGAGATCAGAGAGGTCATTTATCAATGCGCTCCCTTTATCGGGTTTCCTAAGACCCTCAACGCCATCAGCACCATGAATAAGGTGTTCGCTGATAGCGGCATTTCGCTGCCCCTGCCGGAACAGAAAACATTGAAAACGGACGAGGAAAGGTACGAGAAAGGGCTTCAGATTCAGGCGCCAATTTATGGTACCGAGATCAAAGACAGATATACTTGGCTTCCAGGCGATTTTGCTGAGGCTGTTCCCCGTTTTTTAACAGAACTGTGCTTTGGAGACTTCAATACTCGTACAGGCCTGGATGGCAAGACTAGAGAACTGCTCACTGTGGTATTGCTGGCTACTTTAGGTGGTGCAGAAGTACAGGTCAAGAGTCATGTATACGGAGCCCTGAAGGTAGGAAATACGAAGGAAGAGATTGTCTGCGCTTTGGTACATGCCAGTGGTTATATGGGAATTCCAAGACTATTTAATGCGCTCAATGCCTGTAAGGAATTGTTGGAACGGGAATCCTGAAAAATTGATTTACAAGTATTTAAATAAAAATTCTTTAAAGATAATAGGTGATGTTTTATTTTTCTTTCCCACAATGATGGCGAAAATTATCCCAATAGAGATACTCGATCGCTGTGGCGATGACCGTACCGCCGACGCCCCATCCCAGAAAAGAAATGAATATGGGGTCCAATACAATATTGATTACGGCTCCCATAATCGTGCTGGATATGGAACCTTTCGAAATTTCTCTAGAGCGCAGCAGATTGGAATAAATAAAGGAAAGCATGATGGCCGGTGCACCAATTATTAAAAATGAAAGAAAAATCAAAGTAATACAATGCAACTATAGAACAGAATGGCAAACTGAAATATTCAAGGAGACAATACATATGTTGTATTTAAAAGAAATAAATTATGATGATATAGAAAAAGAATATTTATTTGTTAGGGATATGCCTATTGATGAAAATGGCCTAACAAATGAGTGGTATGGCGTTTCTCGTGAAGATTTTGAAAAAAAGCGATAGTTCAAATGATAGCATTTGCAAAAGGTGAAAATTTGCCAGAGGGTTATGTTCCGGAAACTTTTCTGTTTCTATGGAATGATAATGTGATTGTAGGACAATTTCGTGTCAGGCAATATTTATGTGAATCTTTGAGAACGGGAGCAGGTCATATAGGATATTTAATTAAAAAGGAATTTAGAAGAAAAGGCTATGGTACAGAAGGGTTTAAACAAGTCTTGAGAATAGCGAGAAAAATCGTTCCGGAAGATGAAATATATTTACGAGTGAACAAAGACAATTTCGCTTCATTAAAAATTATGATACGTAATGGTGGATATATAGAACACGAAGATGAAACAAAATATTATGTCAGAATTAAAAAATAGTAGCCTAAATCTAATCATTTTGGAATAGAGAGCCGAACATCCATTTCAATTGTAAGAATCAAAACAATATAATTTATATTTCTCTTATACGATGATGTCCTTGTACGCAGAACAGACTATGTATCATCACATTATGGTTAGTGGAACTCATTATAAAGCTGCTTGCGAAACAGTATCACTGCGATAACGGCTGTGATGGCATCTGCGATGGCCTGAGATACAACAATGCCCATATATCCAGCTGTGTAGTAAGCAACTGCTAAAACAATCAAAAAAATGATTCCCTGGCGGCTGATGGAGAGAATGAACGAACCCACGACTTTTCCCAAAGACTGGAAAACAATAGTCATCAGAAGAATAATTCCCACAAACACCATGGTAGATACTTGCCAACGAAGCATAAGGGTTCCGTCAGAAATAATACTATCGTTCTGCATAAAGCAGCGCATTAAATTGGGGGCAAACAGTATGATGACAACCGAAAGGAATACTGCCATAATACTGATAAAACAGATGCAAAAGCGGAATAATTCCGAAAGCCGCTTTTTGTCTCCGGCTCCGTAATAGTAGCCGAATAGAGGCTGCCCTCCAAAGGCAAACCCGGTCAAAAGTAAGAGGGCAATCATACTGACTTTTAAAACAATACCCATTGCTGCAATTTTATCATTGCCGAAAGGCAGAAGAAATTGATTAACTAGCACAATGCTTACACTTTGCATAAGGTTGACTATGGCGGCTGGAATGCCGATTCCTGCTATTTGCCCCATATGCTTTGCGGGTATTTTAAACTCTTTAATGGAAACAGACAATATTTTACTTCTTTTTACCACAATGATGGCAAAGAAAATATCTGAGCAGAGATACCCAATCACCGTGGCGATGGCTGCTCCGCCGGCGCCCCATCCCAGAGCGGAAATGAATATGGGGTCCAATACAATATTGATAACAGCCCCCATGATCGTGCCGGCCATAGATTCCTTCGACATTCCTTCAGAGCGCAGCAGATTGGAATGAATAAAGGAAAGCATGATGGCCGGTGCTCCAATGGCTAAGTAGATATAATAGCTAGACGCGTGCGCAAAGGTTCCTTTGTTGGCTCCGATTACATATAACAGTGGAACCCGGAAAACCAGCATGGCTATCCCTATGATTATACCGGCAAAAATTGTCGCATAAAAGCAAAAGGAACTGACATGCCGTACGCCTTCTTTATCTTTTTGCCCCAGTAATCGGGATATGAGGGAACTGCCGCCTTGCCCAAAGATATTTCCCACTGCCATTAACAGAGTGAACAGCGGCGCTCCCAGCGAAACACCTGCCACAATATTGGTATCATTGGTCTGTGCAACAAAGAAAGTATCCGCCAAATTGTATATAAGTGTTACCACCATACTCAATACAAGGGGCACGGACAGATGCATATACGCTTTGGAAACTCTGGGCTCATTGAAAATTTCATTTTCCATCGTATTACCTCACAGTATGTATTCTATGGGTTAATTATACGGTCTCCAATTGATTTTTTCTGTGCCATATGGCACAATAGAAACAGAGGGGGAGTTGGAATGATAAAAATACAGGATCCAGAGCAAATACAAAGCTGGTTAGAAAAGGGAAATATCAGAAGCTACTTTTCCACACCAAATTTAAATTTCCTCGTTTATCAATATGAAAAGGGAGAGAAAATCACGTCCCCCGATAAAAAATTAAAGGAAATAGTATTTATAACAGAGGGGACGATTCGAATATACGGCTTTCGGGATAATGGAACGGTCACACCTGTCAATCAGCAAACTGCCCCTGTTATCATCGGAGATATAGAATTTGTGGAGCAGGGAACTACTCCTTTTTTTACAGAGGCCGTGACTAACGTTACTTGTGTTGCGTTGCCGATAAAGCCTTATGAACAGCAGTTGCATACGGATATTCGGTTCCTTCATACATTACTGCATTCCTATGCTGAAAAATTGCAATTCTTCGCGTTTGTAGACGCTCCAGCGGAAACTATTAAGGAACGGGTCCTTTTGTATCTCAAAAACATTTGTCCCGACCACGAAATTAAAGGAATCGAAGCTGCGGTTCTGCAGCTTCGCTGCAGCAGGCGCCAATTACAGCGCGCGTTGCAGCAATTATGTGTGGATGGGAAAATTCAAAAAGTTGGGAAAGGAAGATATCAGCTTTGTTCCTTTCGGGAAGATGAAAGTATAGGATAGTAAACAAATAATAAGTGTCTGGAACGATACTACATTTAAAGCACAAAAAGCCGATTTTTGATTGCGTGTATCTATATTTGTAATGAACGAAGAAACTCCCTGCTTAAATGACAGGGAGTTTCTTCGTTAAAATGTTGATTTAGAAAAAGATACACATTTATTTCAGAATGCAGGTATAGAAATACTATCTGCTTTTGAATTTATAATTATCAGGAGATTGTAAATGCACAACACTCCTGCAGGGCATCCATAAATTTTTGCGTAGCTTTGGAAAAAACCTGATAGCGTTTCCAAATAATAAACGCCTCAGCTTCCATCTTTGGAAAAAGCGGACGAAAGCATAGATCACTGTTACCGCTTACATTGATCAGTTTGTCAAAACAGAGGGCATATCCCAGACCTTCATCCACCATCAGCGAAGCGTTGAATACCAGATTGTAGGTTGCAACCACATGGAGCTTTGCAAGATCTTGCTGGAACCATTTGACCATGGGCCAGGAATCGGTCTTTTGCGAGGAAAGAATCAGCGGTTTATCCCAGAGATCTTGTGGCTGGATATATTCCTTTTCCGCCAAAGGAGAATCCTTCCGCATTAATATTCCCCAGGTATCCTGAACAGGGATTTTCATAGAGCTGTAAACTGTAGTATCAACGGGGCTATAGACCACACCAAAATCAATTAAGCCTCTGTTCAGATTTTCTTGGACGAAGGCAGCGTTTCCGCTGAGAATGTGGTAATGAATATCGGGATATTTTTCTTGTAAGCTTTTAGCCGCTCTTGCAAAGATACGCATGATATCCGATTCCCCAGCGCCAATATAAACGTCTCCCGCAATAGCTTCATCCGATACGGAAAGCTCATTTTCGGTCATTCTCACCAGTTCGAGAATTTCCTCCGCCCGCTTTTGTAAAATCATTCCCTCATCGGTCAAAAGTACTTTGCGCGAGCCTTTTGTTCCCCGGATTAAAAGCTGCTTTCCAAGTTCCGCCTCTAATGCCTTAAGCTGTGTGGAAAGCGTTGGCTGAGAAAGGTGCAAGGATTTTGCCGCAGAGGAGATGCTTTGCTCTCTTGCCACAGCTAAAAAATACTGTAAAACACGTAGTTCCATTGTTGCCACCTCCTTTAAATAATATAGCATGCAATTCTATAGGTATTAACTATAATAAGTAATTATAAATACGTATTTGATATACAATTGTAAGACCAGTATACTCAATATAGAATGGATTACTAAGAGTACGCAAAAGAAATGATAGAAAGTGTATTTTCAAAAAGATCGTTTTCTTATAGTTTTATATGATGCATGAAGGAGAGGATGGAATGAGAAGGTCACTATCTTTTTTACTAGCAGTTTTTTTCATGCTCTGCTTTGCTGCCTGTGCTCCTGAAACATACACGGCATCGAAAGGTAATGCAGCTCTTTCGGAAAATCCTGTTTCAGAAGATGAAAACCATATGTCCCCTGCGGAAAGCGGCGGAGTATCAGACGAAACCCAAGCGTCTTCTATGGAAAACAAAGAATCTGTGTCTGAGAACAGCGAAAATCAGAAAGAAGAAACGGAGGAAGGGCTCGAGATGAAACCAAATATGTTTTACGTTACAGTAGGAGGGAATACCTTTACGGCTAGCTTTGCAGATAATTCTGGAGCACAGGCTCTGAAAGAATTGCTTAGGAATGGACCGATTACCGTGGATATGAGCGACTACGGCGGTTTTGAGAAGGTTGGGTCGCTTGGCCGGAATTTACCGACCAGCAATACCCAGACGACAACGCAATCCGGCGATATTGTGCTGTATCAGGGAAATCAAATTGTACTGTTTTATGGTTCAAATTCCTGGAGCTATACCCGTCTGGGGAAGATTAATGACCTCACCGGATGGGAAGACGCCTTGGGTGTTGGCGATGTTTCGGTGACTTTTTCTCTGACGGAACCCCAGTCGTAACATTTTGAAGGAGAGAAGGAATATTCATATGATCAAGCAAACAGCAGGAAGAAACGGATTAGGTGATTTGGCGCCTAAATTTGCACAGCTCAACGACGATGTATTATTCGGCGAGGTGTGGTCGAGAGAAGATAAGCTTTCCCTGCGGGACAGATCCATGATTACAGTTGTGGCTCTTGTTTCCAAAGGGATTACCGATAGTTCCCTGAAGTACCATATTCAGAATGCCAAGAACCACGGTGTGACCAAGATGGAAATGGTGGAAATTATCACCCATATTGCTTTCTATGTGGGCTGGCCTAACGCGTGGGCTGTTTTCCCCATGGTAAGGGAAACTTATGCCGAAGAAACGCAAAATGCAGCGGATTCTCTATTTGGGCTTGGAGATCCTAACACAGCATATGCACAGTATTTCAGCGGAAACAGTTATCTGAAGCCTTTGAGCACAAAGGGTGTGGGCGTATACAATGTAACCTTTGAACCAAAGTGCCGCAACAACTGGCATATTCATCATAAAGGCGGCCAAATTTTGCTTTGCACGGATGGAGAAGGCTGGTACCAGGAATGGCAGCAGCCAGCCAGAAAACTGCATCCAGGTGACGTTGTATACATTGCGCCGGAGGTTAAGCATTGGCATGGTGCCGGAGCGGATGAATGGTTTACTCACATTGCCATTGAGATTCCTGCAGAAGGGGCGTCCAACGAGTGGCTGGAGCCTGTAACGGATGCACAATACACAGTATTAGACACATCGATACCAAATAAAGAATAGTGGGAAATTTCATCTGTATACTATATGAGTGGCAGAATGGGTATGCTTTCGGCAAATATGTTGTAGAATAAGGAAAAGGCTCCGGTTTTACCGGAGCCTTTTTCAATGGAAACAGGTATTTTTCTTGCAAGTTTATTTTTTTACCGACCAAGTTGCCACATACTGGGGTGTGTATTCTCGAAGGATACCGCAGCCTTCTCTGTCCCGATCCTCGTAGAGCGCTTTTAGCAGGAATCCTGCTTGAAGCTGACCGCCGATTTCTTCCTCCAGGGAATGGGAAAACTGAACACCTTCCCCGTTTTGAATCATTCTGTCCCGAACATCCGGATCCATTTTCAAAGGGTTAAAGGGGAGACGATTGACAGCTGTAAGAGGAAGCGTTCCGTTATCATCAAAAAGGAAATTCATTCCATTGTCGAATCCTGCTAAAAGGGAGCCGCCGTTTTTTAATACGCGGTAGCATTCTTTCCAGATGGAAAATACATCTTCCACATAGCAGTTGGAAACAGGATGAAAAATCAAATCAAAGCTGTTATCCGGAAATGGCAAAGGGTTTGTCATATCGCCTTTGACAATTTCGATGGAATATCCTTCCCGGGCTGCCACATCCCGTTCCCTTTGAAGTTGTTCGTCGGAATAGTCCAATACAGTGCAGTCTGCCCCAAGTAAAGAAAAAATAGGCATTTGCTGGCCGCCGCCGCTTGCAAGCCCTAAAATTCGTTTTCCTTTTATCTCGCCGAACCATTCCTTTGGGACATGAATGCAGGGGGTAAGATAAACACCCCAATTGCCTTCTTTAGCGGCCAGGCACTCTTCGTGAGATACAGGTATGGACCATTCGCAGCCGTTTTTTGCCCAAGAATCCCATGTTTTAGCGTTGATTTGCGTATAGCTTTTTTGGTTGTTCAATACACTCCCTCCGTTTCTGTAAAAATAGTATAGCGAAATAAAAGCAAAGGATGATTTTTTACTGGAATATTTTGTTTTCTATAGACTCATAATGAATTGAAAGGGAAGATTTCCTGCAAATTAATCCAAATCAAGACTTGATTTTTCTTTTTTCAGGCCTTAATATGAATAACGGAGTGATAGAATGCAGGCATATTTCTGCCTGCGGGAAGTTCGGCCTGCCGTGCGGGGCCGGATAAGAAAAAGTATAGCACGGAGAATGGGTAATGAAAATGAATAATTTACTCACTGTCCGTATCCAGGAGAAGATGGATACATTTTCAAAAGGGCAGAAGCTGATTGCTCGCTATATCAGCGAGCATTATGATAAAGTCGCTTTTATGACAGCGTCCCGTTTGGGCGCTACCGTTGGAGTCAGTGAATCCACTGTGGTGCGTTTTGCTACGGAAATCGGCTATACCGGATATCCGGAGCTGCAGCAGGCTATGCAGGAAATGATCCGCAACAAGCTTACATCCGTTCAGCGTATGCAAGTGACGGAGGGGCGGATTAAGGGAAATGATATTCTGGATTCCATTTTTACGCAGGATATGGATATTATCCGCCGTACGATGGAAGAAACTTCCCATGAGAATTTTTATAATGCGGTAGAAGCCATTTGCAAAAGCAGGAAAATTTATATTTTAGGCGCCAGAAGCTCCTTGGCTCTGGCTACTTTTCTTCATTACTATCTGGGGTTGCTTTTTGACCATGTAGTGCTTGTCCAGTGCACAAGCGAAGCGGAAATCTTTGAGCAGATGATTCGTGTGAATGAACAGGATGTGGTGATTGGTATCAGCTTTCCCCGGTATTCGAGAAAAGCGGTAAAAGCCATGAATTTTGCCCATAATCAAGGGGCGAAGGTGGTATCCATTACAGACAGCGCGTTGTCTCCTCTTGCGGAGATATCCGATTATCTGCTTTTGGCCAGAAGCGATATCGCTTCTATCGTGGATTCTCTCTGTGCGCCGTTAAGCCTTATAAACGCCTTGATTGTAGCCATCGGTTTCCGCCGCCGGAAAGAAGCGGAGGAAACATTCACCCGCCTTGAAAATATATGGGATGAATACGGAGTCTACGAAAAGGTGGACGAAAAGAATAAATGATGATATTTGATATACTTGTTGTAGGCGCAGGAGCGGCCGGCCTAATGGCTGCTGGTTATGCAGCAGAGCTGGGAGCAAAAGTCTGCCTGCTTGAAAAAATGGACCGCCCCGGAAAAAAGCTTTCCATTACGGGAAAAGGCCGCTGCAATGTAACCAATAACTGCAGCCGGGACATATTTATGGATTCCGTGCCCGGAAACGGAAAATTCCTGTATGGAGCCTTTTCCGGCTTTTCCTGCCAGGATACCATAGCTTTTTTTGAATCCCATGGATTGCCGCTGAAAACAGAAAGGGGAAACCGTGTTTTTCCTATTTCAGACAAGGCCCAGGATGTTGTGGATACGCTTGTACGGTATAATGAGGAAGGAAATGTAACCTTTCTGAAAGGCCGGGCTGTTTCTCTTTTGCAGGAAGACAATACAGTGAGAGGTGTCCGTCTGGAAAACGGGAAAGAGCTTTTTGCAGGAAGCGTTATATTGGCCTGCGGAGGAGCTTCCTATCCCGGAACCGGTTCCAATGGGGATGGATATAGGCTGGCTCAGGAAGGGGGGCATAGTATACGCCCCTTAAAGCCGTCTTTGGTGCCTTTGGTAGCGGCAGGGGAAGACTGCCGGGATATGATGGGGCTTTCCCTGCGGAATATAGGGCTGTCTGTTTGGGATAATGCTAAGAAAAAAGAAATCTACAGGGATTTTGGCGAATTACTCTTTACGCATTTCGGGCTTTCCGGCCCGGTAATTCTCAGCGCAAGCAGTCATATGCGCCAAATGGAGCCTGGCCGCTATCGTGTGGATATAGATCTGAAACCGGCTTTACGGCCTGAACAGCTTGACGCGCGGCTGCAGAGGGATTTCTCGCAGAACTTAAACCGGGATTTTCTCAATTCCCTTTCCGCACTTTTGCCCAGGAAGCTAATCCCTGTAGCAGTAAAGCGCTCAGGAATTCCCGGTAATAAGAAATGCAACAGTATCACAAGGGAGGAACGGCAGCGTTTCGGCGCTTTGCTCAAAGCCTTTTCTGTTGATATTACCGGATTTCGTCCTATTGAGGAAGCAATTGTGACCTCCGGCGGTGTGAATGTCCGGGAGGTTTCGCCTCACACCATGGAATCCAAGCTCCTGCCCGGTTTATTTTTTGCCGGTGAAATGCTGGATGTGGACGCATATACGGGCGGCTTCAATCTGCAGATTGCTTTTTCCACCGGAAGAGCGGCAGCTGCAGGGGCGGTTGCTTGCCTGTCGAAATGAAAGAATAGTATATAAGGAGAAATGCGCATGATCGCTATTGCCATTGACGGCCCTGCCGGGGCTGGAAAAAGCACGGTAGCCAGAGCTGCGGCTAAACAGCTAGGGTATATATATGTAGATACAGGTGCTCTCTATAGAGCGGTAGGCCTGCATATGCTTAAAAAGGGGATTTCTGTTTCAGATGAAGCCGCTGTGGAAAGAGAATTGCCTACATTAGAAGTATCCCTCACATTTTGTGATGGTGAGCAGCATGTAATCCTTTGCGGCAAGGATGTTTCCAAGGAGATACGTACACCGCAGGTTTCCATGGCTGCTTCGGCTGTATCGGCTATGAAGCCGGTGCGCCGGTTCTTATTTGATCTGCAGAAGGATATAGCCAAAACCAACCATGTAATTATGGATGGCCGTGATATCGGGACGGTTGTTTTGCCGGAAGCACAGGTGAAAATTTTTCTGACGGCATCGGACGAGGAACGCGCCGGAAGACGGTATAAAGAGCTTTTGGAAAAAGGCCAGCAGGTATCTTTTGAAGAGGTGCTGAAGGATTTGCGGGAAAGAGATTATAATGACTCTCATCGGGAAACGGCTCCTTTGAAGCCGGCGGAAGATTCTGTTCTGGTGGATACCACGGGTTTTTCTCTGGAAGAATCTGTTCAAAAGATATTGGATGTTATACGATGTAAACTGCAGGACAAATAAGCGTTTTCTATGTAATTCATTTTATTCATAAATAAAACAATAAAACCGGATTTCCGGAGATCGGTGGGTGCTGTATTTGAGGACTTTTTTATACAATTTCGCTAGGATCTGTATAGGACCCTTTGCCAGGCCGTTTGTGCCAACTATCATTAAAGGTAAGGAAAATTTTCCGGCAAGCGGTAAAGTAATCGTATGCGCCAATCATTTGGGCATATCCGATGCGATCCGCTTAGTTATCCATAATAAGCGGCAGATTTTCTTTATGTCAAAAAGCGAGCTGTTCGAGAATAAACCCCTTGCCTGGCTTCTGCGCAGTTTGGGATGTTTTCCTGTTCAAAGAGGAAAAAGGGATGTAAACGCCATCGATCACGGCGGAGAAATTTTGAAACGCGGTGATCCAATGGGGATATTTATTGAAGGAACCCGCTCTCGTGATGGAAATTTTGGGCAGCCAAAGGCAGGAGCCGTTATGATTGCCCATGCAAACGATGCGCCTATTTTGCCTGTTTGTATTACACCTGTGGGCAGCCCTCTTCCTAGGATGTTTCATAAGGTGGTTTTGTCTTATGGGGAGCTGATTCCGCCGGAAAAACTGGGAATCGAAAAAGGGACGGGAACAGAATACAGAAACGCCTGCCGTATGGTCATGGGAAAAATCCAGGCTATGCGTGAGCGGGATCTGAAGGAAATGAAACCATGAGCCTCTATTTTTTTCTGCTTCGAATAGTCACGCCCTTTGCGAGACTGCTTTTTCGGATACGGTATGTTGGGCGTGAGAATATACCCAAAGAAGGCAAATTAATCGTTTGCAGCAACCATCGTTCGGTTATTGATCCATATTTGGTAGCGGTGCCCTTTAAGCGACAGCTGCATTTTATGGCCAAAAGCGAACTATTTCAAGAGCATGGAAAATTTGCGGCTTGGTTTTTGCGAAAGATGGGGGCTTTCCCAGTTCGCCGGGATAAAGGGGATACCGAATCCATACGAAAAGCGGCGGAAATCCTGGAGCAGGGTGAGATCCTTGGGATTTTTCCCCAGGGCAGGGTGGTGTTCGACACTTCTTCGTTTCGTCCCAAAGCGGGATTTGCTCTTCTAGCGGCACGGACAAAAGCGCCCGTGCTTCCGGTCAGCATTTATCGGGAAGGGGAAAAGATGCGGTTCCGCAGCAAGGTAACAATCCGAATCGGCCCGGTGATTCCCTATGAGGAACTGGGGCTGGAGGATTCCTCAAGAGAAGGATTAAAGCAGGCTTCTGCTCTTTTGGCGGAAAAAATCAACGGGCAGTTGGAGGAAAAATATTGAGTAAAATTACGGTGGCAAAGACAGCTGGATTCTGTTTTGGGGTAAATCGTGCAGTGCAGATGGTGCATTCTCTGGTGGAGCAGGGCAAATCTGTATGGACCCTGGGGCCTATTATCCATAACCCGCAAACTTTGAAGGAGCTGGAAGAAAAAGGGGTTCGTGTTGCCGCGAATCCCAAGGATGTTCCCTCTGGGGATACGCTGGTGATTCGTTCCCATGGAGTGGCCAGATCCGTGTTGGATGAGATTAACAGATTGGGAATTCCCTGCGCGGACGCAACCTGTCCTTTTGTGAAAAAAATCCATAGGATTGTAGCGGAAGAATCGGGAAAGGGCAGAGTGATTTTTATTGCTGGTGATCCTTCTCATCCCGAGGTGCAGGGGATCATTGGTCATTGTTTCGGAGAATATTTTGTTTTTGAGAATGCGGAAGCAATAAAAAAATATGCGGAAAATAATTCAAAATCGAAAAATAAACTCGTTTCCGTGGTAGCGCAGACAACTTTTTCTGTCTCAGAATGGAAAAACAGCGTGAAAATATTAAAAAAGGTATATACAAATGCTTCGATTTTTGATACAATATGTAATGCTACTGCGAATCGTCAATCTGAAGCAGTTGAGCTTTCCCATTCTTGCAGCGTTATGGTTGTTATAGGCGGAAGGCAAAGTTCCAACACGGCGAAGCTATATGATGTATGCAGGCAAAACTGCAGTACGTTTTTAGTGGAGTCTGCGGATGAACTTCCTGTGGACGAGCTTCGGGAGGCTGAATCAGCAGGCATCACAGCCGGTGCTTCCACGCCGGCAAGCATTATAAAGGAGGTACTTGTTACCATGTCAGAAATTATGGAAAACAAAGATCCTGTTGTTATGGAGGATGGCGCCGATTCCAGCTTTGCGGAGATGCTTGAAGAGTCTCTGAAAAGTTTAAATACAGACGAAAAGGTTCACGGTGTGGTTGTCGGTATTGCCCCCAATGAAATCTATGTGGATGTGGGACGCAAACAGGCCGGTTTCGTGCCTCTCTCTGAACTTTCTGCAGATCCGAATGCAAAAGCGGAGGATCTGGTGAAAATCGGCGATGAAATGGATCTTCTGATTATGCGCACAAACGATCAGGAAGGCACCATTATGCTTTCTAAGAAGCGTCTGGATGCAGCTAAGGGCTGGGAGACCATTACCGCTGCTGCTGAGGACGAATCCGTTCTCACCGGCGTTGTTTCCGAAGTTATTAAGGGCGGCCTTATTGTTGTGAGCAATGGCGTTCGTGTTTTTGTTCCTGCTTCTCAGGCTACCGCTTCCCGCGGCGAACCCCTTGAGGATCTTCTGAAGAAGGAAGTTAAATTCCGCGTTATCGAAGTGAACCGCGGTCGCCGCAGAGCTGTTGGTTCCATCCGTTCCGTTCTGAAGGATGAGCGCAAGGCTCTGGCCGATAAATTCTGGGAGACTGCAGAAGAAAACAAGGAATATACCGGAACCGTTAAGAGCCTGACTTCCTATGGCGCTTTTGTGGATCTGGGCGGTATTGATGGTATGATCCATATTTCCGAACTTTCTTGGGCACGGATTAAGCATCCCAGCGAGGTTGTAAATGTAGGCGACACCGTGCAGGTTTATATTAAGAGCCTGGATCGTGAGAAGGGCAAGATTTCCCTTGGATACAAGCGTGATGAAGATAATCCGTGGAAGATTTTGGAGCGCGAATATCCTGTTGGCACTGTTGCGGACGTAACAGTTGTGGGAATGACTACTTTCGGTGCCTTTGCCCGTATTATTCCCGGCATTGACGGTCTGATTCATATTTCCCAGATCGCGGATCACAGAATCGAGAAACCCCAGGATGTCCTGAAAATCGGTGACGTTGTGAAAGCTAAGATCACGGATATCGATTTCGAGAAGAAGCGCGTAAGCCTTTCTATTCGCGCCCTTCTGGACGAAGCACCCGCAGCAGATACTGCTGAAGTAGCAGAAGAGTCTGCAGATGCTGAATCCGCTGATGCTGAGTAATCATTCGGTAAATTCATACGTTAAGAGGCAGGTGCAGTTTAACTGTACCTACCTTTTTGTGGTATGGGAGGAACCTTTTTCTTTTCTTTCACGTATGATGAAGTAAGCAATAGGAAAAGGGGGACTTCACATGCGCTGTGGTTTGAGCCCCAGAAAACCCGGCTCCGGGAAACGAAAAGTTTTGTTCCTGGCCGGTATCTTAACAGCGTTTCTGGTATTTTTTCTCGAATGCCGGCTAAAACCCGTTTTGGAAGAAATTACAAAGAATGAAGCTTCCGTTCTTTCCGTGGAGGCCGTAAATGAAGCTGTAAATCAGGCGTTGAAAGAGGAAGGCACGGTTTATGAGAATTTGGTGCAGATCGAGCGAAATGACAGTGGAGAGATATTGGCGGTAAGCTCCAATGTGGTTCAGATCAATCAGCTGAAAACAGATATTTTGAAAAAGGCACAGGAAAGTTTGGAGCAATTCGGCCATATGGATGTTAAAATTCCAATCGGTACTTTAATCGGCGGGGAATTGCTGCATGGAAGAGGGCCGGAAATTCCTGTTAGAATTACGTTAACAGGAAATATAACGGCAGATTTTAAAAGCAATTTCGAGTCTGCAGGTATTAATCAAACAAAACACCAGATTATGCTGGAACTTTCTATCCATATCTATACATATATGTCGGGAGCCAAAGCGAGCGCTGACTTAACATCCTCTATTCCAATTGCGGAAACCGTCATCGTAGGGGAGACGCCTGCCTTTTTTGCTTCGTCGGATTCTACAGGGCAATAAGAACTACAGAAAAATAGAACAGATAGGGAAGGGACGTATGATTTTACGCCCTTCCTCTTTATTTTGTATTTTACTTGACAAACATAGGAAGAATTTTATACGATTACAGATAGCGAAAAAGACCGGTTTTAAGAAGAATAGGGGAGTGTTCATGTTTTATTCCATTCGCAGCACTGTCCGCGATAGGGCAATGATGCATACGATTTTTATTTTGGCCTGGCCTACCGTAATGGAACAGGCGCTGCAGACCATTGTTCAGTATGCCGACACGGCTCAGGTGGGCACTATAGGTGCAAACGCTTCAGCCGCTGTAGGACTTACAACTACTATGATGTGGCTTATTAATTCCCCCATGTTTGCGCTTGCAATGGGGGTGCTTTCCTGTATTTCCCGGGCGCTGGGAGGGAAAGATGTGGAAAGGGCTCGGAAGGCAGCCGCCCAATCGGTCATCATCACAGTAGTATTAGGCGTGTTTTTGGGAGTTATAACGCTGTCCATCAGTCCATTTTTGCCGGGATGGCTGGGAGGAGCGCCTGAAATTCAGAAGGATGCATCCATTTATTTTGCCATAGTTTGCGCACCTATGATTTTCCGTGCTTCCAGTATTGTGTTCGGTTCCGTTCTTCGGGCTACAGGGAATACGAAAACTCCTATGCTTATCAACACGATTATGAATATCACGAACATTGTTTTAAATTTCCTTTTTATCAATCCTTCCCAGGTGTGGCGGATTGGCCCTTTTTCCATTCCTATGTGGGGCGCAGGGCTTGGGGTAATGGGCGCCGCCATTGCCACAGCTATTGCGTATATGGTAGGAGGAATCCTGATGGCTGCAGCAGCCTGGCGTGATCCTGCTTTAGGATTGAAAGGGCAAAAGATTCGTTTGGATCGGGAAGTTATGGGGCAATGTATCCGTATCGGAACGCCGATTGCGGCTGAAAGAATAACCGCTTGCCTGGGGCAGGTAGTGTTTACATCCCTCATTGCACGCTTGGGCACTATATCCATGGCGGCTCATTCCATTGCGATTACAGCCGAGCAGGCCTTTTATATACCTGGATACGGAATGCAAGCGGCTGCGGCAACTCTTTCCGGCCACTCAGCCGGTGCAAAGGACGAAAAAAAGCTCATGCAGTATTCCTCTACTATTACCATGATTGCCGTGCTGCTCATGGGCGCGCTGAGTATTCTCCTATTTCTGTTTCCCAGCGTGGTAATGGGTATTTTTTCCAGGGATCAGGAAGTTATCGGGTTGGGGGCGCAGGTTCTTAGAATCGTGGCGGTGTCTGAGCCTTTCTTTGCAGTAGTTATCATCATGGAAGGGATTTTCAACGGTGTTGGGGATACAAAAGTTCCTTTTGTATTTTCCCTTTTTTCCATGTGGGGCGTGAGAATTCTTTTTACATATTTGTGCGTAACCTTTTTCCATTTAGGCCTTGCGGCGGTTTGGCTGTGCATGGTGGGCGACAATATGACCCGCTTTGTCTGTATGGTGATTCGATATGGCAAAGGAAGCTGGAAAAAGCATTTGGGTCTGGGAGAGAGAACGGGAAATTCTGTATAGGATAGTTCTGCCAGAAACTGCCAGATAAAGAAAAATGTTCTTGAATTTTCTGTTGCTGGCCAATCATTGAATTTTTTACCGGTTTGGGGTAAAATAAAAAGGCCGTAAGCCTGGCGGTGCTGTGAATCGGCTCCGGCAGGCTTTTGTATGTTTAAAGGCGGGAATATCCCTCTTTTGTGGTTTTGTAAAGAATGAATGTAAGAAAACAAGGAAAATCGGAGGATCAAAATGGAACGGAATGAGGCTGCCCGGCTGCATGAAGAATTGAAGTCAGAAATTGAATATCACAATCAAAAATATTATGTGGAAGATAAGCCGGAAATCGATGACTATGAATATGACATGCTGTATCTTCGCCTGCAGAATCTGGAAGCGGAGTTTCCGGAATTGATAACTCCGGATTCGCCTACACAGAAAGTGGGAGGCCCTGCTTTAAATACGTTTGCCCCCGTTTCGCATACTGTTCCAATGGAAAGCCTCCACGATTCTTTTTCGGAAGAGGAGCTCTTGGATTTTGACCGGCGAGTACGGGAAACGGTGGAACACCCTATCTATGTAGTAGAACCCAAGTTTGATGGTTTGTCCGTTTCTCTCGAATATAGAGACGGCGTGTTCTTCCGTGGTTCCACCCGTGGAGACGGGGTGGTAGGAGAGGATGTAACGGAAAATCTCCGTACGATCCGAACTGTTCCGAAAACATTGAAAGAATCTGTTCCCTATTTGGAAGTTCGGGGCGAAGTATATATGTCCCATAAAAGCTTTTTGGCCTTATGTGAGAGGCAGGAACTCCATGAAGAAAAGCCGTTTAAGAATCCCCGGAATGCAGCGGCAGGTTCTCTGCGGCAGAAGGATCCCCGTATTACGGCTTCCCGAAATCTGGATATATTTATCTTTAATATTCAGCAGATTCAGGGCAAGGAACTGCATAGCCATGCCGAATCCTTGGAACTGCTCAAAAAACTGGGATTTGCCGTTTCCCCTTTAAATCAAACCTGCACAAGTATGCAGCAGGTTGTGGATAGGGTGCAGGAAATTGGTGAAATGCGGGGAGAACTGGATTACTCCATCGACGGAGCCGTTGTGAAAATAGACGATTTTGCCCAGAGAGAACTTTTGGGAAGCACGGCAAAATTCCCCCGTTGGGCGGAAGCCTACAAATATCCTCCGGAGGAAAAAGAGACAATCCTTTTGGATATTGAGGTGAATGTAGGACGTACCGGTGTTTTGACCCCTACCGGTGTGTTTGACCCGATTATTTTGGCGGGTACTACAGTTAGCCGAGCCACCCTACACAATCAGGATTTTATAACGGAAAAGGGTATACGAATCGGATCCACCGTTGTGCTTCGAAAGGCGGGAGAAATAATTCCGGAAGTGGTGCGGGTGGTTTCCAGCCCCGAGGCTTCCGAACCGTATGTTTTGCCTCAGGTTTGCCCTTCCTGCGGAGAACCGGTTTTCCGGGAAGAAGGGGAAGCGGCCCTCAGGTGCCAAAACCCGGAATGCCCGGCCCAGCTGGTGCGCCACCTGATCCACTTTGCAAGCCGTGACGCTATGGATATCGAAGGGCTTGGGCCTGCTTTAATCGAACAGCTTGTGGCCAATGAACTGCTGCATTCTCCTGCGGATCTATATAAGCTTACAATGGAACAGCTTGTTTCTTTGGAAAGAATGGGCGAGAAGAGCTCCCAGAACCTTTTAGATGCTATTGCAAAATCCAAGGGAAATGACCTTTACAGATTGATTTTTGCTTTAGGTATTCCTCATATTGGTCAAAAGGCGGCAAAGCTTCTGGCAGGCCGTTTCGGTTCTATGGAAGCGATTTGCTTTGCTTCTGCAGAAGATATTGCAGAGATTGACGGCTTTGGTATGATTATGGCGCAAAGTCTCCGCAGCTTTTTTGACCTGCCGGGCACAGCCCATCTTTTGGGAGCTTTGAAGGACGCCGGGCTTAATATGCAGGGAGAAGTGCAGGAAGTCCAATCCCTTTTTGCAGGCAAAACGTTTGTCCTTACGGGAACTCTTCCCACTATGACCCGGAAAGAAGCTTCGGATTTGGTAGAAAAATATGGAGGGAAGACAAGCTCTTCCGTCTCGAAAAAAACTTCCTATGTATTGGCTGGAGAGGAAGCCGGAAGTAAACTGACAAAGGCTAATCAACTTGGAGTGCCGGTCATTACGGAAGAAGAGTTTTTGGCTATGCTGGAAGGAAACGCTTGACAAAAAAACACAATCTTTTTTATACTATTTAGGAAAAGCAGTATGGCAAATTTCGGAGGGAAAAGAGAGGGCTTATGAAGAAAACGTTGTTTGTAAATCAGGAACAGTTAAAAAAAATAGTGGAACAGTTTCCCACTCCTTTCCATCTTTACGATGAAAAGGGGATCCGTGCACGGGCAAGAGCTTTGAAAGAGGCATTCGCCTGGAACAAAGGATTTAAAGAGTATTTTGCTGTGAAGGCCACCCCAAACCCTTTTATTTTGAAAATTCTGAAAGAAGAAGGATGCGGTGTGGATTGCTCTTCTTTGACAGAGCTAATGATGGCGGAAGCCTGCGGTTTTTCCGGAAATGACATCATGTTTTCCTCCAACGATACGCCGACGGAAGATTTTCGGTATGCCAGAAAATTGAGCGCGACCATCAATCTGGATGACCGCACACATGTAGAGTTCCTTAAGGAAACAGCCGGAATTCCGGAGATTATCAGCTGCCGCTTCAACCCGGGTGGATATTTTTCCATCGCCAACTCTATTATGGATAATCCGGGAGACGCCAAATACGGCATGACGAAGGAACAGATGAAAGACGCCTACCGTGCTTTGATGCAGATGGGTGCGAAAACCTTTGGTATTCATGCTTTTTTGGCCAGCAATACCACCACCAATGCCTATTATCCTACCTTGGCTAAAATCCTTTTCCAGTTTGTGGTAGAGCTTCATAAGGAAACCGGCGCGGAGATCGCCTTTGTGAATCTTTCGGGCGGCGTGGGAATCCCCTATAAACCGGATCAGGAACCGGTTGATATTGCCGCTGTAGGAGAAGGCGTGCGCAAAGCGTATGAGGAAATTCTTGTGCCCGAGGGTATGGACAATGTAGCAATCTATACGGAATTGGGTCGATATATGCTGGGGCCAAACGGCTGCCTAGTGACAACCGCTATCCACGAAAAGCATATTTATAAAGAATATATTGGGTTGGACGCCTGCGCGGCCAATCTAATGCGTCCGGCCATGTATGGCGCTTACCATCATATTACCGTTATGGGGAAAGAAGATGCTCCCTGCGACCATAAATATGATGTAACAGGAGGCCTCTGCGAAAATAACGACAAGTTTGCTGTTGACCGGATGCTGCCTAAAATCGATATAGGGGATCTGGTAGTCTTGCATGATACGGGGGCTCATGGCTTCTCCATGGGATACAATTATAACGGCAAGCTCCGTTCTGCGGAAATTCTTCTGCGAGAGGATGGTTCTGCTCAAATGATCCGAAGAGCGGAAACTCCAAAAGATTATTTTGCTACATTGGATTTTACAGGGCTTTTTGATCGGTATTAAATGAAATTACCGCAGTTCTAAATGAAATAAAAACAGCGTGTTTCGCCTTCTTGGCAGAAACACGCTGTTTTTTTGTTTTTCTAGTTCTGGACTTGTCCTTTCCGGCATATAGATTCGGAAAGACAGATAAACACCTTCAGGAAAAATACAAACAACGGGTTCTATCTTTCAGAGATTGTCCATATGTATAAGAAAGAAAGGGAGGACAAGATATATGGAATCTGTTACAGACCAAAGATTTGACACAGCGGTTTCCCTTTTGAGCGGCTCTCTGGGCGGATTGCTTCTTTCTATCCCGGCGGGGATTAAAAAGCAGGTGCAGGAAATCCGCATTCGGGCGGGGTATCCCGTTTCCGTGAGCTGCGGGGGAGACATTTACTTTCTGACTAGGACAGGCCGGCTGGTCTGCTCGCCGGAAGGGGATCTTTTTAGGATGAGCGGGGAAGAGGTGGAAGAATGCTTTCAGCTTCTCTGCGGCTTTTCCGTTTACAGCCATGACAAAGAAATACGCCAAGGTTTTCTCTCATTACGCGGAGGCCATAGAGCCGGTATTTGCGGAACAGCTGTTGTGCAGGATGGAGAAATCGTATCCCTGCGGGATATATCCTCCATTTGTCTGCGGATTTCCCGAGAATTTCCCGGGTGTTCCCTTTCTCTCTTACGAAAAATGAAGGAAGAGGACATGCAGGGAGGTCTTCTGCTTGTAGGCGCACCCTCCAGCGGGAAGACCACAGTTCTGCGGGATATAGCCCGTCAGCTTTCCTCGGGAAGCCTGGGAGCTATACGGCGGGTGGCGGTGGTGGATGAACGCGGGGAACTGGGCGGTGTATATAAGGGAATACCGGGCAATTCCTTAGGGCCCTGCTGTGATATTCTAGATGGATATCCAAAAGCGCAGGGGATTTTGCAGGCGGTTCGTTCCCTGGTGCCGGATTGTATTCTTTGTGATGAGATTGGCGGAGAGGAAGATACCCGTTCCCTTTTACAGTGCCTCCATGCAGGCGTCACCGTTATTGCCAGCATTCATGCGGGAAGCCCGGAGGAATTTCTAAAAAAGAGACAAGCGGAAATTCTAATGCGGGCGGGGGCATTTCAATCCATCGCTTTTTTGAAAAGCCGGAGAGAGCCGGGGATGGTATCGGAGTTCTGGAAAGCGGGGGATCTACTTGCTCAAATGGATAGGAATGCTCCTGCTGATTGGAGCGGGAGCTCTGGCAGGTTATTCGGAATCGCTTAGGCTTAAAATGCGTGTCTTGCGGCTGGAAGAGTTTTTGCGTTTTTTGCAGACAGCTGAAACCGCTATGCGCTTCGCGGCGGAACCCCTTTTTAAAATTCTGCAAAAGCATGGAGAATCCCTTGCTTTCTTACGGGAGTGCCGTTCTTTGATGGAAAAGGGAGAAAATTTCGATGAAGCCTGGAATCACTCCATGAAGAAGGCGGCGGCCTCCGGCTTTTCCAGGGAGGATGTTGAGAGGCTTCGAGGGTTTGGGGCCGGATGGGGCGTTACAGATACAGAAGGGCAGATAGCCCATTGCCGCCTTTCAAAGGAACTATTGGAAGCACAGCTTCAGGAAGCCAGGCTGCAAAAGCAGACCAAAGCGAGGTTGTATCAGATGTTGGGAATTTTCGGTGGGATAGGGGCTGCCATTCTGCTGGGATGAACAGAAGGGAAGAAAAAGAGCATGAACATTGATTTGATTTTTAAAATAGCCGCTATCGGCATCATTGTTGCGGTTCTGAACCAACTTTTGATTCGGTCGGGCAGGGAAGAACAGGCTATGATGACTACTCTTGCCGGATTGATTGTAGTTTTGATGATAGTCATTCAGGAAATTGACGTTCTGTTTGATACGATCAAATCTATTTTTGATCTTTAGCAGGAGGGAACCCTATGGATGTAGTTGGGATTTCTGCCCTTGCAGTGGTGGCGGCGATACTTTCCGTTATGCTTCGCAGATACCATGGAGAATATGGAATGCTGCTTTCTATTGGCTGCGGCATTCTTCTCTTGCTGGCGGTTTTGCAGCAGATTTCCCCCGCTGTGCGGCAGATTTATACATTTCTGGAGGCTTCCGGTATTCCTCAGGAATATATTTTGATCCTGTTTAAAGCTTTGGGTATCTGCTATCTGACTCAATTTGCAGCTGATTCCTGCAGAGATGCGGGGGAATCTGCCCTGGCTGTTAAAACAGAAATCGCAGGACGTGTGGCTGTGCTTCTGGTTTCCCTGCCCCTTCTTTCTCAGGTAGCCTCCATTGCAGCGGATTTGATTGGTGGCTGAAATGAAGAAAAAAAGGATATGCATTCTATTTATCTTGGAATTGATTTTGGTTTTTGGTATGTTCCCCGTTTCGGCATCGGAAACAGAAGGATCCGAAGATACATATGAAGAGTATTACGAGGAACAGCTGCAGGAAAGTGGCGCGGAGGACCTGCCGGGGGAGCTTCCGGATGATGCGCAGGAGTCCCTCAGCGATCTGGGAATTGAAGGCCTGGATTGGCAAAGCATTTCTTCCATAACGCCTGAAACACTTTTTTCAGCCCTGGGGAGTATGACACAAGAGGCGTCCGGCAATCCCATACATGTTTTTACAATGGTGCTGGCGGTAATTCTGATTTCAGCCATAGCCAACGGTATGCGGCTGAGCATACAGGGGCCGGCCGGTTCCGCAGCGTCCCTGGCAAGCGTTTTGTGTGTTTGCGCCGCGTTGATTCCGCCTGCCGTGGAATTTATCCATCAGGCGGAAAAGGTAATCGAAGGGGCTTCCGGGTTCCTGCTAGCCTGCGTGCCGGTTTTGGGAGGAATTATGCTGGCTGCTGGCCAGCCTACAGCCTCTGCTTCATTTCAGCTTCTGGCAACGGCGGGAGGCAACGGGGTCATGTTAGTCTGCGCAGGCATATTGGTGCCTTTAATGAATATATTTTTAGGGATATCTATTGTTTCTGCCGTTTCTCCTGATGTTAAGCTGGACGGCCTTTGCGGTGCGTTTACGAAAGCAATCAAGTGGATACTGGGGTTCTGCATGACGGTTTTTTCCGGCCTTCTGGCTGTTCATGGAATCGTCACCTCTGCTGTGGATTCCACAGCAGGGCGGGCTGCCCGGTTTGTGGTCAGCAGCTTTGTGCCCATTGTGGGAGGAGCGTTGGGGGAGGCATTGAACACAGTTACCGGATGCGTAAAAACATTGAAATCCGGTGTGACAGCTTTTGCGGTTTTAGCGGAATGCGTGATTTTTCTGCCTGTGGTGCTGCAGTGTATTCTATGGCAGATTACCATTGCGGTCTGCGCCGGTATTAGCAGAATGTTCAGCCTTTCGGATGTGACTGCCCTTCTGGATGCCGTTGGAAAAGTTATGGAAGCCATACAAGCCATTTTGCTCTGTTCTATGGCGGTTCTGACTATTACGGTAACGATCATGCTTATGATGGGAGGCGGGGGTTCATGAATGCAGTGCGTACATGGTCGTTGGCAATATGTTTTGCTGTTTTGGCTGTGGCGGTCCTTCAGTATCTGGCGCCTCCCGGATCTATGGAAAAAATGATCCGATATGTAATAGGGGCGTTTCTAGTTTGCGCTATGGCGTTTTCTCTCAAATCTGTTCTTCCAAAGATTCCCCTTGCTTTTTCCATCCCCACACAATATGGGACGGAATCGGAGTTCTCTTCCTTTGTGGAAAGCCAGGAGATAACAGCCGCACAGGAGAGTGTGGAGCGTCTTGCAGAGACAGAGATCAACAAAATGGGCATATCCTGCAAAAATATTCATGCAGATATGGATAAGCAGGAAGATGGCAGCATAGGTATTAACAGAATTGAAATTACATTGGCTTCCGGATACGAAGGATATGGCGCCAGAGTGGAATCCTATCTTTCAGAAACATTGGGTGTGCCGGTGGAGGTGATGGCCGGTGAAAACGGATGAGAACAAAAGCATATTTACAAAATTGGCGGAAAATCCTTCAGCCCGGAAAGGAATCGTTATTGCAGGTATCTTGGGTATTCTTTTAATTTTTCTTTCCGGCTTGTTTCAGGAAAGGGGATCGGACGGAGAAGAGACGGCATCTTCTGAGGAAACTTCCTCGGGAGTGGAGGAATACACCGATGCGCTCCAGCAGAAGCTGCAGGAAATCTTATCCAGAATTTCCGGTGCAGAAGATGCGTCCGTCATGATAACACTGGAAAAAGACGCGGAGCAGGTTTATGCAACGGAAGAAAAGAAGAGCACCAAGACCGATGGGGATACGACGGATGACGATGCCCAGACCAGTTATATCCTGATAAAGGATTCCAACGGTTCTCAGAAAGCGCTGAAAATTACAGAGGTTCTGCCGGTAGTGCAGGGGGTGGTGGTTATCTGCCGGGAAGGGGATGATCCTCAGGTTCAGCAGAAAATTACCGACGCTGTTACAACGGCTTTGCATATTTCATCCGCAAGGGTTTGCGTAATAGGGTCTGATTAACGGACCAAAACAAGCAAAAACAGGAGGAGAGATACATGTCATTTGGAAAAAGGCAATTGGTTTTAGCTGCATTGGTGGTAGCCTTGGGAGCTGCCGTGTATTTGAACTGGCAGTTTACCGGTGATAATGCTGCATTAACAGCCACCAGCACCCTGAGCTCAGAGAAAAATGTGGGAGAAGCGCAGCTGGTGAACGCTTCTGCATCTTCGGAAAAACCAGAAAGCGGTTCTTCCTCTGGCTCCACTTCGGATTCTTCTGAGGACTGGTTTGCCGATGCAAAGCTTTCCCGTCAAAAATCCAGAGACGAATCCGTAGAACTGCTGGAAAAGGTTTTGGAAGATGCTGGAGAGAGCGCGGAAGCCAAAAAGGAGGCGGTTTCCAAATCCGCTGAAATTGCGCAGAATATTTTACAGGAAAACAATATAGAGAGTTTGATTCGCGCAAAAGGCTTTGGAGACTGTGTAGTCTTTATCCAAAACGGAGAGTGCAGCGTTGTTATCAAGAAGAGCGATTCGGTTGAGAACGGCTCTGTTATTATCAAGGATATCGTCATGGGGCAGGCGGATATTGAATATGACAAGATAAAAATAATTGAAAATACATAAGAAGGCGTGAAAAAACCAGCTGCGGACTGCAATCCACGGCTGGTTTTTTTGCGTCTTAACAATATTTTGGCAACTGGAGTGTTGCGCCAAATAGATCTTGTGGTGTATAATACACGTAAGATATGCAGGGAATTCTGATTGCTCTGTATTTTTGGCAGAAAATGACGCCTTAAATACGCGCAATTGGATGGAAAAACATGTGGAAGCTTGAAAAAAGAATGATTTTAGGAAAACCGTTTTGTAGAACGGCGACGAAAATGAATTCAGGCCTTCCACTTGTGGAAGGCTTTATTTTTTATATATTGGAGGAAAAAATGAAACGAAGAGACGCGAGAGAACAGGCCTTTGTGCTGCTGTTTGAACAGAGCCTCAATCACGACAGCATAGAGCAGATTATTGAAACCGCCGAGCTTTGCGGCGAAGGAACGTATATGGTAGACGATTTTGCCGAGCGCATGGCGCTTTGCGCTGAAAAAAATCAGGAACAACTGGATACAATAGTGGAAGAGAACATCCGAGGATGGAAGATGAACCGCCTTTCCAAGGTGTCATTGGCTATCCTGCGTCTGGCGCTTAGCGAAATGCTGTATGAAGAAGAGATCCCGGTAAGCGTTTCCATAAACGAAGCGGTGGAACTGGCTAAGAAATACGGCGGCAGAGAGGATGCTCCTTTTGTAAACGGCGTCCTTGGGGCTGTTTCCAAAAAGATGCAGAAGGAATCCTACGCCGCGCCGGAGACACGAGCCCTGGCAGAGGAAAGCCAGCCTGAAAAGGAAACGCAAGAGGAAAAAAATGATGCCGGAAAATAAAGTCCTGGGAATTGACACAAGCAATTATACAACTTCTTTGGCAATTATAGAGGAAGAAAAAATACTCCAGAAGAAAAAGTTTTTGCCTGTGAAAAAAGGTGAGCTGGGCCTCAGGCAAAGCGACGCCGTATTCCATCATACGCAGCAGCTTCCTGCCCTTATGGAGGAGCTGATGAAGGAAACAAAAGGAAAGAAGATACAGGCTGTAGGGATATCTGCCCGTCCCCGGGATCAGGAAGGTTCCTATATGCCTTGCTTTACGGTGGGAATTTCAGCCGGCCGCATACTGGCCTCTGTGCTGGATGTGCCTCTCTTTTCCTTTTCTCATCAGGCGGGTCATATAGCGGCGGCTTTATACTCTTCCGGGAATCTATCCTGGCTGGAAAAGGATACTCCTTTTTTAGCCTTTCATGTTTCCGGAGGAACCACAGAAGCCCTTTGGGTATCTCCCAAACATGGCAAACTAGAAGTAGAATTGGCGGCATCCTCTCTGGATCTTAAGGGAGGGCAGGCTGTGGACCGGGTAGGCGGTATGCTGGGGCTTCCTTTTCCATCCGGAAAATATCTGGAAGAATTGGCTCTTCGATCCCAAGCCCATTTTTCTATCCGCCCTTCTATGAAAGGGGCGAACTGTTCTCTATCCGGAATCGAAAATCAATGCAGAGCGCTTCTGGAAAAGGGAACTTCAAAAGAAGATATAGCCTTGTTTTGTCTGCTTTCCATCGAAGCGGCTCTTACTTCCATGGCGGAAGCCCTTCTGAAAGAAAGACCGGGGCTCCCTGTGCTCTTTGCCGGGGGAGTGATGAGCAATTCCATCCTGCAGAGCCATTTGAAACAGCGGTTCGGCGCTTCTTTTGCAGAACCTGCTTTTTCGGCGGATAATGCCGCCGGCATAGCGGTTCTGACATCTTTGGCAATGAAAAACGGGAAGGAAGGAGACATCAAATGAGGACGCCTTTACAAGTGACGGTTTCTCAGCTGAACACCTATATCCGTTCCCGGATGGAAGAAGATCCTGCCTTGCAGAGCCTTTTTGTGGTGGGAGAGATCTCTAATTTTACGGATCACTACCGCTCCGGGCATTTGTATCTCTCTTTGAAGGACGAAAAATCCGTGATCCGGGCAGTCATGTTTTCCCAATATGCCAGGAGACTTCGGTTTCACCCGGAAGACGGGATGAAGGTGATCGCCAGAGGGCATGTGGGGGTATACGAAGCCAACGGCCAATATCAGCTTTATATTGAGGATATGCAGCCCGATGGCGTGGGAGCTTTAAATCTGGCTTATGAACAGCTCAAGCGTAAACTGGAAAAAGAAGGGCTCTTTTCCCCGGAAAGAAAAAAGCCCCTGCCCCGATATCCGGAGAGGATAGGCGTTATAACATCCCCAACAGGTGCGGCTGTGCAGGATATTAAAACCATTCTTGCGCGCCGTTTCCCCTTGGCAGAAATTGTTTTTTGCCCTGTTTTGGTGCAGGGAGAAGGAGCCGCCCCGCAGATTGTAGAAGCGCTTTCCCGGATGAATCGATTAAAAGCGGCAGATGTGATTATTCTGGGCCGAGGCGGCGGATCCTTAGAGGATCTTTGGGCCTTTAATGAAGAAAGCGTGGCCAGAGCCGTAGCAGCCTCAGAAATACCGGTCATATCAGCCGTGGGGCACGAAACGGATTTTACTATTTGTGATTTTGCCGCGGACTGCCGGGCTGCAACGCCTTCTGCTGCCGCGGAGCTGGCGGTGCCCGATCAGGCAATGCTGAAAGATTCTCTTCTTGCCGTAAATGAAAGACTTTTAAGAAAACTCCAGAGCAATGTGGAACGTTCCCGGCAGCGGTTGGATGAACTGGTGGGGCGCTCTCCGCTGGCTGAGCCCCATAAGCTTTTGCAAAAGCAGCAGATGCAGCTGGAAAATCTTAAGGAGGCATTTTTAAGAGCTTCCTTAAAAGGAATTTCGGATAAACGGACGGCGTTTTCCCTGAAAGCGGAAAAGTTGCAGGCTTTAAGCCCTCTTTCTGTGTTGGCAAGAGGATATTCTATTGCAGAAAAAGAGGGCTCCCTTTTGCGATCTGTTACAGAAGTGCAGAAAGGAGACGCTGTAAAAATATATCTGCAGGATGGGTGCATGGATTGTGTAGTAGAGCATAAGACATGCAACAAAACGGATAAGAAACGGAAAGGAAGGGCAAAAAATGGCGTCGAAAACCATGACGTTTGAACAGGCGATGGAACGGTTGGGAGAAATTGTGGCCAGATTGGAAAGCGGGGAAGAATCTTTGGAGGATTCCCTTAAACTTTTTGAGGAGGGGGCAGCCCTTTCTTCTCAGTGTTATAAAAAGCTGGATAAAGCGGAGCAGAAGATCCGCAGCCTTACGGAAATAAAGGAGGATGCCCAATGACAGGGGAACGGTTAAAGCAGTATCAGACGATGCTGGAAAAGAAACTGGAATCCTACCTTCCGGAGGAAGGTACCCAGCAGGCGGATGTTGCCGAAGCCATGCGGTATAGCCTTTTGGAGGGAGGAAAGCGCATCCGTCCTGTATTGCTGATGGAATTTTGCCGTGTTTGCGGAGGAGACCCGGAAAAAGTGCTTCCGTTTGCCTGTGCTGTGGAGATGATCCACACGTATTCCCTTATTCACGACGATCTTCCCTGCATGGATGATGACAGCATGCGGCGCGGGAGACCTTCGAACCACATTATGTTCGGGGAAGCATCCGCGCTTCTTGCAGGCGACGCTTTGCTTACAATGGCTTTTGAGATTATGAGCAGCAAAGAGGCTGTGGAAGCCGTGGGCGCTGAGCGCGCTGTAAGAGCCAGCCACATTCTGGCGGTCCGGGCCGGCGCATCGGGGATGATCGGAGGGCAGCAGATCGACCTGATGAGCGAAGGGCGGGGAATAAGCCTGGATACTCTCCGCACTATGGACGAAAAGAAAACCAGCGCTCTTATTTCCGCAGCCTGCCGGATGGGTTGCGCTCTCGCGGGCGCAGGGGAAGAAAAAGAAGAAGCAGCCGGGCGGTACGCCTGGTCTATGGGGCTGGCTTTTCAGATAGTGGATGATATTCTGGATGCAACCGGAACCCAGGAGGAATTGGGTAAGCCCGTTCACAGTGATGCTGAAAGGGATAAGAATACCTATGTTTCCTTTATGGGTCTCACAGAAGCATCGGAAGAGGCCCAACGCCTTACACAGGAGGCTGTAAAGCAGCTGGATGCATTCGGTGAAGAAGCGGCGTTCCTGAAAGAGTTGACGAACGAACTCTGCTCCCGTAGAAAATAATTTTGGATATTGGATTTTCCCTCTTTATCCGTTGACTTTTTTGTGGGTTTATGATAGACTAGTTAAGCCGCATATTGCAGGTATAAGTGGTTCTATGCCCGCCTGCGAATAGCGAGACTGATATAAAGGCAGGAAAAAGAATGTTTGCAGTAATCGAGACAGGCGGCAAGCAATACAAAGTCCAGTATGGCGACGTAATCTTTGTAGAGAAGCTTGCAGCTGAAGAGGAATCCACCGTAGAATTCAAAGTGATCGCTCTGAATGGAGACGACGGCATGAAGATCGGCACTCCTTATGTAGAGGGTGCTTCTGTTACCGGTAAGGTGCTGAAAAACGGAAAAGCCAAGAAGATCACTGTATTTACCTATAAGCCTAAAAAGGGTGAGAAGCGCAAGATGGGCCACCGTCAGCCTTACACCAAGGTGCAGATCGAAGCTATCAATGCGTAAGTTTCGGGAAACTCAGGAAGATGATAAAGGCTGAGTTTTTCACAACGGCTTCCGGTGAACTTCTCGGATTTTCTATGAAGGGTCATTCCGGCAGTGCTCAAGCGGGATATGATATCGTTTGTGCAGCGGTTTCTTCCGCGGCGTATATGACTGTTAATACTGTTACGGATGTGCTCAATGTGGATGCTCGTGTAGCAGTAGATGATGGATTCCTTCGGATTCGGGTTCAGGAAAAAGATGCCAGAAGCTGCCGCAGTATATTTGCGGGGTTCAAGCTTCATATGTTGGGGCTTGAAGAACAGTATCCAAACAATATAGAAGTAAGTTATACGGAGGTGTAAGGAATGCTGAAGATCAATATTCAGTTATTCGCTCATAAAAAGGGAATGGGTTCCACCAAGAACGGCCGTGATTCCGAGTCTAAGCGTCTTGGTGTTAAACGTGCAGACGGCCAGTTTGTGCTCGCAGGCAATATCCTGGTTAAGCAGCGTGGAACACACATTCATCCCGGTGAGAACGTGGGAAGAGGTTCCGATGATTCTCTCTTTGCTCTGGTAGACGGCAAAGTGAAATTTGAGCGTCTCGGCCGTGACCGTAAGAAGGTCAGCGTTTACACGGTAGAGCAGTAAGCAGTCTGACTGAATCCCGGGCAGTTTTGCCCGGGATTTTTTTGAATGGAATTTTATATGCAGGATAAAACCTGCCAGAAATAAAAGAAACGGCGGAATCGATGCTATGTTTATAGACAGTGCAAAAATTAAAATAAAGGCAGGCGACGGCGGAAACGGAGCTGTTTCCTTCCGCCGCGAAAAATATGTTGCGGCCGGAGGCCCGGATGGCGGTGATGGAGGCCGGGGAGGAAATATTGTCTTTAAAGTAGACGATAACCTTTCTACATTGGCTGATTTCCGATATAAACGGAAATACGTGGCGCAGAGGGGTGAAAACGGAAGAGGAAATCGCTGCAACGGCAAAAGCGCGGCGGATCTTGTGATTTCCGTACCCCGCGGAACGCTCATAAAAGATGCGGAAACAGGAAGACTGCTTGCGGATCTTTCTTCAGATGAACCGCAGGTCATTGCCAAAGGCGGCAAAGGAGGCTGGGGGAATATCCATTTTGCTACCCCCACCCGTCAGGTTCCCCGCTTTGCAAAGCCGGGAGCTCCGGGAGAAGAAATGGAGCTTCAGTTGGAGTTAAAGCTTTTGGCGGATGTGGGTTTGGTAGGCTATCCTAATGTAGGAAAGTCTACGCTGGTATCGGTTGTCAGCGACGCTAAGCCCAATATTGCCAACTACCATTTCACCACTATTACCCCTGTGTTGGGCGTTGTGCGAATGGGAGAGGGAAGCTCTTTTGTTATGGCAGATATTCCCGGGCTGATCGAAGGCGCAGGAGAAGGAGTGGGGCTTGGCCATCAGTTTCTTCGGCATGTAGATCGTTGCCGCCTTCTCGTGCATATTGTGGATGTTTCGGGCAGCGAGGGAAGAGATCCCAAAGAGGATTTCCGTATCATTAATGAAGAACTGGCTAAATTTGATCCGGAGTTGGCGAAAAGACCTATGTTGGTAGCCGGAAATAAATGCGACCTTACAGACGATGAAACGGTAGAAGATTTTGCTCGCTTTATTCGGGAGCAGGGCTATGAATTCTTCCCGATAATGGCGGCTATCCGGTATCAGGTGGATCCCCTTCTCAGTCGAATTCAGGAAATGCTTTCAAAACTGCCTCCTATACGGCAATACGATCCGGAGCCTTTGCCCCAGGCGCCCGTTGAAGAAATGGGACGCAACGAGGTCAAGATTACGGTGGAAGACGGCGTTTATATGGTAGAGGGAGCATGGCTTCTGCAGTTTATCCGTTCTGTGAATTTCGATGATTACGAGTCTCTCCAGTATTTCCAGCGTATTCTTATTCAGACAGGCGTGATCGACGCTTTGCGCAAGGCGGGCATACAGGAAGGCGATACGGTCAGTATGTATGATTTGGAATTTGATTTCATCGAATAATCGGAGGAGATGGCATGGAACGTTTTTTGGAAACACCCTGCGATCCCTCTCAACTTAGCCCCCTTACATTGGCTTTTATCGGGGATTGCGTATTTGAGCTTTTTGTTCGGGAATCCCTGGTTTGCCGAGGAAACTGCCCTGTAAAAAAGCTTCATGCTTCTGCGGTGGAACAGGTCTGTTGCTCCGCACAGTCCCGGGCAATGGAAAAACTGATGCCCATTCTCAGTGAGAAAGAAAAGGGGATTTATCTGCGGGGAAGAAACGCGCATGTAGGGCATGTGCCCAAAAATGCATCCACTGCAGAATACCATGCGGCTACGGGATTGGAAGCTTTATTTGGTTACCTGTATCTGGAAGGGGAACTTTCCCGTCTTCGGGAGATATTGTCCTATCTGGATATTTGAACAATCAAAAGGGCATGGGGCAGAAAAGAATAAAATTAGGCTTTATGGCCTATATAAGAATTCGCCTGCCCTATGGTGTTTGTTGATAGCGGCAGAGATAAATAAAAACGGTATAGCTCTTCTGAGCCATACCGTTTTTATGCAAGACAGTATCTCTGTCTTCCGCGAACCTCATTCATGGTAGCCGTCTATTTGTATGAGGCGGAACCATTCCATAGGTTTTGTTAGCGGCAGTTGGTAGAATCGGAATTCTGAGAATTGCTGTTCTGAGAAGAACGGTTCTGGGAATTCTGGTTCATGCTGTTGGCTTTATTTGTAGCGTTGGTCTTGTTCGCCTTATTGGTTTTATTGGTCTTGTTGGTCTGATCCATGAATACTCACCCCCTTTGCGAGTATAGTATGTGGAGAGGAAATTGAATTTATACAGAGAGCAGGTGCAAGGATATTGAAAGAATTGCCGCTGTCTTTTTTAGATAGGATGCAGAACGAATTGGGTGAGGAATATCCTCTGTTTTTAAAGGAATATGAAAAAGAACCTATACGCGGCATACGCTTGAATCCATTAAAATGCAGTATAGAAACCTTAAGACACAGTTTTCCGTTTCCTTTGGAGAATTCTGTTTTTTCTCCCCTTTCTTTTGTTTTTCCAAAAGAAGGCGGGAAAGTCGGGCAGCATCCCCTGCACCATGCGGGCGCATTTTATTCCCAGGAGCCTTCTGCTTCTGCGGCGGTAACAGCACTGAACCCGCAGCAGGGCGAAAAAATTTTGGATTTATGCGCAGCGCCCGGGGGAAAAAGTACACAGATCGCTTCTTTGCTGAAGGGGACAGGCCTTTTATGGAGCAATGAGATTGTAAAAAGCAGGGCGTCCATACTCCTTTCCAACATAGAACGAATGGGGATTGGAAATGCCGTGGTATCTTCCTGCCGGCCGGAACAATTATGCAAGGCGTTGGAAGGTTTTTTTGATTGTGTTCTGGTGGATGCACCCTGTTCCGGTGAAGGAATGTTCCGAAAAGATGATAGGGCTATTGAAGAGTGGAGCCCTGAGCATTCCCAAAGTTGCGCCGTACGGCAGAGAGCTATCCTGGAAAGCGCGGCCACAGCCTTGCGGCCAGGAGGCAGACTAGTATATTCTACCTGTACATTTTCGCCGGAGGAAAACGAAAATACTGTTTTGGCTTTTTTGGAAAAACATCCCTCTTTTGAGCTTTTGGATACAGGTCTTTCCGGCGGAAGGCCTTCTATGGAAAAAATGCGGCGTATTTATCCTATGGATGGCGGCGAAGGACATTTTGTGGCGCTTTTAAGAAAGAAGGCTGATGGAGATACCCCGAAGCGGTTTTCGGCTTACATGCCGCAGCCGGTTCTTATGAAGAAGGACGCGGAATCCCTTTGGAACGAAATTATGAAAATTCCTTTTCCCAGCTATATAGGACAGAGTGGGCAGTATATTTATATTCTGCCTCAAAATATGCCGGATAGTAGAGGATTGGGTATTTTAAGGGCTGGAATACAAGCTTTTGAGATAAAAGGAAAACGGTTGGAACCCTGCCATCATCTTTTTACATCGGCTTTGCCGGATTCTCTTCGCAATCGAATAAATTTTGCCTGGAATGCCCCTGAAACGGCAGCGTTTCTGCGCGGTGAAGAACTGGACATTTCCCAATCTCTGAAAGGCTGGACAGGTGTTTCCATAGAGAATGTTATGCTGGGATTTGGAAAAGCAAGTGGAGGAAAGCTGAAAAACAGATATCCCAAAGGCTTGCGGAATCATGTATAAATTGCTGATTTTTTCAGAAACAAAACACTTTACGATGATACTATCTTGAAAAGATATGGGTTTGGTGCTAAAATAAAACAAACCGCAGGGTAAAACTTGCGGCTGAATACTCTGAAAGAAGGCTTTCCAAATGCAGGAAATTAAGATTGAACTGACAAAGAACCCCAGAAAGAAACCGGCTCCGGGAGATCCGTTGCCTTTCGGAAGAATTTTTACCGATCATATGTTTTTGATGGATTACGATGAAGGGCAAGGGTGGCATGATCCTAGGATCGTTCCGTATGGTCCCATACCCATGGAGCCTTCCTGCATGTGCCTCCATTACGGGCAGTCTGTTTTTGAGGGCATGAAGGCTTATCGTACCGATGACGATAGGGTGCTTTTATTCCGTCCTGAAAAGAATATGGCTCGTTTGAATTCCTCCAACGAGCGCCTCTGCATTCCGCTGATTGATGAAAAATTTGCGGAGGAGGCTATTAAGAAACTGGTTTCCGTGGATAGGGATTGGGTTCCCAGCGGAGAAGGTACGTCTCTCTATATCCGTCCTTTCATTATTGGTATGGATCATCATATTGGTGTGCATCCTTCCAGTCATCTTCTTTTTATTGTGATCTGCTGCCCGGTGGGTGCTTATTATCCGGAAGGCTTGGATCCCGTTAAGATTTATGTGGAGAAAAACTATGTCCGTGCGGTGCGTGGTGGCATGGGATATACAAAGACTGCAGGCAACTATGCAGCTTCTCTGAAAGCCCAGGACGAGGCCGAGAAGCAGGATTATACGCAGGTTCTCTGGCTTGATGGTATTGAGCGTAAATATATTGAAGAAGTCGGCACCATGAACGTATTCTTCGTGATTGATGACGAAATCGTAACTCCTGAACTGCAGGGGTCTATTTTGCCGGGTATCACACGTATGTCCTGCATTGACCTGCTCAAGCATTGGGGAATGAAGGTTTCTGAGCGCCGCCTTTCTATTGACGAAGTGGCGGAAGCTGCTCGGAATGGCCGTTTGAAGGAAGCTTTCGGAAGCGGTACGGCGGCTGTTATTTCTCCCATTGGCCATTTGAAATGGGGCGATGAGATTATGGAAATCAATAACGGCGAAATTGGGCCCATTTCTCAAAAGCTGTATGATACCATTACGGGAATCCAGTGGGGCAAGATAAAAGATGAGTTTGGCTGGACTGTTGAAGTAAAGTAATCAGCAACGCTTTTTTGAAGGCGCGGAACAGGCTGGAATGTCGGTTTCCGCGCCTTTTCTGTGTTTTAGAACTAATGAAAAAGGAGAGTGGGATATGCGAAGAATTGATTTTGCCGTTCCGGCAGAATATGATGGGGCTATGGTAAAAACATTTCTTCGGAAAGCCCATGGGGTTTCGGCAGGAATTTTGGCAAAGGCCAAGCGTTTCCCAGAGGGAATCCTTGTGAATGGAGAGGAAGCCTATGTGGTTCGTGTGCTTAGGCCGGGTGATGTAGTGAGCTTTTTAACAGAAGAAAAAATATCCCTTGCTCCTCCGGTTTGTCTTCCTTTTGATGTGCTCTACGAGGATGAAGATTTTCTGGTTGTGAATAAATCCACAGGAATGCCTATGTATCCCACTCCTGGGCACGATGCAGACAGCCTAATGAATGCGGCTGCATGGTATTTCAGAGAAAAAGGAGAAACTTCTGTTTACTATCCGCTATATCGGTTGGATAGAGATACCACAGGGCTTGTACTGCTGGCAAAAAATGCATATTGTGCTTCTGCTGGGGCTGAGACAGTAAAAAAGGAATATACAGCCATATGCCGGGGGATCCTCAGGGGACAGGGCAGAGAAACCGGTTCTATTGGTCTTTTACCGGGTCATAAAGTGCAGCGATGTGTTTGCCAAGAAGGGGTTCCGGCAATTACGGATTGGCAGGCAGTGGAAAGCGGAAACGGGCTTTCTCTGCTTCGTTTTTCCCTTAAAACAGGGCGCACCCATCAAATTCGTGTTCATATGGCACATAGGGGAAATCCGTTGGAGGGAGATGATCTTTACGGCGGCAGCTTGCAGTATATTACCCGCCAGGCCCTTCATGCGTCTTCTTTGGAGTTTTTTCATCCGGTCAAAATGCGGAAAATGACCTTTGCATCTTCCCTGCCTGCAGATATGCAGAGAGTTTTGGCTATTTTGGAGGGTTCAAAATGACCAAAGCCGTTCCAAACTTTTTTGCTTTCTTCGGCAATTTCATAAATATGCATAAACAGTGAAATAATCCTTGAAATTTGCATATTTATGCGGTATAATACAGTCAAATTGAAAGAGGACTTTCTGTTGTATCACAAAATACGCTGTATAGGGAAAAGCAAAATGCGAATGGTATCTATATACGAATATCTGAGGATATGGCAGAGTTCTTGCGGTAAAATTTGGAGGGAAAGGTTTATGAAAAAATTTTCCAAGCTTGCAGCTTTCGTGTTGGCTGCAATGATGACAGTTGGCTGTGTAGGATGCAGCAGTAGCGTTACTACTGTTGAGGGAATTCAGAAGGCTGGTGTGCTGATGATGTCCACCAATGCGGAGTTTGAGCCCTTTGAATACCGCGACGGCAACGAAATTGTGGGCATTGATATCGATATATCTAAGAAAATTGCTGAAAAACTTGGTGTGGAGCTCAAGGTAGAAAGCATTGAATTTGATTCCCTTATTCCTGCTTTGCAAAGTGGCAAGGCTGATATGGTTGCAGCAGGTATGACGGCTGATGACGAGCGCAGAAAGAACGTGGATTTTTCTGAAAGCTATTATGATGCCTCCCAGGTAATCATCGTTGCCAAAGACAGCGAGATTGCGTCTCCCGAAGATCTGAAAGATAAAACAGTCGGCGTTCAGCAGGGAACCACCGGTGACAAATATTGCACAAACGAAGATGGCAAAAGTGAGTATACTGTAGGCGATGTGAAACGGTATAGCAAAGGTATGGAAGCTGTTTCCGATTTGATGGCCGGCCGTATCGACGCTGTGATTATCGACAGTTTCCCCGCCGAGAAATTTGTGGAAAAGAATTCCGATGCCATTAAGGTTTTGGACGATGTACTGACACAGGAAGAATATGCTATTGCCGTACGCAAGGGCAGCACGGAATTCCTGGAGAAGGTAAACGAAGTTATCCGTGAGCTGAAGGAAAGCGGCGAACTGGAAGAAATCGTAAACAAGTATTAATACGATTTATATGCATTAGAAAGGGCGGACGACCCTGAATAGGCCGTCCGCCTTCTTTTCCATTTTAAAGGATTTAAAAAAGGAGGAGAGCCCATGGATCAGTTTATGGTATCTGTGCAGATGTTTTTTCAAAACCTTGGGCAGCGGTTATACGATTCTTTTATTTATAAAGACCGGTATATGTATCTAGTGCAGGGATTGGGGAACACCCTTCTTATTACACTGGGAGCTGTTCTAATTGGTGTGATATTGGGAACGCTGGTTTCCCTTGTTCGGATTGTGCATTCGCAAAATCCAAAGAAGCTTCGTTTCTTAAATGCTATTTCTGGCTTGTATTTAACGGTGTTTCGCGGCACGCCTATGGTAGTGCAGCTGATTATCATGTATTATATTGTTTTTGGCGCATATAGAGGAAATCCTCTGTTGGTTGCTGTAATTGCCTTTGGTATCAATTCGGGCGCTTATGTGGCTGAAGTTGTGCGAAGCGGCATACAGTCTGTGGATAAAGGCCAGACAGAGGCGGGACGTTCCCTGGGATTGAACAATCGAACTACAATGATTAAAATTGTATTTCCCCAGGCGTTTAAAAATGTAGCTCCTGCTATTTTTAACGAGTTTATTGCTCTTTTGAAGGAAACCTCCGTGGCCGGTTATATCGGTATCCAGGATCTTACAAAGGGTGGGGATATTATCCGCAGCATTACATATGATGCATATCCGGCTATGTTGCTGGTTGCAGTGGTGTATCTCATTATGGTAATTGGGCTGACAGCTGTCCTGAGTCGTTTGGAAAGGAGGATGCGTAAAGGTGATAAGCGTTAAAAATTTGGAAAAAACATTCCATACAGAGGATGGGGATATCCATGTGTTAAAAGGGATTACACAGGATATTGAGAAAGGTGAAAAAATTGTTGTTGTAGGACCATCCGGTTCTGGAAAGAGCACATTTCTCCGTTGTCTGAACCTTTTGGAAAAACCTACAGCAGGTGAGGTTTGGTTTGAAGGAACGCAGATCAATGCTCCTGGATGTGATGTGGATAAGCTTCGCCAGAAAATGGGAATGGTATTTCAGCATTTTAATTTATTTCCACACCTTACCGTTCGGCAGAATATTACCCTGGCACCTGTTACGCTGAAGCTGAAAACTCAGGAAGAAGCGGATGCTGCGGCGGAAAAACTTCTGAGCCGGATAGGTCTTCTTGCAAAGGCGGATGCTTTTCCTTCCCAGCTATCGGGCGGTCAGCAGCAGCGTATTGCTATTGTCAGAGCCTTGGCCATGGAACCGGATGTAATGCTTTTTGATGAACCTACCAGCGCACTGGATCCGGAAATGGTTGGTGAAGTGCTGCAGGTTATGAAGGAGCTTGCAAACGAAGGGATGACTATGATTGTAGTTACCCATGAAATGGGATTTGCAAGAGAGGTAGCTACGAGAGTGCTTTTTATGGATGAAGGTCTTGTTATGGAAGAAGCACCACCAGCCGAGTTTTTCGGAGCGCCTAAAAATCCTCGTTTGCAGGAGTTTTTGTCTAAGGTCCTTTAATTTTAGAACCAAGTTAAATAATAGCTGTATCTTTGAATATAGTAAAAAGGCCGTCAGTCCTATTTGAAACAGGACTGACGGCCTTTTTACCGACGTTTAAACAAAAAGGAGATAGGAGGGAAAACCGAAAGCTTTTATAGCAGCTTGTTGCTGGAACAAAACCGTTTAATCTTAACCAGATCGCCCCGGTTTAATGGACCGCTGCAACGAGGTATGGATGGATATTCTTAAAAAGCCGGAGAGACTTTGGTGTGAATAGTAACACGCTCCGGATCGTTGCGATGCATGGCTACACATTCTACAAGACCAAACCCAAGATACAAGCATGCACTGCTGGAACCGCCCGCACTGAAGAAAGGCAGGGTAACACCCATAACGGGCAAATACAAAAGGCACATGCCGATATTTGATATGGTTTGGATACAAATGATAGCAAAAAATCCTAAACAAATGGAGGAACCCAGCAAATCTGTTGATTTATGGGCAATCCGAAGGATGCGATACATAAGCAGTAAAAGAAGTAGTAAAATGAGAACACAGCCTACAAATCCCAAGCTTTCCCCTGCAACAGAGAAAATATAGTCGCTTTCCTGCACAGGAACAGCGCCTTTCTGCACCCGTGGAGCATCCCCAAGTCCTCGGCCAAATAATTGCCCGCTGCCGATAGAAATACGGCCTTGGAGCTGCTGCAAGCCATTTCCCATGGGATCGTCTTCCGGATGAAGGAATGTAGTAAGTCTTTGCTTTTGATAGTTTGCGATAATACCGGAGTTCCACGCATAAGGAACCGCTACAGCCAAAAGGGCAAAGATGGCCCCAAAATACCGAAATTGTATCCCGGCGCCAAAACTCATAACCAAAAACATAAAGAAAAATACCACGGCAGATCCCATATCCTTTTGGATAATGACCATCCAGCCTACGGGAATAACTGCATGAAATCCCAGCAGGATAACCTGCAGGGGATTTTTAAGCATATCTCTTTCTTTCAATACAGACAGATGTTTTCCGAAGGTTACAAGAAAAGCAATTTTTACCAGTTCGCTGGGTTGAAAAGTCAATCCACCGGGTATTTCAATCCAAGCCTTTGTATTCATACCGCCGCTGCTTTCAACGGCAATTCCTTTTATCTGTGTATATACAAGCAATAATAAACAAAAGCCTGCTGCCAGCCACCATAATTTAGAAAGGTTGCGGTAATCAAAAAAGGTTATAAAAAGAGCTCCTGCATATCCGGCTACAATAGCCAGAAGATGAACGAGAAAATAACTTTTTCCTCCGTCTTTTGGAACAGTACGAAGGAGCAGGAGGCTGTAAACCGAAATTGTTAGCATTATAAGCCACAGAAGTTTATCCGCACGCTTCACATAGCTTAGAATGGAACGTCCTATATTCTGCATGTTTTCCTCACAATCCTATTTGATTTTTAATATCCAAGGCAACGGGAATATCCCGTTTGTTATGTTTTTAGCTGTTTTATTTATTATAATCTGTTATGCATTAAACCGCAAGAAAACATTCTATGAATCTTCCTTGTTAAGTGTGGTCCATACAAAATATATTATTCGGTTCTCTAAATTGCAAGGTAATAGAAAAACCAATTTTCCTTTGGCGGAAGATATGATATACTAAAAAACCAGAGATTTGATTTGCTCTGGATAGCAGTATGTTCTAGGTGAAAGAGAAAAACATGTTCCTATGTGTTGTATACCGCTTCTATTTGATAAAAGGGGAGATTGTAAGAAAGTTGTAAGAAACAGGATGTGTTTTTGTAAGGAAAAAGATCTATGCTACAAGCAGGGGAAGGGGATGGAGTTCATATGAGCCATTGTGTCTTGGTTGTGGATGACGATAGAGAAATTGTAAAGGCAATCTCTCTTCTTTTGGAAAGAGAAGGGTATACCGTTTTAAAGGCATATGATGGATTTGGCGCTCTAGAACAGGTGATGGACAGCCGCGTTCAACTTTTGATCGTAGATATTATGATGCCTAAGCTGGATGGTTTGTCCGCAGTTATGAAGATCCGGGAAAAGAAAAATTTGCCCATTATTGTGCTTTCCGCTAAAAGCGAAGATACAGACAAAATCTTAGGTCTCTCCATGGGAGCGGATGACTATATAACAAAACCATTTAATCCTATGGAACTGGTTGCCCGGGTTCGATCCCAATTAAGACGGTATACAAGTCTCGGAGATATCCACACCCTGCAGGCAGGAACGCAGATTGTAAACGGCAGGCTTACATATCGCCCGGAGGATCATATCTTTTTAGCAGATGGGGAACCTATCCGTCTGACTGCAACGGAAATGAAAATTATGGATCTTTTTATGCGCAATATCGGCCGTATTTTTCCTGCTGAAGAGATTTTTTCCAGGGTTTGGGGGGAAGATGCCTATTCAGCTGAGAATACGGTGATGGTCCATATTCGGCGTATCCGCGAAAAAATAGAACTCAATCCCAAAGAACCGGAATACATAAAGGTGGTGTGGGGAATTGGCTATAAAATGGAAAAAATTCCATCCGGGAGCTAGTTTTCTTTGCTTTTTGCTTGCCATTCATTTTGGAATTGCAGCCATTGCGGCGGGAATTACTAGCTGCTTGTATGTGGGATACAATGGCAGCAGCGGAAAGCTTTTTACTGAAGGGCCGGCAGGCAGCTGGCAAATGACCAATATGTTCCATTCAAATCTTTCATGGATTTTGAATAGTGTATTGGAAGAGCAGGTCGTGGATGAATTCAAAGAATACAGGGGCTTTACAGCATCGGAAACCGGATATAATATGCAAATTTCCGTAAAAAACGGCGACGAACAAGTTATCAATACCTTTCAAGGCCCAGTTCCAAAGTCTCCGGAAGAGGTGGAGTCTGAATTCTCGTATTTTCTTACGTTTGATGGGCATAAGGTCAGGGCATATTTTGAAGGAAAAGAACAGGATATATATGGGGATAATATGTATTTTCCCTATAATGGCTGGAATGTTCCCGGCTTTGCTTCCCCAAGTACATATCTGGAATATGAACCGGAGTATCACGATAAGCTGAAAGAAATAAACGTGGTAATCGCAATAAGAGATATCCCGGTTTCCTATCAGATTGGCTATGGGTATTTGGAACAGAGTGTATACAGCAGCTATCATACTTTTATGGTTTGCAAAACGGTTTTCTGGTGCAGTATTGCCGGATTGTTTTTGGCGTTGATCCTTTTTGTGCTGTATATCCTGCGGAGAAAGGACAAAGCCCTTGTGGACAGGAAAATTTCCCTGTTTTTGGGGCGTGTGCCGCTATTAATAAAAGCATGCATTTTTGTTTTCGTGCTGTTTTTACTTTTTAGCCTTAGTGCGTGGCCGGTCGTTGCCTATTTTTTGGTTTGGTATTTTTATCTGCTTTTCTGCGATCTCCGATATAATAAAAAACAATTTTTCCGCAATACTTGTCTGCACAGAATAGCGAATAGAATGCGCCGCTTCCAAGATCGTCTTCCAGTTCAAAAAAGAATTATTACCAACAGTTGGCTTGCTTTGGCCAGTATTATACTTTCCAGCATTTTCTTTCTGTTCCTATTCATAAGTTTAGGTTTTCAAAGATATTACGGTATCCAAGTAATATGTATCTTTCTTTGGCTCCTTTTTGAGGTCGCCGTTTTATTCTTTTTCGAAAAAAGAAAGATTCGGCTGACGAATGATCTTGGTGTTCTGCTGCAAGCAGTTACCGATGTATGTGAAGGAAAATACGAAGATGTACCCCAGGAAATCCCCAAGGGATATCAGTTTGAAAAGGCCCTGCGGGAACTGCAGAGTATCCAAAAGGGTATGCAAAAAGCTCTGCGTGAAGAGATTGAGGCTGTAGAAGCAAAGGTTAAAAATGAACGAATGAAAATGGATCTTATAACCAATGTTTCTCACGATATCCGTACACCGCTCACATCTATCATCGGATATGTAGAACTTTTAAAAGAAGAAGATTTGCCGGAGCATGTTAAAGAATATATCCACGTTTTGGATGAAAAATCCCAAAGGCTGCGCACAATGGTGCAGGATGTATTTGATATGAGTAAGGCAACATCCGGTAATATGAAATTGAACATGGAAACATTGGATTTCGCAAGGCTTCTGCGGCAGACGTTGGCCGAAATGGGTGATCGCATCGATGAATCCGGGTTTGATATCCGAATTTCTGTTCCCGATGCTCCTGTCTGGATTCAAAGCGATGGGGCGCGTTTATACCGGGTATTACAAAATCTCCTGCAAAACGCTCTTCAGTATTCTCTGGAAGGATCAAAAATACGTGTATGTATGAAAGAGGATGCTGATACGGCTGTGCTAAAAATTCGCAATATTTCCCGGGAAGATCTTCCCGAGGGCGCGGATTTTACGGAACGGTTTTTCCGCGGAGACATGACCCGGAATACGGAGGGCAGTGGTTTGGGGCTTTCTATTGCGAAAAGCTTTACAGAGGCTTGCGGAGGTTCCTTTGCCGTAGAAACTCAGGAGGATATTTTTATCTGTTCCGTTTGTTTTCATCTGGTTTCTCCGCCGGAATCCGCTTCCCCTGATATTTCGGAAGAGATTTTATCCGAAACGCCTGAAATGAGCAAGGATTAATATACATTTATTTTGCGAAAAGCCCCTGCTTTCGAAAGATGCAGGGGCTTTTTCTAGGAATACGTGGAATCATCCTTTTTTCTTTTCATATCTTGTGCTATAATGACTATCAGATAATGGATACGGTGGGGTCGGGAGAAAGAAAATTTTTTGTAAAAAAGGTTTTTGTATATCTTTTTCCTTAAGAAAGAGGAGGGGATTACAGATTGTTTTCTGTTTTGCCCGGCCGACAAAATATTTTCGACACAGGAGGAAATATATGCTGACGGATATTGAAATTGCACAGCAGGCCAAAATGGAGCCTATTGCAAAAATCGCATCCGAACTGGGTGTGCAGGAGGATGAGCTGGAACTTTACGGGCGGTATAAGGCAAAATTAAATCAGAAGCTTTTCGACAGGATGGAAAAAGCTCCAGATGGAAAGCTTATTCTTGTTACAGCTATCAACCCCACTCCTGCAGGAGAGGGAAAAACCACTACCACTGCCGGTTTAGGGCAGGCTATGGCTAGAATCGGGAAAAAGGCAGTGCTTGCTTTGCGGGAACCTTCTCTCGGTCCGGTATTTGGTGTCAAAGGCGGGGCGGCCGGAGGCGGTTATGCGCAGGTTGTTCCCATGGAGGATATCAATCTCCATTTTACCGGAGATATGCATGCTATCACTGCGGCCAATAATCTTCTTTGCGCTATGCTGGACAACCACATGCAGCAGGGAAATGCATTAGGCATAGATCAGCGTAAAATTCTGATTAAACGCTGCCTGGATATGAACGATCGGGCACTCAGAAATATAATTGTAGGGCTGGGTGGAAAAATAAATGGGGTTCCCAGAGAAGATGGTTTTGTAATTACGGTGGCTACAGAAGTAATGGCCATTCTCTGCCTGGCTGAAAACCTGCAGGATCTTAAAAAACGCTTGGGCAATATTCTGGTAGCCTATACCTATACAGGAGAGCCTGTTTTTGCGCGGGATCTTCACGCAGAGGGAGCCATGACGGCGCTTTTGAAAGATGCTATAATGCCTAATTTGGTGCAGACACTGGAAAATACGCCTGTTATCATGCACGGTGGGCCGTTTGCAAACATTGCCCATGGATGCAACTCTGTCAGAGCTACAAAGCTGGCTTTGAAGTTAGGAGACTACTGCATTACGGAAGCCGGTTTCGGTTCTGACCTTGGTGCGGAAAAATTTTTGGATATCAAATGCCGGCTGGCAGGTCTGAAGCCCGATTGTATCGTAGTGGTTGCAACTGTGCGCGCGCTGAAATATAACGGGGGTATTCCTAAGGCAGAGCTTGCGGAAGAAAATGTGGACGCTCTCAAAAAGGGTATTGTCAATCTGAAGGCACATGTAGAAAATATGCGTGGATACGGCGTGCCTGTAGTTGTGGCGATTAACCGTTTTCATACAGATACAGAGGCAGAATTGAAAGTGATCGATGATTGCTGTCGTGAGCTTGGGGTGTCGTATGCCCTTTCGGAAGTTTTTGCAAAAGGCGGTGAAGGCGGCGTAGATCTGGCCAAAACGATTGTAGAGGTTATCGATAAAAATGCCGGAAAAGAATCGAAATTTGCTCCCATTTATGCAGATACCCTTACCATAGAGGAAAAGATTCAAACGATAGCTCAAAAAATCTATGGAGCCGACGGCGTTCAGTATACAGCTGCGGCTAAAAAGGCTTTGAAGGATATCCGTGCTCTGGGCGGGGATTCCATGCCGGTCTGCATTGCGAAAACCCAGTATTCTCTTTCCGACAACGCTTCCCTTTTAGGCCGCCCGAAAGGGTTTACGATTACAATTCGCGATCTCCGGCTGAGCAACGGGGCGGGATTTGTAGTAGCATACGCAGGGGACATAATGACCATGCCGGGCCTGCCCAAATCTCCCGCAGCACTGCGGATTGATGTGGACGAAAAAGGTGTTATATCCGGATTGTTCTGATGAAAATGTGCTTGGCAAAGGGCCTTGCATGAATTGTGAAAAGAAGGGGGGCCTTTCGCTTATGCAGGTAATTACAAGAAGCCCGGAAGAAACGGAAAAGCTCGGAGAAAAACTGGCGGCTTCCCTGCGAGGGGGAGAAGTTCTGGCGCTTTTTGGACCAATGGGCATGGGAAAAACCGCTTTCACTCGGGGAATAGCAAAAGGAATGGGGGTTCAGGAAGGCGTTTCCAGCCCTACATTTGCCCTAGTGCATGAATACGCGGGGAGAATCCCCGTATATCATTTCGATATGTTTCGTGTCACTTCCTGGGATGACCTCTACTCTACGGGGTTTTTTGATTATCTCGAGTCGGGAGGGGTTCTTGTAATTGAGTGGAGCGAAAACATCGAAGGCGCCCTACCGGAATCCGCTATACGGATTGAGATTTCTCCGGGTAAAGAGGAAAACGAGCGAATTTTTGAAATAGAGGGAATCGGCATATGAGACTATTATCGGTGGATTCTACAGCTACTGCCTGTTCTGTGGCTCTCACGGAGAATGGAAAAGTACTGGGAGAGTTTTACTGCAATACAAAACTGACCCACAGCCAGACATTGATGGTGATGATACAGCAAATGATGAACTGTACCGGTTTTACACTGGAGCAGGTAGACGGTTTCGCTGTCTCAGCAGGTCCGGGGTCTTTTACGGGCGTACGGATCGGAGTCTCCGCAGTGAAGGGGATGGCTATGGCTTTGGATAAACCTTGTGTAGGCGTATCCACCCTGGAGGCTATGGCGCAGAATTTGAAGTATCTCAATGGAGTGGTTTGTGCACTGATGGATGCCCGTTGCGGGCAGGTTTATACAGCCCTTTTCCGGGTCGAGAATGGCTGTATTGCAAGGTTGACAGAGGATAGTGCAATTCCGGCTGTTGAGGCTGCAGAAAAGTGTGCCGGTTTGAAAGAAACCATATATCTGGCAGGGGACGGAGCTGAACTTTGTTCCGAAAAAGAAGAATTCAAAGTTTTTTCTCCTGTGCTGCTGCCGGAGCCGCTTCGTTTTCAGAGGGCCAGCGGTGTAGCAAAAGCGGCAGAGGAACGGTTCCAGCGGGGAGAAGTATTGGATGCGGCAAAGGTTATGCCTGTCTATTTGCGTCCTCCCCAAGCAGAACGGGAACTGAAAAAAAGACTTCATAAGGCTTGAATGCGGGTTTGCTGAAAAGGCAGGCTCAGATTGCATAATTTATTTTAGAGAAAAAGAGGGATACACATGATTGCCATTGGTTGTGATCACGGCGGATTGAATTTGAAAAACGCCATTGTTAAGTATTTTGATGAAAACGGGATTGAGTATAAGGACTATGGGACAAATACAACGGATTCCGTGGATTATGCTCCTATTGGCGCCAAAGTTGCACACAGCGTAGCTTCCGGAGAAAACCAGTGTGGTATTCTTTGCTGCGGAACGGGAATCGGTATTAGCCTGGCAGCTAACAAGGTAAAAGGGATTCGTGCTGCCGTATGTACGGATGCATATTGCGCTGAAATGACTCGCAGGCACAACAATGCCAATATTCTTTGCATGGGCGGAAGAGTTATCACTCCCGAAACAGCGGTGGAGCTGACGAAAATTTTCCTTAATACTCCTTTTGAAGGGGGCCGTCATCAAAGACGTATTGACCAAATTGCAGATATTGAAAACGGTAAGCTGTAAATTTTTAGATTCAGCAAAAACAAGGATAGAAAATGTGGAGGAATGGAAATGGAAAATAAGGTCTTTGTAATGGATCATCCCTTAATTCAGCACAAGCTTACATTTCTCAGAGATAAAAATACAGGTTCCAAGGAGTTTCGGGCTTTGGTAAGCGAAATAGCCATGCTTATGTGCTACGAAGCTACCCGCGATCTTCCTTTGCAGGATGTGGAGATAGAGACCCCCATGGGCAAGGCCACCACAAAGGTAATAGCCGGAAGGAAATTGGCGTTTGTGCCGATACTCCGTGCGGGTTTGGGCATGGTGGATGGCGTTCTGGCATTGGTTCCCGCCGCCAAGGTGGGGCATATAGGGCTTTATCGGGATCACCAGACTTTAATGCCTGTGGAATATTATAATAAGCTGCCTCAGGATATTTCCGAGCGCGATGTGATTGTTTTGGATCCCATGCTCGCAACTGGCGGTTCGGCAATCGATGCAATTTCTATTATTAAAAGGAGCAATCCCAAGAGCATTAAATTCATGTGCATTATTGCAGCTCCGGAAGGCATAGAAGCTTTGACAAAAGCACACCCGGATGTGCAGGTCTATTGCGCTGCAGTGGATCAAAAGCTGAATGAGATTGGTTATATTGTGCCCGGTTTGGGAGATGCAGGCGACCGCATTTTCGGAACATTGTAATTGCTTTTAAACAGAAAAGGCAGCTCTTCGATTTTATTCGGAGAGCTGCCTTTTTGTATGGCTGCAAGTAACAGATCAAGAATCAAAGTGGGGTTATTCATGTAGTTCCAGAGGGAGACCGTCGGGATCAAAGAAGAAAGTGTATTTTCCTCCTGTGAAAGGATCTACCTTTACAGGCTCTGTTTTAATACCTTTTTGCTCCAACTCCAGGATATCCTCTTCTATAGAAACCGTCTTAAAGGAAAGATGCCGCAAACCACAGGCTTCCGGATATGTAAGCCGCTTCGGACTCTGGGGAAAACAAAAGATTTCCAGTTCTCCTTCCCCGAATTGCAGATCCAGTTTCCAGCTTTTGGTATCCGGCCGGTAATTTTCCCGCAGAATAGGAAACCCAAGAAGCTCCGTATAGAAATGTTTGGAACGTTCATATTGGGAAACAATGATTGCTACATGATGAAATGTTTGCAGATTCATAGTGACCTCCCTATGTAAAGGTTATGTGCATTACATGATGATTGAAAAGAATATAAATACATTCTTACATATATAAAAAATTTTTGCAAGGGTTCTTATTTGTGTGGTATTAAAAAATGACGGCCGGCTGTCTCTCTGGACAGTCCGGCCGCTATTTTAACATATTACATTTTTTCTTGCAGAGCGGTAAAGGCAGATCTACCAGGATAAACAGCGGAAGAACCCAATTCCTCCTCGATCCGCAAAAGCTGATTATATTTTGCAATGCGGTCTGTCCGGGAGAGGGATCCCGTTTTGATTTGACCGGCATTGAAGGCTACGGCAATGTCGGCAATGGTTGTATCTTCCGTTTCACCGGAACGATGGGAAACTACGGATGTATACCCATGGCTTCTTGCCAGATCGATTGCGTCAAAGGTTTCTGTGAGTGTTCCGATCTGGTTTACCTTAATCAGAATGGAAGTGGCTATACCCCGGTTGATTCCTTCCTGCAGAATGGAAGGATTGGTCACAAACAGATCGTCACCCACAAGCTGCAATTTTTTACTCAGCCGGGCTGTCAGCTCTTTCCAGCCATCCCAATCCCTTTCGCCGAGACCGTCTTCAATGGATACGATGGGATACTGGGAAGAGAGTTTTTCCAGCCACGCAATCATTTCATCCGTACTTTTTATACCTTGGCCGGAGTGTTCCAGATGGTACATTCCGTCTTCCGGATTGTAAAATTCAGAGGCTGCTACATCCATCGCGATGGAAATATCCTTGCCGGGCTGGTAGCCGGCTGCCTGAATCGCTTCCATAATGCATTCCAAAGGTTCTTCGTTGCTGCCCAGATTAGGGGCAAAACCGCCCTCGTCTCCTACTGCGGTAACCTGCCCCTTCTTTTTCAGAACTTGTTTTAATGCTTGAAAAGTTTCGGCGCCCATACGCAGCCCTTCCCGGAAAGAGGGGGCGCCCAACGGGACGATCATAAACTCCTGAAAATCTACGGAGGAATCTGCGTGCGCTCCGCCGTTTAATACATTCATCATGGGAACGGGAAGTGTTTTCGCGTTGCTACCTCCCAGATACCGGTAGAGGGGCAAACCGGTATACTGAGCTGCCGCTTTTGCAGCGGCCATAGATATACCCAGAATTGCGTTGGCGCCATACCGGGATTTATCCGGTGAACCGTCGGCTTCTATAAGGGCCTTATCCAATTTATTCTGGCAGGTTACGTCCATCCCTATAACTGCTTTAGCAAGGGTTTCATTTACATTTCTGACGGCTGTACGGACGCCTTTACCTCCATACCGGTTTGGATCCTGATCCCGCAGTTCCAACGCTTCTTTCTCGCCGGTAGAAGCACCGCTGGGAACGATTGCACGTCCATAGAAGCCGGAAGCTGTTTCGATTTCCACTTCTACGGTGGGGTTTCCTCTGGAATCCAATACTTCTCTGGCATGTATTTTTTCTATCTTAGGCATACGACACTTCCTCTTTTCCTGAAATTTACAAATAGGATTCCAGAATAGAAGCGTTTTATGCAGAGAGCCAAATGGAATGAAACGCATTTTATATTTTGTTTAGAAAAAGTTGTTCAGAAAAAGCGGATCTGTTTTTCCAATAAAGAGGGAAATTCTTTATCCCGTATCTGAAATTCCGGAAGAAGCCGGCTGCACAGCAAAGGGGAAGAGGGGTCATATTGTTCTATATGTTTCTGCACGGAAGGGACACTGTAATTTGCGTAGCAATACCTGCATCCGTTGGGGCAGGTGTTGTAAATCCCTATGTCTACGCTTTCGCAGCAGCCGCATTCTTTCCGTTGATTTCTGTCTTTCAGGGCACGAAGGGGCATTCCCGCAAGGGAGGAGATCAAAGAAGGATCGATGCAGGAGGAAGGACGAATGGAAAGCCCGGAAAGATCTGTCTTTTCGGCGCAGGAGAAAATTTCCAAGCCATAAGCGTAAGCCGTTTTAGCCAGCTGTTGAGCTAGAAATCGTTTCTCTGTCAGGGGTGGATCCAAAATCTGAAGAAGAGAAATCTGCTTTTTTATCTTGGGATATACATCCAGGAAACTGATAATACAACGGTTTGTGTGTCCCTTTAATCGTTCTGCCAAAAGGCGGAAATTTTGGAGATGAAATTCTGCTGTGTATTGTTTGGTAAAAAGGATAGGATCATACCGCCATATGACACGTTCTTTCCCGATTCTTTCAGAAAGCTCGCAGAAAGTGTGAATACGTTCCTCTAAAGAAGGCAGAAAGGGTTCAATATCTTTATAATAGGCGTTTAATGTGAATTGAAAATAGTAGCGATACTTGGAAAGCCGGGAAAGGTATGGCAGCATGGGAGCAGGGTTTTTGCTCCAGAAAACGATACAGTCTACTCTATCGGGGGAAAGTGGAATCCGGCTGATCTGGGAAGGATTAATAGGATTTTGGCTATACACAAATCCAGCTTCCAAACAGTTCAAGAACCACTGGGAGTAGTGAGCAGGAATATCCGTTCTGCGGCTTACGCTGAGAATCATTCTGTTGCCTCCTTTATGGGAATAGTATGGAACCGGTATTGGTATTCGATATTCATTACATAAAACAACCTATGGGTAAAATCCATATGGTTAGCAAACGGTTTTATGTATTTTTAGTATCGGGATTGATTTTTTCGCTGTCCATATACAATCTATACCTCAAGAAGAAAAAGCCGCTTCCCGTAAAGCCGGAAGCGGCTTTTGTTTAGATTGCCCTACTGCATCCCATTATTTAAGCTTAAAATGTGTTTCCAAAGCGGAAAGCATTTCTTCTCTGGTATCACGACCAGTATCTTCGCGGATAAGTGTAAAGAAGCCGCTGTTTTTAAAAGCTTCATACCGTTCTACGCTATTTACCCTTGCTATGCATTTTTTGAAATTCATCAGCGTAGATTCCGGATCGGGGCAAGATTCAATGACAGAAAGCAAAAATTGTTTTTCAGGATCATCCCGCTCAAAAAAGCGATCTGCAGACATACTTTGCGGCGATAGCAGGATCGCTACATGGTCATAATCCGTAATTTGCCATAGTATTTCACAGGGAATATTGGTATCCACAATAACCTTTTTATCAGAAGATAGACGGATCAACTCGGCTACTTCAAAACCAGCCAATTCTCTGGCGTTTCCATCCATCCAAGCTTCGTATTCATCGGGAGTCCGATTCACAAAGTGCTGCCAGGATGGTTTTGTATTCATATAGCAAATATTCGGCTGCGCTTCCGGCGTGGCAATGGATAGAATGGTTTCAAGGTTATAGTTTTCTTCACAGTGGATCATGTTGTGGCGTTTAGCAAGCATCTTGCACATAGTGGATTTTCCAGCGTATGCTGTTCCGTTAAGGAAATAACAGTTCCGTAGATAATACTTTAAAATATTATTTTCTATTTGCATATTAATCACCACAAAATAATAAAAATAAACACCAATCCCGATTTGAAAATATCAGGATTGATTTCCAG
>CALWJA010000046.1 GCA_944380875.1 uncultured Clostridia bacterium
ATTTTGCAATACTTTTTTGTGAATTGTTGGGGACAGTATACATTATTGTTGTACAGAACGTAGACCGGACTAGGATAAACGGGAAAGGAGGAGGAAGCGGTTTAGAAAAAATTCCGGGAGATGTAAGCTGTTTGTGTATTTCTGTTCGTACCTTGTATTAGCTAACTTAAATTTTATGGGAGGAATTAAATATGATAAAGCGTGCACTTTCTGCCCTTTTAGCGGCTGCTATGCTGCTTGGGGTGACAGCTTGCTCCAATAATAACACATCTAATTCCGGCGGCGGAGAAGGCGGAGACGAAAATGCTCCTGTTACCATTCGCTTCTGGAATGGTTGGACCGGACCGGACGGCGATAAGCTGACAGAACTGGTTAATCAGTATAACGAGAAGAATACAGATAATGTCACAATACAGATGGATATCATGGAATTTGCTTCTCTTGGTGAAAAGCTGACAACATCTCTTGCGAGCAATACAAACCCGGAATTGCATCTGGGATTTGCTAACGGCGAATATTCCTATGACGGCTCCTACATTCCGATCGATGATATCTTTGAAAAAACCAATCTGGATAAAGATGATTTTATTGAAGACATTTTGGACGATTGCTATGTAGGCGATCATCTGATGGGTATTCCTTTCCAGATTTCTTCTCTCTACCTCTTCTGGAATAAAGACCTCTTTAAAGAGGCTGGATTGGATCCTGATACGCCTCCTAAGACCTGGGAAGAGCTGTTTGAATTCTCCAGAAAAATCGATAATCCCGAAAAGAATATCGTAGGCGGCGGCCTTTCCTATAATGATGCTGTGGCAGTCTGCACCGGTATGATGGTAGGCAATGGCGGCGGCGTAATCGACGACGATTTCAACTGCATTCTGGATGATCCCAAATACATAGACGCCAATAAAAAAGCGCTGGAATGGGTAAAGGCTTTCTATGATGAGAGAGAGACCAACCGGTATATTTCCGAGTATGAGACCATGTTCCAGGCAGGCACCTGCGGCATGCTGACTCAGGGCGCTTGGGAACTGGCTACTCTTGAGCAAAACGGCATTAATTATGGCGTATCTTTGCTGCCTGCCGGCGAAAAAGAAATTGCCCAGAGCGCTTTCCCTGTATCTCTTTGTGTTATGAAAAATACAGAAGGCAGAGAACTGGATGCGGCTTACTCCTTTATCAACTATTGGAACAACAATACAGATAACCCCATTACGGAAAAAGGCGATTCTCCTGCTTATCACTGGACAAAGGATATGGGCTATCAGGCATATCTGAAGTCTGTTGTGAACGATGAAGAGCTGCAGAAGGATCCTGACTACCAGATCACTTCCCAGTATGCAGAGCATCTCCATCCTGCATATCCCGGCACATTTGTATATGGCAATTCCATGCAGACAGATGTGCTTGTTCCTATGCTGGAAGCGGTTGCTACCGGCCAGAAATCCATAGACGAAGGCATAGCGGATGCAGCTGAGGGTGTTCGTGAATATCTGCAGAAGCAGAAGGATTTGGAAGCAAAACTCAAATAAAAAATTTGGTTCCTTTGGGCAGGTGCTTGACCTGCCCAAAGGCCAGAATACGCTTTTCTCCTTACGGACTGTAGGTGTATTTACATACCACTTGCAGCTCAGTATGAGAAATAGACAGAATAACGGCACACGCGAACAGATACCCCGTCGGGGAGGATGTTGTATGAGCGCTTTTATTATGGGACACAACGGTTTTATCAATAGGATAAAATATGGCGCGTATACATTTGGGCGGGGAGGATGGAGTTGGATTTAATGAAAAAAATATTACAGTATTGGAATAAACCAAACCATGCTGCCTATCTGATGGTAGCCCCGGCGGTTATCGTGGTTTGCCTTTTCAGTATATTCCCCATGATTGCCGCATTCTTTTTAAGCCTTTTTGATGTAAGCACAAACCTTGCCACTTGGAATTTTGTGGGACTGGGCAATTTCCAGGAAGCCTTTGCCGATGAACGGTTTATCCATTCCTGGGCGGTTACAGGCTTGTTTACGGTATTTGATGTACCCATTAATATCGGTTTTTCCCTTCTTGTGGCAGCTCTTGTCAGCGGTGTGGGTATTCGGGACAAAATTTTGCGTTCCTGCTATATACTCCCGTTGATTTGTTCTTCTACCGTTATCGGTATAATGTGGAAATTGTTTCTCAACCCCAATGTGGGCTGGGGAATTTACAGCCTTTCCAAACTGGGATTCCCAAGAATTGCCATATTCTCGGATATAGATCTGGCTGTTTACGGCATTATTTTCATTTCCATTTGGAGAGGTTTTGGTATGAGTGCCATGATCCTTGTGGCCGCTATGCAGGGAATTTCCACTTCCCTCTATGAAGCCGCTACTTTGGATGGCGCCAATAAATGGCAGCAGTTCCGCCATGTGACGCTCCCTGGGATCAGCAGCACTCTTTGGTTCCTATTGATTACCCGGATTATCGGTTCTTTCCAGGTATTTGATCTCATTTATACCATTACAAACGGTGGCCCTGCTCATTCAACGGAGACGGTGGTTAGCTATATATACAGTAGAGCATTCCAAGAAGGAAGCGAACTTGGATATTCCACAGCTATGTCACTAGTCCTTTTTGGAGCCATCCTTCTGGTAAGTGTTTTCCTGTATGGACGCATGATCCTGCAGGAGAGAAGGGACGGTGGCAACTGATGCGGCATACATATAAAATGACACCCGTTCAGATCCTTCTGAAACTGCTTTCTTGGCTATTTCTGCTTTTTATGGCTATGCTGATTGTGTTGCCCATTCTCTGGACATGTCTTTCTGCATTCCGTCCTCCGAAAATGATTATTCAATTCCCGCCTACGTATTTCCCCCGGGCATGGGTAATGGATAACTTCATCGATGTATTTAAGAGAATCCCTATCCTTCTCTATGTAAAAAATACTTTCCTTTTTGCTATTGTTACAACGGTGGTATCCCTCCTCTTTAATGCTATGGCGGGATATGCGTTTGCAAGAGTGCAGTTTAAGGGCAAGAATGTTATTTTTACCATCCTGATGGCTTCCATGATGATTCCGTTCCAGGTTATTATGCTTCCTCTGTTTATGGAATTGCATTTCTTGGGTCTTGTGGATACCTTTGCAGGGCTTGTTGTCCCCCGTTTTGCAGGAGTAGTAGGAATTTTCTTTATGCGCTCTTTCTATACCACCCTTCCCAAGCAGCTGGAAGAGGCAGGAAGACTGGATGGGCTTACGGAATTTGGAATCTTTTTCCGAATTATGATGCCTCTGTGTAAATCTGCTCTGGTTACCCAGGCTGTCTTGAGCTTTACGGGTGCATGGAATGATCTCCTTTGGCCTTTGCTGATGACAAATTCTCCCGATAAGCGCATGCTTTCAAACGGCATCGTGTATTTTGTCGGTCAGTCTACTACAAATTATGGGCCTGCTTTTGCTGCGGGACTGATCTCTATCGTTCCCCTTCTGCTGATCTTTATATTTGGCCAGAAATATTTTGTAAACAGTATTGTTTCCAGCGGAATGAAGGAATAGGTTTGTAATTGTCCTTTGAAAAGTAACCGGAAAGCCGGGGCCGTACCTTTCGTACGCCCCGGTTTTTTGCTAGAAAACTCCATTGCAGTAGAATAAGCATTTAAAGAATGCAGGTCTACAATTGGGGGATATAGAAATAGGCTGCAGGATTTTGAAATCGTAATTGTGTTTCATAAAATCTGTCAAATTGAGAAGGGAGCGATCTAAATGTATTTGAAAAGGGCGTTTGAAAACCCGGCGTTGACTCAGCAGATGCTGTATTTTGATCCGTTTTACGGAGTGAAAAGGCCCGATGGAAAACCAGAAACACGAACCCAGGGGCTGGAAGACAGACCGGGTATATCCATAACGGAAGATGGAAAGGTGCGGGTGCTGTATTATGCGCCAAATGCTTCTTCTGTTGCCATTGTGGGTATAGGAGGTTCTATGGAGGGAAGCTTTCCTCTCCAAAAGATGGAAGATGGTTCCGGCTACTGGGAAACGTATCTGGAAAATATTACACCTGGATTCCACTATCATACATATTCTGTAGACGGTGTGGAAACCCTGAATCCAATAGCTCCTGTAGGCTATGGATGCGGACAGGCTATCAATTATTTTGAGATGCCCGATCCTCTGTTTACGGATTACTACTGTAAAGATGTTCCGCATGGAAGTATTCGGATGGAACAATATTTTTCTTCTGTAACCGGAAAAATGCGGGCATGCTGGGTTTATACGCCGGCCGGATATGATGGAGGGGATGAGAGGTATCCTGTGTTGTATCTGCAGCACGGGGGAGGCGAAAACGAATGCGGATGGATCTGGCAGGGAAAGATCCACTATATTCTGGATAATCTTATTGCAGAAGGCAGATCGCAAAAAATGCTTGTGGTAATGAACAGTGGATATGCCCATGTGCAGCAAGAGGACGGCAGCTATACCTCCCTTCCTATGGATGAGGTTATTGCAAAAGACTGCATTCCTTTTATAGATGCTAAATTTCGCACAAAAGCCCAGCGGGAATACCGCTGCGCCGCAGGCCTCTCTATGGGAGCCAGCCATGCCAGGAATATGGCGTTTTATCACAGAGATTTATTTGCATCTCTAGCAATGTTTAGCTGCGGAGCGGGTTTTGCTATTAAAGGGAAGGATATAATGGGAATCCCCTATGATTTTTCCGATGTGTTTTCTACTCCTGCAGAGTATAACGCATCCATGCTGCAAACTTTCATTACCTGCGGTGAGCAGGATCCGCGCCATGTTTTTACCAAACCCCAGGTAGAGGAGCTTCGTTCTCTGGGATACAATGTGCAGTATACCAGTTTCCCTGGCTATCACGAATGGGATGTTTGGAGAAAATCAGCTGCAGCGTTGCTTCCTCTTCTTTTTGCTTGGTAAAATTATTTTAAAAAAATTTAGCTATGCTAAAGAATTGCATTTTTTTGTATTTTACGTTATACTGAAACAATAAAGTCACTAAAAAGCTGTGCTGCTGAAACGAAAAGTGTTTTCAGGTTTGATGGCGTTACAAGTACAGTGCGGATAAAGGGGAATGTACATGAAGAAAAATTCCATTCGAATCAAAGAACTTGCTGAGGCTCTGGGCCTTTCTCAAGGGACAATTTCTATTGTCCTCAATGGCAGAGGGGATGAAATGCGGATTTCCAAAGCCACCCAAAAAAGGGTGCTGGATGGGGCAAATGAAATGGGCTATGAGCTGGGAAATCGGGCTAGGCGCCGGCAGGCGCAGTGTGAGCGTGGAGACAGGGTCGCAATTTCTGTATTTATCCCCTATATTCCGGATGTAAAAATCATTTTAGGCCGTGTACTCTATGGACTTCATCAGGTTGTGCTGGAGGAAAATCTCCCAATTGACCTTCTCATCCGCCCGTTCCGTTTCCGGCAGTTGGAAAAGTGCCAGAAGTTCTTTTCTTCGTTGTCTTGCCAGGGTGCTATTGTTCTGGGTATGTCTGAGGAGGAAGATATTCCTTTTCTTATGAAAAATACCTTTGATATTCCTGTGATTCTATATAACCATCCTACAGAAAAATACAGCACCGTATCCGTGGACGACTATGAAGCCGGCCGAAAGGCAGCGTCTATCTTTCGGGCCAGAGGGCATGAGAGAGTTGGCCTTATTATGCCTACAGATCTCAATAAATCGGGAAGCTTGCGGAAAATGGGATTTTTGGACGGATGCCGGTATCTTGGTTTAACGTTGGATCCGGAGTTTGTGCAGGAAGAGTATATTAGCACAGAGGGCGGCGTTCGGGCTGCTAGGAAATTTATGGAGCAGGGAAAGCCTTTGCCGACAGCTGTTTTTGTGCAGATCAGCGACATGGCAGTTGGCGCTGTTAGGACGTTTTTGCAGAACGGTATACGTATTCCGGAGGATATGGAGCTTCTTTCCTTCGGCGGCGTTATGGAGGATTATACGGAGCCTGCTGTTTCCAGTATATCTATGCCCGTTGAAGAAATGAGCGCTGAATGCCTGCGGATGATTTGGTCAGCTGTGCAAAAGAATGACCGGCGTCCTCTTACCAGGGTTATGCCTCTTTCTTTGAATTTTCGCAAAACCTGCGGCGGTTTCCCTGAGCAGGAATAAACTTCAAGGCAGAATTATTGACATCTGCAGATCTTAAAACGATAAAAAAACCGGCTGTTCCGAATTTTACGGAACAGCCGGTTTTTTAAAGATTACAAAGAATGAAAGGCGAAGAAAGGTTTTATACGTTGCTTTCCGCAGGCGGATCCGCCTCTTTGGAAGAAGGTTCTTTTAATGTATCCAGATACCGCTGGTCCCTTTCCTCATAGATCCAAAGAAAATTTCCGGTTAATTCATTTTTAATATACAGCTTACCGTTATTGTCTTCCATTTCAAAAAGAAGCATCCGTTCCTTCCCGGGACGATTGGGGCTGTGAAGCACCATCATAAGAGTTCCGTCAAACCGGTGGAAGAACATAGCATGCCCGCCGTCCTGGCTGAAAAGGGGCTCTGGTTCCTGAACCCAAGGACCCTGGATCTCTCCGGAAAGAGAACGGGCATACCCGGTTGTATAGGCGGTGTTGGAATAGCTGGTCCAAGTCATAAGGAGCTCGCCGTTTTTTGCCCGATACATATAACAGCCGTCGGTAATACGGGCCCAGCCCACGTTGTATTGGGGGTCGCTGAATTCCCAGAGACCTTTATCGTCGGTGAATTTCCATGGGGCTTCTGAAGCGCGGAAGAGAATGATGGGATCCCCAATAGAATCGGAAAGATCCTCTTTCATACGGACAGCACACATCTGCCCATCCTGGACCTGGGTCCATTCGTGGCAGAAAACCATCCAGGGATTCCCATCTTTGTCCTCATAGAGGGTACCATCCAGACAATGCCAGTTCTCCGGGGTGGCCGGATGGTTAACCATGGGTTTATAGGGGCCTTTGATGGAATCGGATACCAGGAACTGGCATCCCCGGCAGCCGCCTGGCTTCCGGAAGGAACTCACCAGATAATACTTGCCCTTATAGTGGTGCACTTCCGGTGCCCAGAAGTCTAACTGGCCCCAAAAGCTTTCATCTGGCTCAAATATAGGCTCAGATTCGCTCCACCATACGAGATCTTTACTTTCCCGGATATTGACGCAGCGCTTTTTCTGGCCGGGACGTGGTTTACAATCGATGAGATAATAGGTTTTTGTTTCTTCTACAGGGACAATGCACACGTCCCGTGTGTTTAGATCCCGCACGTGCACGGGATACCCGGTTGCTTTTTTCATTTGTAATTCCTCCCTTTTAGCCGGAATTTTTCCCACAGAAAGATTACCGGCTATAACAACTTTATACAGGGTTATTGTACTATCAGCGAAATGAAAACACAAGAAAGGAACGTAAAGTAGACAAAAAAGTATAAGGTTCACAAAAATGTTTTAGTATCATTTTCAAATGTATATGTTGCAGAAAGAATATATAAGCCTGAAAAGGATCAAAAATGGTAGGAATATTTATATGCAATACCGAAAATTAAAGTATACAAAAGTTTAAATATTGTTTTTAGCTACTTAGAATACTAATTTAAAAGAAATAAAAAATAATATTTTTAAAATTACGAAATAAACAAGAAAAACAATAAATGTTTTATAAATATATTGCATAATTAGATTTAAAAACAGAAAAAATGATGCTAATATTATTAAAATAAGAAGCTTAATATGCTAATAATATTAGCTAAACGACAATAGTAGATTGTCGAGAATAAAATGGAGGAGTGAAGAGCATGGCACGGTTGGCACGAAATGCGGACGAGAAAAAAGCTCACAAGGAAACAGGAAATCCCAAGAAAGAGCGGCTTTGGACAGGGCAGTTTCTTTTTTTGATCCTTGTAAGCTTTATTACTGCCGTAGGCTTCAATATGGTATACACAATGATTGTGGATTATTCCAAAAATACCCTTGGGGCAGGTCTGACTGTTTCGGGTGTAATTGCGGGGATTTTTTCCATAACGGCTCTTTGTATACGTCCCTTTGCGGGCGCCGCGTCGGATAGGTTCAACAAAAAATGGATCTGTGTTTTTGCAACTATACTGATAGCTCTTTCGTCCGTAGGATATGCTTTGGTTCCGGACGTATCCTCCATGCTAGTCATGCGCATCTTACACGGAGCGGCTTTCGGCGTGAGCGGAACGGCGAATATCGCCTTGGTTAGCACCTGCATCCCAAGAAGCCGTATGGGCGAAGGGTTGGGTTTTTATGGGCTTGGCCAAGTGTTTGCACAGGCTGTAGGTCCCGGCATGGGGGCTGCCATACAGGAAGCCTTCGGATATAGGACACTTTTTTTCCTCATTGCAGGGCTCACAGCTGTAGGCGTAATTCTGCTGATCCAATTCCCCTATAAAAACCAAGAGACAGCGGAAAAAGAAGCAGAGAGGGAGAAAACCGACAGCAAAAAGAGCCGTTTTTCCTGGCGCAGTCTTATTGCTATGGATGTGGCGGTATTCGCATTGATCGGCGGACTTTTTTCTTTTGCAAATGGAATCGTAAATTCCTTCCTTAAGATATTCTGCGATGAAAGGCATATCGCAGGGTATATGTCCTTTTTCACGGTGAGCGCGGTAGTATTGTTTGGTATGCGCCTTTTGATAGGACGTCTTGCGGATAAAAGCGGGCTTACCTGGATTGTAAACCTTTCTTTGCTGGCTTCCATAGGGGCAATGGTTCTGATCGGACGCGCTACCATATTGCCCATGATTTTGGCGGCTGCTGTTTTGAAAGCGGCAGGGCAGGGGGGCGGACAGATTTCCCTGCAGGCGGAATGCATTAAAAAGGCAGGCCCGCTGCGTTCCGGCGTTGCGGCCAGTACCTTTTACATCGGCGCCGATATCGGCCAGGGAATGGGCCCTGTAATCGGCGGAGCCATTTCCTCCGCCTGGGGATATGAAGCTGCCTTTTGGATGACGGCGGCGATTTTAGCGGCGGGTATTTTGGTCTTTAATGTGTACCAGAAAAGAGAGAGCTTGTTTCCGGGCCTTCAAAAGCGTACGGAACCGGAACATGCGCCTTCCCTAGCGGAAGAAGGATAAAAAGGAATTGTAAATAGAAGTAAGTCTATGGGACTTCATTTATAAAAAAAGAGGAGGCATTTGTATGGCATTTCTTCAAATGACATATTTTTCTCAGGCTTTGGCAAAAACAACCAGGATGAATCTGTTTCTCCCGGAACACGAGAAAGGACCTTTCCGCAGTCTTTGGCTTCTTCATGGGTGGAGTGAGGACTGCACAGCATGGCAGCGCTTCAGCTCCATAGAGCGGTATGCAGAACCTTTGCATTTGGCGGTTTTTATGCCAGATGCCCACCTTTCCTTTTATAACGATATGGCTCATGGGCCTGCGTATTTTACCCACATTACGAAAGAACTTCCTGAAATGGCAGCCCGCCTTTTTCCCGTTTCCCAAAAGCGGGAGGATACCTTCATAGCGGGGCTTTCCATGGGTGGATACGGAGCTTTGAAAATAGGCCTTTCTCAGCCGGAACGCTTCGCGGGGATCGGGTGTTTTTCCGCCAGCAACTTTGCGGAAGGAATCACCACAAAGGGCAGCCCTCTCCGTAGGGAATCCCCTCAGTGGTTTGGCTGGATGGATAATATCTACGGCGAAGAATTCGATCATCTCATGGGAGGAAAAAGCGATATTTATGCACTCGGAGATGCTGCCCTAAAAGCCGGCGGTCCGCTTCCTAAAATCTACCATTGTATCGGCACAGAGGACGGAGGCTATCAACCTGCACAGCTGACCCGGAAGTATTTTGAGGAAAAACCGGGCAATCCCTTCTCCTACCGGTATGAGGAAGGGCCGGGTGTGCATGACTGGCGCTTCTGGGATGCCCATATTGAAAATTGTTTCCGTCATTTTGGGCTTCTTTGATTATTTTATTGGAGCAATTCTGTAGAGCAAGGCCGGAAAGGTTAGCACAAGAATTAAAAACAAAAATTAGGAAGGTCTCCTTTGCCATTGGGTCAAAGGGGACCTTTTTTATTTACAAGAAAGGTTTTTGCAAAAATGGAAAAGCGTTCCCTCCAAATACTATTTTGGAGGGAACGCTTTTTAAGGAGGTAGTAGTATTCACCAATGATAAAAAACAGATAAATCCTACGTTTTATGCTCTTTCAGGCTATTGCGCGTTTTTATTCTTTATTGAGTTTTTTCAGCCCTTCCCGCAAAAGGAATTTAAGAAGGTCGGAATAGCCTTTTGTATCCATAGCGGCGGTATCCCCAAAATACATAGCCTTGGGGCAATCTTCCGTATAGGGTGTCCAGACAGGCATAGGCGTGCCGTCGTCATCGGGGCCGTTGGGATCGCCGGTTTTGGCAAAATTGGTCCAGTAGTTGCAGATCTGTCTGGCCAAGTCGTAGTGCTTTCCCCGGAAGGGACGCCAGCATTTTGCCAGAGTCTCAAATACAAACCAGAGCTCGGAGGAATGGAAGGAACCGCTGTTGTCTCCCGGCATTTCGGGATTGAAGCGATACAGATAAATAGGCAGATCGGAGAGCTGGGGGTTCATTTCAGCCCAAAGCAGATTTCCAAGCTCAAAGGCATTGTAGGTAGCTTTTTGGCGGATATGTTCCAAATCGCCGGAAGCAAAATCACAAAGAGCGAGATATTCCTCTGCAGCATCGCCAAATTCCGACTGGGCATAGTTCTTTACATCTTCCAGAGAGTTAAACTGCGGTGTGGCGGGGAACTCATCCAGCGTATTTCCCATCATAAGGGGGATCGGCCAGCGGCGTTTATTCAAAATTGCGCTGACGGGATCTTCTTTGAGGAATTTTCCGTCTATAACCATGCTCCATTTCAGAGAAGGTCTGCCGTTTTTGATTTCCACAGGATACGCAAGCGCCTTTTCATATAAGGTTCGGGCATCAATTTTTCTTGCCTCCTCTATGGAAGAAACACCCAGATACTTAAGGAATCCTTCGCCGATTTCTTCCTGCTGCCTGAGGGAGTTATATCCCTGGTTAAAGCCGGGGCAGAAGCCGCCGCCGCTTTGAATAATAGCTTTCTGGAAAAGCCCTTCGTCCATGGGGGAAGTAACGTGAGCTGTTGTGCTTCCGCCGCCGGCAGACTGGCCAAAAATGGTAATATTATCCGGATCTCCGCCGAAAGCGGCGATGTTGCGTTTTACCCATTCCATGCCAGCCCGCTGGTCTAGAAGACCAAAGTTTGCGCAGGGTTCATCCCCGGCTGCAGCGGTAAGCTCCGGATGGGCAAAGAATCCAAATACGTTTACCCGATAGTTTACGCTGACAAGGATTACGCCCCGCCGGGCAATACGCTCTCCGTCAAACTCCATTTCGGCGGGATATCCGCACTGCAGGCCGCCGCCGAAGATCCAGAAGAGCACCGGAAGCTTTTCGTTGCCGGTTTTGGCAGGTGTCCAAACATTCAGATACAGGCAGTCTTCTCCCATGGCAATTTCAGGATCCACATGCCATTCTTTGTTATACAAGGCTTCCGGATCTCCTGCTCCGGGTGTTTCCTGCATGGATATGGGGCCAAAGGTATACGCCTTGCGCACGCCTTCCCAATTTTCTGCCGGCTGAGGAGCACGCCAGCGCAGGTCTCCTACAGGAGGCGCAGCAAAGGGGATGCCTTTAAAGGCGGTAATACGAGGATCTGCGGCAGGAATACCTTCCACCCATCCATTTTCGGTGAGAACTTTTCTCAGCATACATACAACTCCTTTCAATTGCCCGGCGGTATAGTACAGTCGCTTTTTAAATACCTGTATATTCCGGCCGGGGATGTGCGGTTTTGCTAAAAATATACCGCAAAAAGCTAAATAATTATAAAGAAATTATACGATAGTTACTGAGAAAAATCAATATATTTATGCTGTTATTTAACAAAAATATAAAGAGTAATTTAAAAATAAAAAGCAAAATAAAAAGCAGATTTAAATGAATGCAAAAGAATAGAAATATTTTAGGATAATTTGTTGCGCGACTCATTTGTTACGTGATAAAATACGTGTATCTTATAAAGAAAAGGTACGTTTCTAAAGATACAGCGGTTTCAGCCTGCAAAGGGCTCTTCCTTAACGTTGGGATGGCGTGTTTTTACCTGCAATCAAGCGGAGTATAAAAGGAACGCATGTATCTTTTAGCAAGGGCGCCAGATAGGCCAACTCTTCTTGTATCTGCGCTGGAAGGGGAAAGTGAAGGCAAAAACAGAAAGGAAGAATCAAAATGAACGTAACATACTGCAAAGGCACCCCGGAAGATGAACAGGCAATTGTGGATTTTGCGGATTTTATATTCAGTAAAAGCTATTGCCCCCACGATTTCAGAAGCCAACTTCCAAATCTGTATGGAAAAGGAAAACCTACGCAGAAATATCATTATCTTGTAAAAGAGGATGGCGTTATCCGGGGCGAAGTGTGCGTTCTTCCCATGGAATACCGGGTGGGGGATGAAATCCTGAAAATAAACGGCGTGGGTACCGTAAGCGTGCATCCTATCTGCAAGGGAAAAGGATATATGAAAGCTCTGATGAATTGGGCTTTGGAGGATATGGAAAAGGAAGGGTATGCTTTCAGCGTTTTAGGGGGCAAACGGCAAAGATATGAGTATTTCGGATATGTTCCCGCGGGGCCTGTTATCCGCTATTCTATAGAAGAGGACAGCATCCGCCATCGGTATGGCGGTTTGGATGCTTCCGGTGTTTCTTTTGAAAAAGCGGAAAAGGATTCTTCCTGGCTGCGGAAAGCCTGGGAGCTGCACCAGGGGCAGAAGGTCCGCATTGAGCGGAAGGAAGAGGAATTTCTCGATCTTCTCCATTCCTGGCACGCGGATGCCTACGGCATTTTTCTAGACGGCCAATGGATTGGGTATCTCTGCCTTGCTGGCAGTTCCATTCTGGAAATGCTGTTTCTCCCCGAAACGGGAAGCGAAAACGGCGAGGAAAAAAGGCTGCCCCAGGTCTTGAAAGCCCTGCTGGATTTTGCCGCTTTAAAGGAGATACACATAGACCTTCCCCTCTGGGAAGAAAGGCTTTCTCCCGAGCTGGGAAGGCTTTCTAGCGGAATGGTTATAACCACGGACGGCAATTTCCGGATCATGGATTTTGCAAAGACGGCGGAAGTGTTTTTCCGGCAGAAACAGAATTCTCCGGAAGGTCCCCTGCCGGAAGGGGAGCTCTGCTTTGCCATAGAAGGCAGAGGGATCCTGTATATGCAGTTGAAGGATGGGGTGGCTTGCGCCCGGATGCTTCCCCCGGAAGCGGGAACCGAGCCTCTCTTTACCCTTTCCGCCCTAGAGGCCGGCAGGTTCCTTTTTGCCCCGGAGGGCTGGAGGGAACTTCCTTCTGAGAAGGCTCGCAAACTTTCTGCCGCTGTGAAAAGCTGGCTGCCCCTTCCCCTCTTCATGTGGAGACAGGATGACTGCTGAAAACTTGGAGTCTTAAAGATGAAGAATGATGAATGGAAAGGCATAGTCGTTTTTGATCTTGATGGGACGCTTCTTTGCACGCATCTGCATATTTGCAAAGCGGTACATGATACACTGGAATGTTTGGCTTTGCCTGATGTTGAGGATGAAACCATTTTAAGCCATATAGAAAAAAGTACTCCGTCCTTTTTACATGCAATCGCTCCAACCTGTAGAGATTTTGAAAGGTTGACTTTCGTTTTTCGTAAAAAGGAGCGAGAATGTTTGGAAAAAGACGGAAGGCTGTTTGAAGGCGTTGTTGAGCTTTTGGATACACTCAACAGAAGTGGCTTTCAGCTATGGATTTGTTCAAACGGAAGTCCAGAATATATTTCCTTGGCCCTAAAATCTACCAAGATAGAAAAATATTTTCATGGGATTCTTTCTTCCCGCGGATATGAAGGCAAAGAGCAGATTTTGTCTGAAAAAATGAAGGACGCCGTTAGTGAAAATATTATTTTAGTAGGAGATAGGCTGAGTGATTTGGTAGCGGCTCAGAAGAATGGTTTCCCTTTTATTGGAGCTTTCTATGGGTATGGCTCTATTGAAGAGCAAAGGCGAATGCATTTTGCTGCAAAAAATCCGTCGGATATTTATTCATGGATCATACGCATGACCTTGTTCTTTCAAATCTGGAACAGGATTCAGCAGGATTCTTCAATACGATGTATCGGCATCAATGGTATTGACACATCCGGGAAAAGCATATTTGCAAATGATTTTTCTATATTCCTGCAATATAAAGGGCAACATGTTGTTCTTATACATTTGGATGATTTTCATAACCCAAAATCATTGCGTATGCAGGGAGAAAATGAGGTGGAGGCCTATCTTGCAAATGCTTTTGACATACCGCGTCTGATACATACCCTCCTTTTGCCTTTGAAACAGTTTGGAAAGGTTTCAGCCAAACTCAAACTTTTGGATTTGGAATCGGATACGTATATAAAGCAAAAGCAGTATGAAATCACCCGGAATTCCTTAGTGATCCTTGAGGGGGTATTGTTATACCGCCAACCCCTGGAGGCGTTTATTGATTTTAAAATTTATCTGGATATAGATTTCAATGAAATGTTACATAGGGCAAGCATTAGGGATGTACCTAAATTCGGAAACGACATTTTAGAAAAGTATCGTGAAAAATATATTCCGGTTCAGCAAAAATATCAGAAATTTCATATGCCAAAAGAAAAGAGCGATGTTGTTATCAATAATATGGACCCTTGTTTCCCTTATGTGGTTTCGTAGAATCATGCTGATGATACAAATTTTTATAGTGTGACATAATCACAGAAAAGATTGCATAAACACAGTATACTGTAATCATCATCCAGGAAACGCTGGATGATGAGAAAACAAAGATTCCTGAAACGGAAAAATGTTTAGCCGTTTCGTGGATTCCCTACCAGTATACATGAATAACCGGCCGGGTAATACACCCCGCCTCAAAAAGGAGAATGTTGTATGTCTGCAATCCGTTCTGTTAAAACTGTTGATTTTCAGGAAGAAGTTCTGACCGCTTCGGCCAATACCCCTGTTTTGATTGACTTCTGGGCTTCCTGGTGCGGGCCCTGCCGCATGTTTTCCCCCATTCTGGAGGAAGCTGCCGCAGAGCTGGGAGACAAAGCCAAAATCGTTAAGGTGAATGTGGATGAGGAACCCGCTTTGGCTCAGCAGTTTGGTGTTATGAGCATCCCTACGCTTGTTGTTGTAAAAAATGGAAAGGTAGTTGCTTCTTCTGTTGGTGTGCGTTCCAAAGAAGATGTAAAGCGAATGGCGGCAGCGGTTTAAGAAATATCGCTTTAAAAACAGTCCGGCGCGGAAGATATCCGCGCCGGACTGTTTTTTATTCTTTATACTAAAGCTGGCCGTTTAACCAAAGACTTACATATCCGAATTTTGGAAGTGTACATATCACTTTGCCGGTTACGGCCTCTGGCAGGACTATTCCAGTATCCGGAGAAGTGTTGCTGTCTCCTTTGGTTATAAATCCCGTTTTCCCGTTTTTTGTTTCACGGATATCTACGATCCTATGAATGACGGACTTGCCGTTTTTTTCATATCGAATGATATCGCCTGTTTGCAGATCCACGGGGTCCGCTTGGCAGAGAATGACCGCATCCCCAATTTGAATGGATGGTTCCATACTTCCAGTAGCTATGGCTACGGGAAAAACAGGGAGCCATCCTCTAAAAAAAGCAACAAAAAGAAGGAAAAATAGCACAACGCTTCCCCAACATACCACTGAGGATAGTGGAAGCTTTCGGAAACATACAGTCCGTTTTTTTTCTGATATATCTGCGGCAGACATAAAAACCTCCAATGTATAACGATATTTTTTATCCTTATAAAACAGGAAAAAACAACCGAAATAAACGGTTGTTTTCTCCTGTTGGTTTTTGCAACTTTAAAATGGGAGATGGGTTATGTTGAAAAGGAATATGTATTTTTATTTTGTATGGATATGGGAGGCGGAGGGAGCCGGTTCGACAGTCTCCTGCCCATAGGGAAGGTGAATTACAAGGGAACCGGAGGCGTCCAGCTCGTGAGAACCATCATCCAGAGCTTTTACAACAGCGGTAACTGTGCAAGAGTCACCGGGTTCCAGAACTTCCCCCGAAAGAGAAGGAACATCCACGGTCAATTGATCTTTATCCTCTGTATCCAGATAGATATCGGCGTTCTCCAGGCTGGCGGCAGTCGTTCCATTATTTGTAACTGTAATGGTGTAAGCAGCCCAGGAATCCGGAATCTGGAAGGAAACATCGGCAAAATTCACGGTTGCACCGTCCAAGTCAACCAAATTGTCTTCGGCAATATCTTCGCCGGTAAGGATGGTTTCACCCATGGAAGCAATTGTATAATTAAATTTACCCCATCCGCCGCTATTGGAAAGATATACAATCATATAATTTGCGTATGTTTCAGGAAATTTTTCTTTTAAAAGAGCGGTAGAATCGGATAAGAAACTATCTACAACTTTGGCGGCCTGCTTGTTGCTGTATGCGGGATCACCGGTAAAGTGACGGTAATACGCATTCAGGTATCTATCCAGATCCAGAGTGGTTTTGTCATTTTTTACAGCATCCATAGCACTCTTATCTGTAAAGGACTGAAGATCTTCCAAACTGTATTTGGAGGTATCGACGGCGTAATATCCAACATAATCGCTCATGGGTTCTGTAGATTGGGAACCAGACTGTTCCGCATTGCCGGAAATGCAAATAGTGGCGGCGATCAGGCTGTCTTCTTTTGCGGAGGTGCGTTTCATTGCGTAATCCCTTACGGAAACTTCAGTACCTGCGGAAGTTTCCAGAGCTGCATCTGTTACGGAAATATCCCATTTTCCGGATGCGCTTACTTTGCCTGTTCCTGCAGCATCGGTTTTCCAGGAAGCAAAACCGATACTCATACTGCTAACAGCTACCACTGCAGCTAGGCCCATAAACAAAAATCTTTTCTTCATTTTTTAAGTCTCCTTTATTTCGTGTTCTTTTCGACAGTTATTAGTATGACTACATAAAATAAAATCGAAAACCATGTTTGTGTTAATTTTACGGATGCAAAGTTCTTATTTATGTAAATAAAGGTGGCTCAATATGGTGCGGAATCACAGGTATATGCCGTTTTTGTTAAAAAGGGAACAAAAGAAGATTAAATGAAATGATTATAGGGCAGGAAAATGCCAAAAGTATGCATGCATTCTGAAAAGCAAAAATATAAAAAGATTTTGTCAATAACAGAGCATATATAGTGAATAAATATTGATTCTGGATATAAAAATCAGTATAATAATACTGATTGAACGTCTTTCACGCAGACAATACACCTAAAAATCCGGCGCTGAACATAAAAAAGCAAGAACGGAAAAGATGAATCCGTATTCCTTTATTTCTTAGGTTTCTTGTGAATAACGCCGCGATTATTCAGAGTAGAAAGACAACTGGATGCCCAGACGTTATATAAGCAGGAGGAATGCATAATGGATCGTATGGTTGGAACTGTATCCCGGGGAATCCGCGCCCCTATTATTCGTCAAGGGGACGACCTTTCCAAAATTGTGGTTGATTCCGTATTGACTGCTGCCCAGGCTGAGCAGTTCGAAATTCGGGACAGAGACGTGATTGCGGTGACGGAAGCCGTAGTGGCTCGGGCACAGGGGAATTACGCTCATGTGGATCAAATTGCCAAGGATGTGCGCAATAAATTCGGCGGCGACACGGTGGGAGTCCTTTTTCCCATTTTGAGCCGGAACCGTTTTGCGATCTGCCTCAGGGGTATTGCCAAAGGATGCCGTAAAATTGTTCTTATGCTCAGCTATCCTTCCGATGAAGTGGGAAACCATCTGATCGATCTGGATGTTTTGGACAGATCCGGTGTAAATCCCTGGTCGGATGTGCTTTCTGAAGAAGAATACAGAAAATATTTTGGATATGAAAAGCATGTGTTCACTGGTGTAGATTATGTAGAGTATTATAAGAAGCTCATTGAGGACTGCGGCGCAGAAGCGGAAATTGTTTTTGCTAACAACCCGAAGGCGATTTTAACGTATACAAAGAGCGTGCTTTGCTGTGACATTCACACCCGTGAGCGGACAAAACGTATCCTACGGGAAGCGGGGGCTGAAAAGGTCTATTCCCTGGATGATATCCTGCGGGAAAGTGTGGACGGAAGCGGTTATAATGACCGGTATGGTCTTTTAGGTTCCAATAAAGCTACAGAAGATACCGTTAAACTTTTCCCCATTCACTGTGAAGAACTTGTGGAGTCTATTCACCGTTCTATTCTGGAAAAAACGGGTAAACACGTGGAGGTAATGGTATACGGAGACGGTGCCTTCAAGGATCCTGTGGGAAAAATCTGGGAGCTTGCAGATCCGGTTGTTTCCCCTGCGTATACCCCCGGTTTGGAAGGAACTCCTAACGAGGTCAAACTTAAATATTTGGCCGATAACGATTTTGCCAGCCTTTCCGGAGAGGATTTGAGGGAAGCTATCAAGGATTATATCCACAAAAAAGATGAAAAGGCCGAGAATCTAAAAGGCACCATGGTGACCCAGGGAACAACACCTCGCAGGCTGACGGATTTGATTGGCAGTTTGGCGGATCTGACCTCGGGCAGCGGCGATAAAGGTACACCTATTATTTATATCCAGGGGTATTTTGATAACTATACGAAATAAACAGGCAAAGGGACGAAATTCCGGTCGGCACGATATGGATTGTTGGGCTGGAAGAGTATAAAAACCGATATGTTTCGGATAGAGAACCGTCTTCGGCAGCCTGCCGGGATGGTTCTCTCTTTGTATTTGCAGCTGGATTATTTTGGGATCCCGCTTTACCTTTCATTGCATGTGTTATAATCATTGAAAGATATCGGAAATAGAAATAAAACGGGAGGAATTGTATACATATGGCAGGAAAAGTATCATCTTTTTTTGGGGCACAGGATCTGACCCAGGGAAAACCTTTAAGCGGCTTGATTCAGTTTGCCGTTCCCCTTTTGATCGGCAATCTGGCGCAGCAGCTGTATAACACGGTGGACTCTATTGTGGTTGGTAAATACGTTGGAGACACAGCTTTGGCTGCCGTTGGAGCCAGCGGCCCGATTCTGAATCTTCTTTTGGTTCTATTTATGGGCATCGCTACAGGCGCCACTGTTATGGTTTCCCAATATTTTGGTGCCCGGCAAGGGGACCTTCTTTCTAAAACAGTAGGAAATACTATTATCCTTACCGTGCTTTCTTCTGCGGTAATCATGGTGCTTGGCCCAATCATTACCGCGCCGCTTCTCCGCATTTTGAATACGCCTGCGGATATTTTCGGGTATTCGGAGACCTATCTTGTAATCATTTTTGTAGGCGTTTTGGGAGCGGCAGCTTACAATATTCTTTCCGGTGTTCTGCGCGGACTGGGAGATTCCTTCTGGCCTCTTGTGTATCTGATGATCGCCTGTGGGCTGAATGTTGTTTTGGATCTTGTATTTGTCATCGTATTTGGCTGGGAGGTTATGGGTGTGGCCGTAGCCACCGTAATTTCACAGCTTCTTTCCGGATTTCTTTGTCTCATCCGGCTTTTGCGTATGAAGGATGTTGTAGTGGTAACGAAATCTTCCCTGAAACTCCATAAAAACTTGGTGTGGGAGCTTACCCGTTTGGGTTTGCCCGCCGGTTTGAGCCAGGCTATATTCTCTCTGGCAGCCATGGTAGTACAGTCCCTAACCAATTCCTTCAACACGGCAGTCATTGCCAGCAGCATTGTGGTTATGCGTGTAGACGGCTTTGCTATGATGCCTAATTTCACTTTCGGAACTGCCATGACCACTTTTACAGGGCAGAATATTGGGGCCCGGCAGATGGATCGTGTGCACCAGGGCACACGGGATGGCACAATTATGGGAGTTGTGGCCGCCACAGTCCTGACCGCGCTGATTTTGATATTCGGAAGACCGCTTATGGGGATGTTTACCAACACTGCGGAAGTGGTAAATATTAGTTTTCATTTCATGTGTATTTTAGCCGTGGGATATATTGCTATGTCCATTACCCAGACTTTGTCGGGGGTAATGCGCGGAGCGGGAGATACTATGACGCCTATGTGGATTTCCATTATCACAACGGTTATCATCCGTGTTCCGATCGCTTATGGTATTGCCTGGTTTACCGCCACTGATAAGTCTAATCTGGGAACCGGAAACCCGGATTGCCTCTATATTTCCCTTCTGGCCTCTTGGATATTGGGCGCTCTCATTACTTGGCTCCTTTACCGCAGAGGAAAATGGCGTGCAAAAGCTTTGAATACGAATAATTAAACTAAAAACTATTGCGACTTAACAGGTCTAAACACAAAAAAGACTCTTTATCGTATGGATTCCAGGTACGATAAGGAGTCTTTCTGGTATATGTTTACTTTTGAAACCAAATAACAGTCTTTCTCGTGCTAGGACGAAGATTGTTTATTTTCCCGGTGACTCTTTTTCCAGTCACGGGGAGACATGCCGAAATACCGGCGGAAAGCCGCGGAAAAATGCTCCACCGAGGAATATCCCAGAGAGAGGGAGATATCCGTTATACTGTGTTTTCCCTCCTCCAAAAGAAGACAGGCGGCGGACATTTTTGCTTCGTTTTTTTTCTGCCGGAACGTTTTCCCGTATTGGGAGCGAAGAAGGCGTTCCGTTTGCCGGGGGCTAAGCCCCAGGTGGGAGGAAAGCTCTTCCAAAGTAAGATCCCGGTAGCCGTATAGAAAACTTTCTTCGATCAGAGAATAGTTTTGCTCCGGCAGGGGGGACTTTTCGGCCAAAGAGGAAAAAGGCAATTTGGAGCCTCCGCTTTCGTAATTGCGGACGGCAAGCACTAAAAACTGCCGGAGAAGAGATATGGATTGGGTAAGATAGCCGGTTTCCCGGACGTCCAGTTCCTTAAGAAGTTCCCGGGCAACAGGAAGAAGGGAGTGGGAATCTCTTCCAATCCAGCAGGGGGTTTTCAGGAAAAGTTGGAGGAAGGCGGGAATTTCCGGCTTTTTGGCTTCTGAAAACCGGGGAATTTCTATTTTCAGATATACACAGTATTCCGATACGGGGTTTCCCGGTTCGGAAATATGGGAATGCTCAATATTGGGGCCTGTGGTGAAAAAACAGCCGGGAAAGACAGGGTGAGATTGCCCATGGAGGGTTACCTTCCCTTTTCCGCCCGACACAAGATGGAGTTCCCAGCCGTTGCTGCTGTGGCTGTGGCTGGGGATGGGCTGGTGATAGGTTTCAAAGGAAATCCGCAGGGCGTGGCACCGGACACCACCCAGAGAAAAATGCAGAGGAAGGCCCTCGTGAAAAACACCGGCTTTATCTTCCTTCATATTCGCGCCCCCCTTTGCTTATCTTTTTTAAGCATATCGGCAGGGAGTGGGAAAGTCAAGAAAAAAGGCGGAAAACCTTCCGCCCTTTCTTTTCTTACAATTTTTCGGTATGCTGAAGTTTATGGAGTGCTTTTTGGCTCCTTTTTTGCCTGCTTCCAGCTTTTTCCCATCCAAAAAAGAAGAATGCCCAAAAGCAGCAAGCCCCCAAGGAGAAAGCTTATGTTCCAGATATCGAAAATGGGAGCTGAGGAAGGGGAGTAAGCATATTTATACATATACATAAGGGTATCCACCTCATATAACTTGGGGGAATACTCCACTTCCAAAAAGGCCGCTTTTCCGGAAGCCAGGTCTTCCAGATCAGAAAGGCGTATGTATGCGTCCGGTAAAGCAGAGAGTTTTTCATAATCAATATAGTCTGTGGACATATAGTCTTCTTTATTGACCTCCACGAAGGGACGTGTAAAGCGCCAATCCTTACTGTAGGTAGGCCAGGTGACAAATCCGTATCCTTCCGCATGCAGTATGGCATATGTATGCCCCGCTTTCAAAGTATACACGGGAGTAAGCCCGTTGGGGGAGCTGTAATACGGAATATCTCTTTTTGGGGTAAACACCTGAGGGCCGGTCATACCGTTTTCTGCAAAATGAATATTGGTTTTTTCACGGAAGTCTTCCCGCATTTTATCTGTGTTTTCAAGAGGCTGAAACTGGGTGTATAGATTCCTTTCCCCTGCCAGAAGGAGCTTCCAATTGTTGAGAGGAGGATAAAAAATGTGCGCAGTTGCTGCTACGAGCAATAGGAGGGAAACCATTCCACAGACAATTCGGATTTTTCTCACCTAAAACACCCCTTTTCATTAAAAATCCACACTTTCATTATACACTTGAATCTTTCGAAATCAACGGTATACATTATAAATACTATAATTGTGTAATATTTTTATGTGTTTTATGGTTCACATTTACGTGTTAAAAAACTATTTAAAATCTGGATGGTATCAAGAGCAAAAGCAATTGTTTGCAAAACTTTCGAAAATACGACATACATATGGAAAATATGTCGCAAGAATATCTTACCATTTTTTCGCAAAGAGGTATAATGAAAGCAGAGAAGCCGGGAGTTAAGGGCAAAGACTGTTTCATTAAAAAAGGAAGAGCGGCGCCCAGAAAAAGCCCATAGGGGCGTTTGCCGGCAGTATGTGTTTATTGTTTACACAAAAGGAGGAGACAAGAATGGAGCAGATCCCAAAGACTATGATGGGCGCTACACTGCCCGGAAACAGCACGGTGGAGTTTAAAGAATTTGAAGTTCCCAAGCCGGGGCACGGCGAAGTATTGATCCAGACGAAAGCTTCCACCATTTGCGGAAGCGATATCCGCTGCATTTACAGGGAGCATGTGGGAAAAGGCCCCGAAGGATATATTCCCGGTATGGTGGCTGGCCATGAACCCTGCGGTATTATTGTAGAAGAAGGGGAAGGTCTGCGTCGGTTTAAAAAAGGAGATAGGGTAATTGTATACCATATTTCCGGCTGCGGCGTCTGCAACGATTGCCGCCGGGGATATTATATTTCCTGCACAAGCCCCTATCGCCGCGCTTACGGATGGCAGCGAAACGGCGGTATGGCACCCTATATCCTGGCGGAGGAAAAGGATCTTATCCTTCTGCCGGAGGAGCTTACATATAAGGATGGCGCCCAGGTAGCCTGCGGCTTTGGAACAGTATATGAAGCTATTGAAAAGATTGGCATTTCCGGAAACGACGCCGTTTTGGTAACCGGACTGGGCCCCGTAGGTCTTGCGGCTCTTATGCTGGCCAAGGCTATGGGCGCTACAAAGCTCATCGGCGTGGAGATGAACGATTACAGAATTGAGCTGGCAAGAAAATTAGGTCTTGCGGACTGTATCATTAAGCCCGGAGACGGCGCCCTGGATGAGATCCTGCGCCAGACAGGCGGACACGGCGTAGAAAAGGCTATCGACGCCAGCGCAAGCGACGCCGGACGTCAGTTGGCTATCCGCGCTACCCGTCCCTGGGGCAAGATCGCTTTTGTAGGCGAAGGAAATACCTGCACCTTTAATCCAAGCCCGGACATTATTCATGGTCAGAAAACCATTTACGGCTCCTGGGTAACCAGCCTGTGGCGGATGGAAGAGCTGGTGGAGAGACTTGTCCGCTGGGGTATTCATCCTGAGGAATTGATTACCCATGAGTTCCCTCTGGAGAAGGCCGGGGAAGCCTATGCCCTGATGGCAAAAGGCGACTGCGGAAAGGTAGCCGTAGTATTTTAACATATTTTCAAATAGGGAAAACAAGGATGTATGCTGTATCCATATGAAACGGAGCGGGAAGAAGGCCGCTTTCTCCGGAAGGGGAAAGCGGCCTTCTTCTTCTGGGCTTTGTTTTCTTTCATGGGTATGGTATACTGATAAAAATACTTTTGCCGTGTTTTGTGATCTGCGGCAGGGAGGAAGGAAAAAATATGGCGGATTGGGAAGAAGGGCAGCAAACCCTTTTCGGCGGTCGGGAACAGCCGGCACCTTTGGCGGACCGTCTGCGCCCCCGGGATCTTTCGGAGTTTTCGGGGCAGCAGCATCTTTTGGGAGAAGGGAAGATCCTGCGCAGGCTCATTGAACAGGATCAGATTTCCTCCATGATTTTCTGGGGACCTCCGGGAGTGGGGAAAACCACCCTTGCAAGAATCATTGCCAACAGGACAAACGCCTCTTTTATCAATTTCAGCGCCGTTACCAGCGGCATCAAGGAAATTAAAGAAGTAATGGCCAGAGCGGAAGCTTCCCGCAGGCTGGGAGAACGCACAATTCTTTTTGTGGATGAGATCCACCGCTTTAACAAGGCGCAGCAGGATGCGTTTTTGCCCTATGTGGAAAAGGGCAGCATTATCCTGATCGGCGCTACAACGGAAAACCCTTCCTTTGAGATCAATTCCGCTCTTCTTTCCCGCTGCAAGGTTTTTGTGCTCAATGCCCTTTCAGAAGATGACCTGGTCAGTCTTCTTGAGAGGGCTCTCAGGGATCCGAATGGATTCGGCGGGCAGGATATTGCTATTTCCCCGGAAATACTCCGGGCCATAGCCGCTTTTTCCAACGGAGACGCCAGGATGGCCCTCAATACCCTGGAAATGGTGATCTTGAACAGCGAGCGGAACCAGGAGCGCACGGTGGTGAAAAAGGAAACGCTGGAACAATGTATCAGTAAAAAATCCCTGCTTTACGACAAAAAAGGGGAGGAACACTACAACATTATTTCAGCCTTGCATAAATCCATGCGCAACAGCGATGTGGACGCAGCTATATATTGGCTGGCCAGAATGCTGGAAGCCGGGGAGGATCCTTTGTATGTAGCCAGAAGGCTCATCCGTTTTGCCAGCGAGGATGTGGGCATGGCAGACAGCCGCGCCCTAGAGATCGCGGTGGCGGCCTATCAGGCCTGCCATTTTATCGGTATGCCGGAATGCAGCGTCCATCTTACCCACGCGGTTACCTATCTTTCGTTGGCGCCAAAATCCAACGCCCTGTATACGGCGTATGAAGCGGCGAAAAAGGATGCTGTTTCTATGCTGGCGGAGCCGGTGCCCCTGCATATCCGCAACGGTGTAACAGGCCTTATGCGAGAGTTACACTATGGGGAAGGATATGAATACGCTCACGACAGAGAAGAGAAGGTTACGGCTATGGAATGCCTGCCGGATTCCCTCAGGGGGCGCAGGTACTATATGCCTGCCGGCCATGGTTCGGAAGCCCGCGTATTGGAACGCATGCGGCAGATCGAAGCTCTGAAGCAGAAAATTCGGGAAGAAGAAGCCGGGAATTATCCGGAAGGAGAGAAAAAGGGATAGTTTTCTCCTGAGCTTTTAGAGTATGCCGTTTGAAATAGCTGCATATGGATATATTGAAATGAAACGGGGAATCTCAGGTGCAAATACCGGGGATTTCCGGACGGAAAAACGGAGGTGCGAAAATGGGAACAGGCAGGGCAGGAATACAAACACAGGCTGCCGGAAGGGAAATTCCGGACGGCCTTTTGGAAGAATATATTCCCTTTTGGCGGGAGCTAGCCCAAAGGCAGCAGGAGAAGCTTAAAAGAGCTTCTGCTTTGGAAACGGCTCAAAAAGGCGTGATTCTCCATAACGGAGAGGAAGACTGCACCGGCGTATTGATCCTTATCAAAGGCAGAGCGAGGGGATATATCCTTTCCGAAGAAGGGCGGGAAATCACCCTTTACCGGCTTTTTCCCAGGGATTTTTGCCTGTTTTCCGCTTCCTGCATGCTGCGGGGGATAGAATTTGAAATTTCCGTCCTGACGGAAGAAGAAACAGAATTTCTTCATATTCCAGCCGAAATATACCGCAGTGTGATGCAGGAATCGGCGGCGGCTTCCAATTATACAAACGAAGTGATGAGCGCCCGGTTTTCGGATGTAATGTGGCTCTTGAATCAGGTCCTTTATAAAAAGATGGATTCCCGCCTGGCGGCTTTCCTGCTGGAGGAAAGCGACCTTGGGGAGGGAAACTCCCTGCAGATTACCCACGAGGAAATCGCCCGCCATCTGGGCAGCGCCCGTGAGGTCATCACCCGAATGCTGAAGTATTTTCAAAACGAGGGTTTAGTGAAACTCACCAGGGGTTCTGTGGAACTGCTGGATGAAGAGGCTCTGCGCCGGATAGCCGGAGATAGTCTGCGGTAAACGGTGCGGGATATACACCGGAGAAGAAAGTTTGCTCAAAACTTTCCGGCAGCTTCTGCCTCTGGCGGCTTAGCTGCAAAAATTCTGGATTGTTCTGGATATAAAAAAGTCTCTCCCGCTGGGGAGAGACTTTTTTACTATCAGCATTTGCATTTCGTTTGGAGAGAAAGGGTAAAGTCCATATGAAGGGTTTCGCCGTCCACTCTGTATTCTTCCATAAGGGCGGGACCGCAGCTATTGGAACCCACGCCGGACATATAGCTATCCAGGCAAAGAACAGTGGAGCCGCAGGGGATAAGCTCATAGGGATGAGCTTTTTGGGTGAGTTCTTCCTGGGTGTACAGGGAAACATTCATACTGAAGGGAGAGGGAGACTCCACCTTGAGCACATCGCCCGCCCCATCCTTCAGGGAAGCCCAGCGGCAGCCGAAATGGCTGGAATTTTCCTGGGGCATCAGATACTCCTCATGCATGCGGGAAACAGGACTTTCAAAATGCCCCAGATAGGAAGCGTGATGTTTGTCGCAGTAGCTTTCATAGGGGCCGTATCCCAAATATTCCGCCTGGGAGAAGGTATTGGGAAGGAAGAGCCGAAGGCCGAACCGAGGCAGGAAGGGCAGAGCGGTATCCCGATTGGCATCGGCTTCCATGCGGATGGAACCGTCCGCGCCAATATGCCACTGGGCGGAAATGGTGAGGATCCGCTGGATAAACAGGGCAGCAATGGAAAGCTCAGCTCGGATTACGGCGCCGCCGTTTTCAGGAGCCGCTTCCACACTGTATACACGTACGGTAGAGCGGTCATATCCAGCCCGCTGCCACTCCCGGCGGATGTTCCGGTCGTTATCGGTGGGAGCCCGCCAGATATTCCATTCCATGGGCTTATCCAAAAGGGAAATATTGTTTACAGAAGCGGCGGAAAGAGCGCCTTTCTTCTTGTCAAACACATAGCGGTATTTTTCCCCTTCCACAACGATGGAAGCGCCGCAATCCCGAATGCAGGGGGAAGCGCCTTCCGAGGAAGAAGCTGCCTTAGCAGCAACGGACACGTCCTTCAGAATGAGCTGGTCAAAGCCCAGAAGCATTCCTGCGGGGGTAAGGGCCGTATTCTCCTTCTGCAGATACAAAAGGCGCAATGTGAGGAGGGAAGCGTCTTCCGGCAGGCTGCAGGGAATCTCCAACTCCGCCGCACCTTTTGCGGGCAGATCGGGGGTATCGAGAGTGCCTTCCCCGATCCGAACGCCTTCCGCAGAAAGCTCCCAGCGCAGAGAGACAAAGTCTTTGGCGTTGAGGAAATCCACCTGGCTTTTCAGTTCCGCTTTTACAACGCCGTTTTCAGCGGAAACGAGAGAAGCGCGGATGGGGCGCATAACATTGCGGAATTCCAGAAGGCCTGTATGTGGAGTGCGATCCGGGTATACCAGGCCGTCCATGCAGAAGTTGCCGTCGTGGGGGAATTCGCCGGAATCGCCGCCGTAGCGGTATATGGGTTTTCCTTCTTCCGTAATACCCGCATAAATGGCATGGTCACACCATTCCCACACGAATCCGCCGGCATATCCGTCGTATTTCTGCATACGGCCATAATAAGCCTCCAGGTCTCCAGGGCCGTTGCCCATAGCATGGGAATACTCACACTGGATGAAGGGCTTATGCAGTTCTTTTTTGAACTCGTCCGTAAAATAATAGTCAATAGCTTCTACAGGAGCGTACATCCGGGAATGAACGTCCAGATTGGAGATATCGTTTTCATACCCTTTCATCTGATATACGCTGCACTCATAATGGAGAAGACGGGAGGGGTCATAGGCTTTCGCCCAGGCAGCAGCCTTTTCCAAATTGGGGCCGTAAGCGGATTCATTGCCCAGAGACCACATGACTACGGCGGCGTTGTTTTTATCCCGGGTTACATTCCGCTGGGTGCGGTCCACAATAGCGGTTTCAAACCGGGGATCGTGGGCGATAAGGCCATAGGTATGGTCTTCCACAAATTTCTGGAAATAACTGTGTTCGGAACCGCCTCCGTAAATATCCACACAGCCATGGGTTTCCAGATCGGCTTCATCGATTACATAGAAGCCATATTTGGAATAGAGCTGGGCGGCCCAGGGAGCATTGGGATAGTGGCTGGTGCGGATGGCGTTTACATTGTGTTCCTTCATCCGGGTCAGATCGGTAATGAGCTGTTGCCTGCTGATAGTAAATCCGGTTTTCGGATCGCTGTCGTGCCGGTTGACGCCCTTGAATTTAATTTTCGTATTGTTCAGGTAAATTACGGCGTCCCGAATTTCCATCTGCCGGATGCCCACCATCTGCCGGATGCATTCCCCATTGGCGGAGAGCACTACCATATATTGACTGGGCCGCTCGGCGTTCCAAAGCTCCGCTTTTTCCAGAGAGAAGGAAAGGAACTGGGTACCGGAAGTTTCCGCCAGCTTTTCCCCGGAAGGAGCATAGAGAACAGCCTGCGCTTCTCCTTCTTCCCCATACCAGGAAAGGTCGATCTGGATGGAAGCGCTGCCTGTGAGCCCGTCTTCCGCAAAAGAGGAAACCGGCGTATGGACGAAATAATCCCGGATATGGGATGCGGGGCGGAAGAAAAGATATACGTCCCGGAAAATGCCGCTCATACGGAATTTGTCCTGATCTTCCAGATAGCTTCCGTCGCACCATTTCAGAACCAGCACGGAAAGCAGGTTCTTTCCGGGACGCACGAATTCAGTAACACGGAATTCGCTGGTGGAGTGGGAAACCTGGCTGTATCCCACAAAGGAACCGTTTACCCAGACATAGAAGCAGGAATCCACCCCTTCAAAATTCAGGAAGCATTCGGAATCCGCCTGTTCCTTAGAAAGTTCAAACCACCGGCGGTAGGAACCGCAGGGGTTTTCCTCCGGTACATAAGGCGGATCAAAGGGGAAGGGGTAGCGGGTGTTGGTGTACTGGTGTCTGTCGTAGCCGTAATTCTGCCAGCAGCCAGGCACGGGAATGGGGGCATAGCCCAGTGCGTCTTCTTCGCAGGATTCTGCAATAAAGCTTTCCGGCACGTCTTCCGGGCAGCTATCATAGCGGAAACTCCAGTTGCAGCCGCTTAAAAGCAGAGCCTTTTTAGATTCTTCCACGGTTTCTGCCGGGAATTTGCCCTCTGCGGGAGCATCGGGCACATAGTAAGCGCGGTTTTCCATGGTGCCGATATGCAGGGCGGATGGATCTTCGTAATAACGTTTGATTTGCATGGCAACTCTCTCCTTTTCCAAATTTGGATCTCCTTTTTTGGGAGCCATATGCGGTGGATTGTATTGCGGCCGGCAAGTACCTTAGAAAAGGTGTGCCGGCAATTATTTGTGATTTTGTAAGCAGCAAATCCGAGAGACATGACCCTATAATTGAAAAGGAACAAGAAAAACTCTTGTTTTACGCCATAAGTATAACAAAGATAGAGAAAGGTGTAAATGTGAAAAAGGGGACTTTCCTGCGTATGAAAGTCCCCTTTTTCCATTTGTTTTTTCTGCTTCAGGAAAATATCCTGCTGCCTGGACTTTTTAAACATGAGGTGCTATACTCTTTTTTATAGAAACGGCAGGTAGATCCTGCATGGATTAAAATTGCGCAGGCAATGTTCTGCATGGGAGTGGTTGTATTGACAGATCAGGAGAAAAACAGGCAGACGGATCAGGAAGGTAAGATCCGGACACAGCGGGATTCCTTTAATTCCAAATGGGGATTTATTATTTCCTGTATTGGTTCCGCAGTGGGAATGGGAAATATCTGGCTTTTTCCGGCTAGAGTTTCCGCTTACGGAGGGGGAACGTTCCTTCTTCCCTATATTCTTTTTGTTATTATTATCGGTTCCACGGGCGTAATCGGAGAAATGTCCTTTGGCAGGGCGGCTCGTTCCGGCCCTGTGGATGCTTTCGGGAAAGCATCAGGTATGCGGTTTGGTTCGGAACGGCCCGGAAAACTTCTGGGGCTTGTGCCAGTTATCGGTTCTCTGGCTATGGCTATCGGATATTCCGTAGTAGTGGGCTGGATTTTTAAGTATTTGGTGGGTTCTCTGGACGGTTCCCTCATAAATCTTTCTTCCGTGGATGCTTTTTCCTCTTTCTTCGGGGAGACCGCTTCTTCCAATGTGGTTTGGCAGGTGCTCGGGATGCTGATTACCGTGGGGATCCTTATTTTTGGCATCGGCAAGGGCATTGAAAAAGCCAACAAGGTGATGATGCCCCTTTTCTTCCTTTTGTTTATAGGCTTGGCAATATATCTCCTTTTTGTACCGAATTCCTCAGCCGGTTATACATATATTTTCCGTTTGGAGCCCGCCGGGCTTCTGGATCCCATGGTGTGGGTTTTTGCTTTGGGGCAGGCTTTCTTCTCCCTTTCCATCGCGGGAAACGGCACTCTTATCTATGGCTCGTATCTGAGCCGTAAATCCAATGTGCCCGCGGACGCCCGGATGGTGGCCATATTTGATACATGCGCGGCCGTATTGGCGGCATTGGTAATCCTGCCCGCTATGGCTGTGGCCGGGGAAACATTGGATGCCGGCGGCCCTGGGCTTATGTTCATCTATTTGCCCAATGTACTCCGGGAAATTCCGGGAGGCAGCGTGATTCTGGTCATCTTCTTCATCGCGGTGATCTTCGCCGCTCTGACTTCCCTAATCAATCTGTTTGAAGCGCCTATTGCCACCTTGCAGGAATTTTTCCATTTGGGGCGCTCGACAGCGGTTTGTTTAATCGGTGCTATAGGCATTGTAGTGGGAGTGCTCATATCTCCCATCGTTTCCCAGTGGATGGATGTCTGTTCCATCTACATCTGCCCTCTGGGTGCTTTGCTGGCAGGCGTATTTTTCTTCTGGGTCTGCAAAAAGGAATATGTTCTGGAAGAAGTCAATCTGGCCAGAGAGAAACCTTTGGGAAAATGGTTTTATCCTATGGCGAAATACCTGTTCTGCGGTGTAACGCTGCTGGTGCTGGTGCTGGGCGCCGTTTTGGGAAGTATTGGTTGATAGGTTTTTAACCGGGAAAGAGCCGGTATGATATGGGCACTTTTCTATGCCGGAAAGATTTTTGCAGGGCTCTTCCCCAAAAAGGGCCCTGTTTCTGCGTCCAGAGAAGAAACGGTTTTTGTTTTCTGCACACCGATTTAGAAAACGACGCACATACCCTTGATTTTTACAACAGCTATTGCAGTGTGGGAAACAACAGGGGAACTTTATATACTTTTAAGAACAAACATATATAACAGGAGGGCAGAAGATCTATGAAACCGGATTATGATGTAGCGGTAGTAGGGGCGGGGCCTGCCGGTTCTACTTTTGCAAGATTAGCCGCGGCCAAAGGAAGAAGGATCCTTCTGCTTGACGGGCAGAATGTGTATACAAAAAAGCCCTGCGGCGGCCTTTTGGCGCCGGATGCCCAGAAGGTGCTGGCGCATTTTGATCTGGTTCTGCCTAAGAGTGTACTGGCGGATCCGCAAATTTTTTCCGTAAAGACTATCGATTTGCAGAAACGTTTGGTGCGGTATTACCAACGATATTATTTGAATATGGATCGATACGCCTTTGACCGCTGGCTTTTGTCCCTTGTGCCGGAGCAGGTAGACAGAGTAGACGGAAAATGCCTCAAAATAGAAAGGCTGGCAGAAGGTTTTCAGATATATGTAAGCTGCGGGGGAAAAGAAAAAGTTTTTTCCTGCAGCAAAATCGTGGGGGCGGACGGAGCCAACTCCGTTGTTCGCAGAGCGTTTTTCCGGGATCGGATCCAGCGATATGTGGCCATTCAGCAGTGGTTCCGGAATACGGAAGGGAAAAATCCTTTTTATTCCTGCGTGTTTGATCCTAAGACCAGCGAGAGCTGTTCCTGGCTTATGTATAAAGGCCCCTATGTAATATATGGAGGGTGTTTTCCTCCAAAGGGCTGCCGAAAGGCCTTTGAAGAACAAAAAAAGAGGCTGGAAGCTTTTTTGGGTTATGAATTGGGAAAACCTGAAAAGACGGAAGCCTGCCTTGCGGACAGGCCCAGAAGAAAGGCGGATTTTATAACCGGCGAGGAGAACGTATATCTCATAGGGGAAGCGGCCGGTTTTATCAGCGCCAGTTCCTTTGAGGGAATCAGCAGCGCCATTCTCAGCGGCAGCCTTCTGGCTTCCGCCTATCTGGAAAAGGAAGATCCAAAAGAAATAGCCCGTTTATATAGGAAAAAGACAAGGAAACTCCGAATGAAGCTTTGGCTAAAGATACGGAAACGATGGTTTATGTATACGCCCTGGGTGCGGTGGTGTATTATGAAAACCGGCCTGCAAAGTATCCACGTACTGCATGGGCAGGGAGAAAATGAAAATCCCATTCAGGTCTCCCATTTGCAGGAGGGAAACTCGGAAGAACCTTCTGAAAAATCCGTATAAATCTGTGGCGAAATAGTTTTTGCCTTTCTCGGAGTTGTGTCCATACATGGATTTTAAAAGGAGGAATTGTAATGCATACCACAGAAGCTATTATGAGCCGGAGGAGCGTCCGGAAATTCGACCCGGATAAGCCGGTGACGAAAGAGCAGATTTACGCCATGCTGGACGCCGCTATGCACGCGCCTTCCGCCCGGAACAGCCGCCCTTGGGATTTTGTTGTGATTACCAAAAGGGAGGATATCCGCCGGATGGGAAGCTTTATGGGAGGCCCTCAGTTTGAAACAGCCACGGCGGTGGTTGTTGTGGTAGCTGTCCCGGAGCGGCAGGTAGATTTCTGCGAGGGAAACCATTTGAACGACTGCGGCGCCGCCTCAGTTACTTTGATCCTTCAGGCCTGGGAAATGGGGATCGGTTCCTGCTGGTGCGGTCTGTATCCTGTGGAAAGCCGCATGGAAGGCGCCAGGGAAATGTTAGGGATTCCCGAAAATGTGATCCCATTTTGCGCTATTCCCATGGGAATCCCTGCGGAAAAGCCCGCCTGCAAGGGTTTTTATGATGAAAAGCTTGTACATTTTGACAGATGGTAAAACGGCAATCTAAAAGTAAGAAGGATCCCTTCCCGGTAAAACGGGGAGGGATCCTTCTATTTCCAGAATAAGCCGGTATTTATTTGGAAAATAACCGTTCCAAAACGGCAGCAGAGACCCGCTTCAGGGCGGTATCGTCCAGAGGAGGAAGCATACCATAAAAACGGCCGGCTTCCTTTTTGGCTTCCTGCAGAAAACCGGTAGCTTCTTTTACCAATCCTTTATAACGAGCTTCTAACTGAGATAGCTCCTTTTCGTATTTTTCGTCTGTGCCGGGGGTGACGCAGGCCTCATACACGTCGATGATTTCATCTCCCGCCCGGGAGGGGAAATATTCATGGGGAGCGGTGCTGTCGAACACACAGAGGGAAAGTTCTCGTATAATCACCATATCCAGACTGTTGGGATCCAGAGAGCAATGGTAGATTTCCGTATCCAATCCCTTTTTTACAGATTCCGCTGCAATCTTTTTCAGGAAGGTAGATTTACCCGTTCCCGGCCTTCCTTTTATAAAATAGCGCTTTCTTAGATCACCGGTCAGCTCCGGAATATAGCAGATGCTGCCAAGGATGGAGGCGGCTCCGAAGAACCTGTGGATTTCCCTTCCCGGTGTCTCTCTGCCTTTTCCATCCAGAAGGGCGGAAACGGTCTCCCGGGTCAGCCGGTCGGCAGCGGAAAAATCCATGTTTTCCATGTAAATATGTTCCTGTTCATCGTGGAAACGGCGGGCGCGGATAAGGGTTTCCCGGGCCTTTTCCGTATAGTTTTTATAAGAGGATACAGCTTCAAAGCCCAGCTCCGCTAACATATCGGGATCCCGGGAATCACAGATATCAAACCCGTAAGCGCCTTTGGACATTTCGGGGAGAATCACGCCCTGGATGGAGGCGTCCAGACAATGGTGAATCACTTCCACAGTCGTTCCCCGGGACTGAGCTTCCCTGCAAACAGCGGCAAAAACAGTATCCAGAGCCTCGTGGGGATATCCCCACAGCCGGACGGTGTCGGAAAGAGGGCCAAAATTGGAATCATAAAAGGAAACCGAACGGGGGACGTTGGAATTTACAAGATAATGCAATACAGTTGTCAAATGCATCCCTTCCTTTCTGCAATAGAAGCGGCGCAGGCCGGCAGAAATGCAGAGACTTTTGGCTGCGTTTTTACCAGTCTGCGCCGCAGGCTGTTTCTATGGTGTTTTCCGCCTGCACCATCTATAGTATACGCAGGCGTTTCGGTTTATAGAACACAGAAAGGAAAAAAGGAACCTATCCGGGTTTCTCATTGCAGAGATATTTTACAAGGGACGGACAGAACCCGTTTTTCTGGCTTCCTCCGCACGGAAGACGGCCAGATGCCCCAGCATGGAATCCTGGATGCCGGTACAGGAAATGGAAGGTTCCTGCCCCCGGAGCACACGGACAAAATCTTCCACCAGAAGAAGATCCCCGCCGCCGTGGCTGCCTGTCATGCCGCTCTTATCCCCGCCGATACCCAGATCCACAGTTTCTTCTGTATATCCTTTTTCGGAGGGTGTGTCGATTTTTCGAACGGTATAGATGGAATCGTCAAACACCCCTTTGATTTCGCCTTTGGTTCCAAGAATATGAATATTGCGTTCCGCCTTGGACGCGCCGCCGATCATATTCAGGGTGGCGGTGGATCCGTCTTCAAAATTCAGCATGACGGACTGATGATCCACTACAGTATGGTTGCAGTCCCATACACAGCGGCCATGGATATTGTCTGTTTTCAGGGACTGGATCTTATCTTCTATAGTAGGATTCTCCAGGTTTTCCAGGCAGTCCCACACATAGAAGCTCCACCGGTCAGGATGGTCTATATAGTGCTTTTTGGCGGAATAGAGGCAATTCTCTTCAATGGAGCAGTCTACAAGGCAGCGTTTTCCCGCTCCGGCGGGTTTTTTGCTGGGATCAAACTGGAAGTCGCTTCCAAAGCTGGCTACCTGGCGGGGAGCAATGCCGCTTTTGAGCCACATAATCAGGTCCATATCGTGGCAGCATTTGGCCAGGAGCATAGGCGCGCCGCAGGCTTCCTCGTTGCCCCATTTCCCGCGAATGTAGGAAACGGCAAGATGATGGTAGCTTACATGTTCGGTAAGCTGCATATTGATAATATCGCCGATCTCACCGCTGAGCAGGCGGCGTTTGATATCCGCATAAAAAGGAGCGTATCGGAGAACGTGGCAGATCATAACTTTTCTGTCTGTTTCTTTGGCCGTCTCCAAAAGCAGGCGCATTTCTTCCTCATTAACGGCAAAGGGTTTTTCCAGAAGCATGTGATAGCCCCGGCGCAGAAGGGGAATGGAAGTTGCCACATGCTGGCTATCCATAGTGCCGTTTATAACGGCATCAGCCAGCTGGGGCTTTTCTGCCAGAGCTTCGGCGCTCTCAAAACAGCAATCTTCTCCGAAACCGAAAATGGATGCAGCGTGCTTCCGGCGGATGGGATCCGGATCCGCTACGCCCAATATTTTCAGTTCGTCTGGATGTTCCAAGGCATAGCTTGCATAGATAAGTGCCCGGTGGCCGGCGCCTACAATAATGGCAGTGATAGGTTTTTGCATAATGATTCCTCTTTTCCTTATATATAAGGGATATAACGAACAGATGTCTGCAATCCGCTTTCTATATATTTCGTTTTTCCAGCGGATCTGGTACGGTTTTACTGTATACTACACCTGGAAGACTGTCAAGAAGGAATATGGAATTTTTACAAAAAACATCTGGGAGCTGTGTGTAAAATGACATACAAAAAGGCACCCCTGCAAGACCTTTTTTCTGCAGAGGTGCCTTGGGAAAACTATAAAAGCATGGGAACCGTATTCCTGAAATAAAAAGAAGGAAACGGATATTATACCTGAGATGCTTTATCCGGAACCAGAACGGTTGTTTCCACTGCCGCAAGAGACGGGTTCAGATCCTGAACGGGCAACATGTCAAAACGGGGGTTGCCGTCTATATCGAAATGGACCCGGCGGATACCGGTGCACCGGGGGCCTCCGTCTATAACCAGATTTTCCTCCCCGTGGAAAGTAACCATCAGGTTTCCGTCTTCATCCGTATAGAAGGAATTGTGGCCGGGGCCGAACACACCGGCATAATAGGACATCACGGGAGCATTGTTCTTAACCCAGTTTTCAGGATTGAGAAGATCGCTTCCCACTTTTCCTTCCAGCATACCGATTACATAGCTGTATCCGCCGGCAGCGCCGCCGGAATAAGAAAGATACACGGTATCCCCGGCGATAAAGGCATTGGGGCCTTCGTTATTGATGGTTCCCCTGTGATTTTCCCAGCCATAGAGAGGCCTGGTAAGAAGAACGGGCTCACTGGTTAACTGCCAGGGCTTTTCCGGATCCGTGGAGGCAATATAGATCATGGAACCGGAGTCATCGGGAGTTCCAATCCATTTCCGATAAGACCACGCCACATAGTCCTTCCCCGCGCAGGAGAAATGGGTCATATCCAGAGTAATATCGCCAATTTTCCCTGCTAGGAAGCTTCCGTCCATCCGGCGCACACGGATGGGAGTTTCCCAATCTTCCGCCTTTATGATGCTTCCGCCTTCTTTAAGACGCATCATATGGCACTGGGGACCCCATTTCTTTCCGCTGACAGCAAACAGAATATAGAGTCTGCCACCGATCACATGGAACTCCGGCGCCCAGAAAGTTTGTATAAAGTCCTTCTCTTCGTCTACATCCAGGATAATGTGTTCCTCAAAATCCGGAGCAAAGAGCGCTTCCACGGTATCCGCTTCCCGGACAAACATACCGATATCGTTTACATTATCGTTGGTAGCAAGGAAATAGTATTTGCCTTCCCATTTCAGAATATCGGGATCCGCATATCCTTTTGCCAGTGGGAAGGGGAATTCCTGCTGGAAAGCTTTTCCCGATACTCGGTATGTGCCGGGTTTTTGGAAGTCTACTGCGGACATATCCCATTTTACCCGTTTCTGCACGGAAGAACCATCGGAATAAAAGGCGGTTGCCGTAACGTTTTCCAATTCCTCCGCCGAAGAAGCCACCGCCAGTTCAGGAGCCTGCACGGATACATTTTCAAGGGGAGACATGCGGCGGAACAGCTTTTCCCCAAAGGACGCTTCTACCTCCAGGATATTGCCGGGAACAATGTCTTTGAGCCCCGAAACTTCTGGGTTTTGAGACGGGAAAGAGAAAGCCTCATCCTTTTCGGCGGCGGAAACCGTATTGGTCTTTTCCAGGGAGCGCAAGATGTTTGCATAGCAGGTTCCATCCTCTGCCTGCCAATGAATGCGGTATTGCCGGATAGCAGGGTCGTATTCGCAGGCGCACTGCCGGACAAATACATCCATTCCCAAGTCAACAAGCCCCTGCTCTGTAAAATGGATCAGATCCGGGGAAGTCCACAAAAGAATTTTGCCCCGGCTTTCCTCGTCGGCGGAATCATCCAGATTTACCCGGACAGCAACAACAGCGAAGGCTCCTTCCGCGGTTCGGAAAAGCCAAGGGGATTTGAGCCCTTTTTCATGCAGCGTATCCGGCTGGACTATAGTAGCGGAAGCGAAAAGCACGCCGTAGTTCCGATTCAGGGGAAGGAAGGTTTTTCCGTCAAAGCTGTAGGCAAGATGGGCGCTATTGGAAAGGCCCGGCCCATAGGCTTCCGCTTCCGGTTTCCTTGTGTAAATCAGAAGTTTCCCTTTTTTGGAAACATTTGTATATACCATATTAAATTCCTCCGTTCTTCAGGACTTTTCAAATTCCTGATGATTCTGTATACTAATACTATAGTAACCAAATAGAGAAATATCCAGCACAATATTGCTTATTGTTTACACTATATTGATCTTTTGAGAGGAAGAGAGAATTTGGACAGAAACAGGAAAGAACGGAAAACCCACGGAAGCATTGACTTTCCTATGGCTGTATATTATTTGGAAGGAGATAAAAGCAGTTATACCAAACTTTTTGGCCACTGGCACGAGGAATTTGAATGTATTCTGGTAACAGGGGGCGGTGGCATATTCCAGATCGGGAGCCACAGCTTTAAAGTACTGGAAGGGGAAGCGGTTCTCGCCTGCCCGGGAGAATTACATTCTGCTGTAGCTTTGGAGGATTTACCCTGCCGGTATGTTTCCATTGTTTTCCATCCTTCTTTGTTTTCCGCAGGGCTGGAGGACAGGATTCCGTTAAAATATGTGGACCCGCTTCTTCAGGGAGAATTTACTATTCCCCATCATATTACCGGGGGAACAGCAGATGGTAAGCAGCTTATAGAAGCCCTATATGAAATCCGGTCTTTGTTTTTGGAGAAGAAAACAGGGTATGAACTTCTTGCAAAGGCGGATATATATCGTATATGGTATCTGCTGTATAGCAATGGGGAAAAATCCGTGGAGAGCATACATAAAAGAAGAGGGGAAAAAGAGAAAAAAGCCAAAGAGATCCTGCAGTATATCCATGAAAAGTACAGGGAAGATATTACACTGGAACAACTTGCGAAAATGACGCACATGAGCAAGGGGCAGTTTTGCCGTTTTTTTCATGCTATGGTCCGGATGCCGGCAATCCAGTATGTGAACTATTATCGGGTCGGACAAAGCGCAAAGCTTTTGGATGAAACACAATGGAAAATCAGCGATGTGGCTTCTTATGTAGGATTTAACAATATTGGGTATTACAATAGGGTGTTCCGGCGGTATATGGGATGCAGCCCTTCTCAGTATAGAAAAAGAAAAAGGATACTTTAAGAGGGAATGATTTTTCAATATACCCGCAGACCCTTATGATATGGCAGCAAAAAAGGCACCCGTATGAAACGGATGCCTTTTCTTTGGCGCGCCCGAAGGGACTTAGCCCAGGCTGCGCCTGAGCCTGCCTTGCCCACCCTCGCTTCGCTCCGGTACCGGTCATCGGCACTCTGCGGGAAGGAATGCGCCCCCGGCGCCTTCCAAATACCCGCAGACCCTTTCGGGTTCGAGTCCCTTATGATATGGCAGCAAAAAAGGCACCCGTATGAAACGGATGCCTTTTCTTTGGCGCGCCCGAAGGGACTCGAACCCCTGACCTTCTGATTCGTAGTCAGACACTCTATCCAGCTGAGCTACGAGCGCATTTTGCTGCTCATCAGCAACGCATATTATTTTATCATCACCTGCGAAGTTTGTCAATAGTTTTTTCAAAGGGAACAACGATGAAAGGAAAAAATATAACAGATTTTTATCCACAAAAAATGTATATGTTAAAGGCAAAGCGGAAAATTTTCTCTGCTGAGTATGGAATTCAATTCCATAACACTTTTTTTCTCCAAGATCCCCCGTATGATGACGCAGTCTCGCTGATGCTTGGCATAGAGAGTAGGATATCCGCATTTTTTCAGAAGAGACTGGGTTTCTTCCAAAGTGAGCCCCATGGCTATGGTAAGACATAAGAGCTTATCCCTTTTTGGGGTCTTTTGCCCCGAAAAGATTTGATAGGCATACACCTCGTTCAACATGGAATCCCGAATGACGGCGCTCTTTTTCAAGGCTTTTTCCTTCAGAAGGGCGGAGAGGTATTCCGGCAGGGGTTGCTCTGCAAAATGTTCCCGGTGCTGGGCAAAAAAGTTTTCCAGGTTTGGACTTTCTTTCAGGCTGTTTAAAAGATCGTCCGTTAATATTTCAGGCATGAAATTCTCCTCTCTCGCGTGTATGCGTAATCTGTTTTTTATGGCAAAAAGCTGCATTTATACCGCACTAAATCCTCTTCAAGCCCCAGACATGCAGCCATTTCCGATATGGTATAGCCTGAAAGTTCCCGTATTTTTTCATCTGGGCAGATAAGATCCGCGGCAAAACGGTTCGCTTCAATTTCCAGTTTGTTTACACAGAAAAATGTATTGGATACTAAAAAAGGAGTATTGGCATTGGGGTGCAGAATGGCATGCCCTAATTCGTGGGCACAAATAAAAAGCTGCTCTTCTCTGGGGACTTCTTCGTTGATGTGAATGAATTTTTGGCGGTAACAGTGGTTGTAATACCCCCGGATAGTTCCAAGAGGTTCAAAAAGCACCAATATTTTCTTTTGCCGGGCAATTTCAAAAGGATCCCGGCTATCGTATCTTTTGCAAAGGGATTCTACCTGTTCCTTAATTGAAATCATACGCTGCAATTGCCTCCTGGCAGGGTGCGCCTGCCCTCTTTCACTGTAATATCCGATATTTTTGCTTTGCACCCATACCCTGCGCGCTTGAGGCCATAGATCCTCCTATGCTTTTTCAATAGTACATAGATCCTCCAGTTCTTGTCAGATCTGCGTTTATGGCAGCATTACCGAAATGGAAAAGGGAATGTAGTTCATAGTTTTCGATTGTATTATGGCTCTTTGCTGTATTTTTTTGGTGTGTATTTTTGTTTGGCGGCATGCTTGGCGATTTCCATACTGTTGCGCAGAGATAGGATCAAAAGCTCTCTGGTACTGTCATCCATAGGGGCTCCGGAAAACATCAGGCCCCCCTGCTCACCTTCCAACTGGTTGAGAGTTTCTTCCAAGCGTTTTTCAATATCCCGTTCATCTCTTCTAGTGAGAGAAGGAGTGGGCGTTTTTCCCAGAAGATAATCGGTAGAGACCCCAAAATAATCGGCTATCTTTCCCGCTTTTTCCAGATTCATGGTTTTGGCACGGCCCTTGCGAAGTTCTGTCATGGTGCTGCGGCTTATTCCAAGATCATCACACATTTTGCTGCCTGTGATTCCTCGTTCCCGGCAGAGACTTTCGATCATTTCGTATACTGTGGCCATTTTTTCACCTCATATCTGCAATTTTGCAGAATTTAAAATTTTGTATTGACTTGCACAATAAAATGTACTATCCTAAAGAAGAAATACAAAATAATAAACATATTTTTGTTTGTGTACATGATAATACAATAAAATGTATTTGTCAATATAACAAGCTAAAAAATAAAAAGGAAATAAATGGAAACAGCACACAATGAAGTATATTTTCAGTATAGAACAATTACTGTCCCATAAAACGGACTTATTTATGTGTTCTATATTTTGTTAGAGAAGTTTAAGAAAGGAATTTGCAGCATGAGCACAGCACAGGCCATTAGATGGATGCAAGGAAAAGATGGAGCCCTTAATTTCTTCCCAAACACAGCCGTCGGTATATATAAGGAGGGAAGGCGCATGTGTGTGGAAATCAGCAGGAATACAATCCAGCCAAATGGACAGCCTCAAAATTTTTTACCAGAAAAGCCTCTTTTACGCACACAAAAAGATATAATAGCATATCTCAGCCGTTACAGATATGCGGATCTGCGGATACAGCGAAAATGCGAGGAGCTGTCTCTTTGGAGACAAAGAGCTTTGCAGATTACACCGGCGTATTCGGAGCTGCCGGGAGGGCGGACAGGCAGGGATAAGGTACAGACAGCGGTGGATCATATCTGCGAAATTGAAGAGGAGATCAACCGGGAAATCGATGCATTTGTGGAGATCCGGGAGGAAATACAGGAGGCTATTCGCTCCGTTAAAGATCCTATTTTGGAGACTCTTTTGGAGTATCGGTATATGGACGGCCTTACCTGGGAAGAACTGGCTGAAAAAATGCATTACAGTTATCAATGGGTCTGTAGCCTGCACAACAAGGCCTTGAAACGTATTTCTATACCAGCTTCCAAAACTGTTGATAGTAATTGATATAGAAACTGCTGTACACTATAAACTGGAAACAGAGGATAAGGAATCCGGAAAACGAGAGGCCGGATTTTCTTATAAGCCGCGTCAGGTTTCCGTGGCGCGGCTGGACCTCTTCTACGGCAGAGGGCCCCTGCCGATTTGAATGTTATGATAAGAAAGGATGAAAGTATAAATGGCAACTACTCCTAATAATGGTACTGAGATGGCCATGATTGACTGCGCCATGATCGTTGTGACAACAGAGGAAGATGTTCCCCGCAGTATTGCTGTAACTTCCGCAACCAAGCTGGGTGTGGAACCGCAGATTGAAACCACCGAAGCTGTAAAGCTGATGATCAAGGGTGTTTTGAAAGCACAGAAACCGGAGCGTAAGACAATTACCGGACATACCCTGACCCTGACGGACAACATGACCATTCTGGAACTTATCGAAATTCTGCAGGGCGGAACCCTCACAAAAGATGAGGATGGAACCATTACCGGCTATACGCCTCCTGTTGTTGGGGAAGAATATAAGCCTGTAAAATTCACTTTGGACGCCTACTGTTCCCAGTTGGACGAAGGCGGCAATGTACTGCAGTATGAAAAGACCACATATCCTGGCTGCTCCGGCCAGCCTGTAGCACTGAGCTCAGAGGATAATGTTTTCCGTGTGCATGAGTATACCATTAATTCTGCTCCTGCTAAGGGACAAGCTCCCTATACGCTCAGCTATGTAGAAGAGCTGCCCACAGTAGGCGCAGGCGTTTAAGGCTGTATTTGGAATAGAAACGGCAGAAGGCTCTTACATTGCTATTTTGTATTTGAATATGCACTGCAGGAAAAGGTTTTTTAGATAAACATTTCCTGCAGGGCACTAAAACATGGACAGGAGGAATATACCTATGGCGGTTACACCAATTGCAGAGCTGAAACAATATGCGGAGGGTATGGAGGTTGAGCTTCCGGGATTTGTTGAGGAGAAGCCTATTGTAGTAAAATTGCGGCGTCCTTCTATGCTGCTTTTAGCGCAGGAGGGAGTGATTCCCAATCCGCTTCTGTCGGCAGCATCGGAACTTTTCCGCAGCGGGAAGACCGGCGAAAAGACCGGTATCAAGGATATGGGGGAGATTTTCCGTGTCATTGCCCGGGCGGCACTTGTTTCCCCCAGTTTTGAGGAGTTGGAAGAGGCCGGGCTCAACCTTACGGACAGCCAGCTTCTTTATATTTACAATTATGCACAGACGGGGGTAGACGCCCTCCGTCGATTTCGTGAAAAGCAGGAATCTGCTGCCCTTTCTGGCAACCGCTAAGGCTTACAGGCAAAAGCCAAGCCAGCTTCTTGCTCTGGATGATCCGTATACCGCCTATTGCCTGGATGAGGCATGCCTCTATATAGAGGCACGCCGGTCCAGCGGGGATGTTCCGGTTTATCAGAAACATGTAAGAAGTCTTCACGAATTTTATAGTTCTATCAAAACACAATAGAGATATATTGAAAAAGCCTTCTTTTTCCGATATGATAATAATAATCGGGAAAGGAGGGCTTTTTGTGATGAAGAAAAAAATAGTGTGCATATTGCTGGCGTGTGTGTTATGTGTTATGGCGCTGGGAGGGTGTAATTTAAGATTTCGTATATCGGAACTTCAAAGTCCTGCGGAAGGAATGAAACTGTTAAATAATCTGGATGACTTTCCCGAAATCCGTGAAAAGAAAGAAATTCTATTTCATGCCGTCGATACAGAATTAGGAAAAAATGGTTTTACAATGACAAATGTAGAATACCTAATAGCATATATAGATGCAGGTCCTTCCATTTCGGTCTATTACTCCAGTGGGGAGAATGGAAACAAAGATTTTGTTTTTACATTGGTTGTTGACATAGTAGATGCAAAAATAATAGATTTATCTGTGAATTGCAAAAAAACAATTCTAAATGAGTATCCCAAACTGTTTTCAAGTGTATGCAGAGCAATTCTTAGCAGCTCTGTATTTACGTTTTCTGAATCTGAAATTGATAATTTCCTTGCTGAGAAAGAAAGTATGGATTTACAGGCATATGAACTTACAATTCAGGAAAATGAGGAATATATATGGATGTCTTTAGAAGAAAATTTGAATTTCTATCCATGAACCCAAAAGGAGGTAAGGGAAGTGAAAAAGATAATATGTATGTTCCTGGCGTGTGTGTTATGTGTTATGGCGCTGGGAGGATGCGTAAACATGCTTCCGGATCCGGAAAAGGTTGTGGAAGGATATGTAGATCTGAATGCTTATCCGGATATACAGAAACAGGGGGATGATTTTATCCAGATGGTTTATCAGACATGTAACGAAATTGGCGAACCAATGGAAAATATGAAGCAGTATGCTTCAACAGAAGAAGATTCTTCCTATATATTTGTGAATTGGGTCGATCCTACCCAGACGTGTATGTTTTGTCTAGTTTTTGAAAAAGAAAATTCTTTGCTCGTGGATATAGGGATTACATTCGAGGGAGAAGCGTTGAAAAAAAGGCCAAATACATTTGACGCGATATGCTGGAGTATTTTTAAAATAGACCGTTTCCATCTGTATGATGAAGAAATTGAAAAAGTCCTGGAGGGGAACAGGGAGGAGTGGAATATTCGGGGGATTAAGATTGAACTCTCTATCACAGAAGATGAAAAATCTATCCTTATAATTAATATATAATAATATAAGAGTAAATATTTATATTTACCGTATGTTGTTTTTCGCTTAAAAAGATCTGTATGTAAATACAGGCTTTATTGTTAAGTGACAAAATTTAAAAATTCCTGGATTTAACAAAGTTGTAAAAATAGAGGAATAAGCCAGTAATCTATAATATGAAAAAACCAGCATAAAAAACAAAAGCCGGAATAGAAATAGATATCCGTGAAATTCATTGACAGAAGGAAGAGGGCGAGATATACTAAAAATACCATACAAAGGAGGTAAGGAAAGTGAAAAAGATTATATGTATGTT
>CALWJA010000047.1 GCA_944380875.1 uncultured Clostridia bacterium
TCCAGGCTTCTTCCCTGAAGAAAAGCATCGCTGACGAGACCGGAATAGGTTTCCAGCCAACTATGATAGTGTACATATCCTATAGCATCCGCGTCTGAAGCGCGGGCTTCCCGTATTTCTAAATGCACAAACTTCCCTCCCATTCCACATACGTGGGATATATATTTCCTTGCATACAGTATACCAGAGAATGGGAAAAAAGCTACATTTCTCTTCAAAAAGGGATGGATGGAGAAACCTTGCATAGAATTTCTCGGAATGGCATTGGCGCCCAACGGTTATTTCGGCAGCTTGAGAACCTGACCGGGATAAATGGCGTCGCTCTTCATCCCGTTCAGTTTCATAATTTCCGTATACCGGCTTCCGGAACCCAGACGGGCTTTGGCGATGTTCCATAAGGTATCTCCCCGCTTTACCGTGTAACGGGTATAGGAAACAGAGGGCGAGGAATTTCCCGTGTTTCCTGAACCTGTGGAGCTTCCTCCCGTTGAAGTATTGCCGCCGGAAGTGGTTCCGCCGGCTGTACTTCCCGATGCGGAAGGAATTTTCAGCTGCATACCGGTATATATGGTGGTGCTTTTGAGGTTGTTCAGCTTCATAATTTCGGGATAGCGGCTTCCGGAACCCAGATATTGCTGGGAGATCTTCCAAAGGCTGTCTCCGGATTTGACTCTGTGGATGGTGTAGGATTGTGTGGGAGTTGTGGGGCGGGAGGAATCCGGCTGGGTGGATCCAGAAGAACTTCCCGAGCCCGAAGTGCTTCCTGAACCGGAGGAACTGCCGGAACCGGAAGAAGACCCCGAACCGGAAGAAGTTCCTGAGCCGGAGGAACTGCCTGTATTGCCTCCCGTTCCGGTATTTCCCTGGTTTCCGTTCCCCGATTCAGGAGAGGAGGGCTCCGAAGAAGATCCTGTCCCTTCCACCCAGCTTTCGTAATGCTCCCAAATGGAAGGATCTTCCTGACCCAGCGCCCAGGCGCCGGCCCCTTTCAGATCGTATTTTTCTATAAGCCCCAGTTTTTCCTGATACGACTGGTCATTTTCAAACCAGACTACATATTTGCCCGGCTGAAGGACAAAATCGCCGCCTACGGTATATTTGCCGTCTGCCTCGGTTATGGTAAATTCTGCTTTTACAGATTGGGTCTTTTGGTCATAGGTAACGGTAGATTGGCAGTCTTCCAGAATCTTCTGAATGGTAGCGCTGCTGACTCCCTTGCCGTTTATACGGTTGCTGTCTGTGCTCCAGACACGGCCAAAGAAGGGAACGCCTACCACGATTTTGTCGGGAGTTGTTTTGGAAAGGGCATACTGAATGGATTTTTCTACAAAATTGATGCTGGCTACAGGACCGGCTTCCCCGCCCTCATAATGCTCGTCGTAGGCCATAATAAGCAGGTGATCCGCATACTCGGCCAGAGCGGCATAGTCGTAGGATCCGTGCCAGCCGGTCTGCCAGTTGTTGGGGTTGGCCGCCACCGCCACGGAGATTTCCTTGTGGCTGGGGATCTTCTGCCGCAGCAGCCGCACAAATTCCGTATACTGCCCCCGCTGTTCATGGGTGACATTTTCTATATCTACATTCACGCCGTCCAGATTGTATTCGTCCACATATTCGGCGATCTGAGTTGCCAGGGCTTCCGGATTTTTCAGGGCATTGATGCCTGCGGTGCGGTTCCAGTGGTTGCTGAGAAAGGGAACGACTTTTATGCCCTGGTCATGCATGGTTTTGATAAAATACGGGCTCAGGTAATTGAGTTTCAGGCTTCCGTCTTCCCGGATGTCGAAATAGCTTGGGGAAACCGTATCCAGGGCGTTGTTGGTCTGGTTCACATATTGTACCTGCTGAATATCTGTGCCTGTATACAGATACCCCATGGTATAGCGGTCTGTTGCCGCAAGAGCGGACATAAAAGAGGAAAAGGCCACAGTTGCCACTAAAACGCCGGAGACAAGGATTTTTACGGTTTTGATTTTTGCCCGCTTAGCATAGGAGGCAATGGTTCTGGCAAGCTGTTTGCCGTTTGGTTTTATGGTTTCTTTTACATCAAATTCATTCGCAAATTCCGCGGAGATTTCCGCCCTGCTGTATTCCAGAATCAGATCGCAGGTGCCGTCCGCATTTGCGGTAACTTTCATAGTAGGCATCAAGGAGCCTCACCCCGCCTTTCTTTATCCAGTGATTTTGCTTCCGGTATCCCGGTTTTTACTAGTATAGCCGCCACATATACTGGCTATCCTTTTTAAAAGAGAAAAATTTCTCAGGAAGCAGGATGCACGCCGTATCCGAAAAAACAGAGGTTCCCTGCAGGAATTTAGTTGACAGGTTAAAGCTTTGCTGGTATTCTTGGCTTATCTTGTTAGGTATACGGCCGCCGGAGGAGGAAAGGCGGATGTATTTGGAAAGGGGAAAACAAATTGCTGGATACTACGGTGGGAACATTTTTGAAAGGGCTTATCATAGGAGGAACTATGCTGGTGCCGGGAGTAAGCGGTGGCTCCATGGCTATGATTATCGGTATATACGATAGGCTTATATCTTCTGTCAGTTCTTTTCTAAAGGATAAAAAGAGAAATTTTATTTTTCTTCTCTTGTTCTGCCTGGGGTCGGTTACAGGCATGGTGCTTTTGGCCAAACCCCTTTTGGGAATCATCGAGCGATATACTCTTCCCTCCATGTATTTTTTTATAGGAGCGGTAGCAGGCGGGATTCCTCTGATTTTCCGCCAGTCGGGTGTGCGTTCCTTTTCTTTCCGAATTCCCCTTTATATCGTGCTGGGAGCGGCGGCGGTTCTTCTCCTAAGCTTTCTGCCTTCCTCTTCTTCCTCGGCGCAGATGGAGCCAGGGATTGGAAGCTTCCTTTTGCTGGCCCTTTCCGGCTTTATTGCGGCGGTTGCTCTTATCCTGCCCGGAATCAGTGTTTCCTATCTTCTTTTGATTATGGGTCTTTATAATGAAACCATGCGGGCTGTCAGCACGCTGTATATTCCTTTTCTCCTCCCGCTGGCCATTGGCCTTGTGCTGGGGATCCTTTTGACCACCAAACTGTTGGAAACGGCCATGAAAACCCATCCCCAGCCCACATATCTGCTGATTTTGGGTTTTATCCTGGGTTCCATAGCCACTATTTTCCCGGGAATCCCCACAGGTTGGGATATCCTTTTCTGTCTGCTTACTTTTTGCGCCGGATTCGGAGCTATTTATTTTCTTTCCCGTGCAGAGGGAAAAAACGCATAAAATTGCGGCTATATAGCTGCGATTGCCGTATTTATAAAAGCGAAAGCCCCGGAAAGAGACATCTATCGTCTCTTTCCAGGGCTTTTTTTATTTTTTATGCCGTATTCCGTTTTCTATCCTCCGAAAACAGAAAAACAAGGAACAGCCAAAGGCCGGTTTTGCGCGTGTTTTATACAGTAGGCGCGCCGGGCATTTTGATAACGGCCTTTACAATATTGGCCTTATCCTGGATGCTCTTATCCATAGCGTTCTGGATGTCGTCAAAATCAAAAAGATCGGTAACGATTCCTTTCAGATTGACTTTACCGGAAGCTACGGCGTCAATCGCCATGGGATAAATATGGCGGTAGCGGAAAATGGTTTTGAAGGTAAGCTCCTTATCCAGAGCCATGCTCATGGGAAGGGTCATTTCTCCTGTTTTGCTGTATCCTACCAGGACAATCGTTCCGCCCTTTTTCGTGACTTCGATAGCCTGTCTGGTGGTAATCTCCGTTCCGGCCGTTTCGATGACCAGATCGCAGCCCTTGCCGCCGGTAAGCTCCATAATAGCTTTTGCCGTATCCTGCTCCTTGCCGTTAATGACGCCGTCGGCTCCCAGCTCCATGGCTTTTTTCAGGCGGTTTTCCATAATATCCACCACATACACAGTGGAAACGCCTTCCGCTTTCAGAGCCATCATGGATACAAGGCCGATGCAGCCGGCGCCCATAACCACCGCTGTCTGCCCGATGTGGGCGCCTCCCTGGTTGGCCGCGTGGAATCCCACTGCCAGCGGCTCGATCAAAGCGCCTTCCATGGTGGAGACATTGTCCGGCAGCTTAAAGCACAGGTCCGCTTCGTGGGCTACATATTCCTGGAAAACTCCGTCTACGGGAGGAGTGGCAAAAAAGATCACGTCCGGGCAGAGGTTATATTTTCCCTGGCGGCAGAATTCGCAGTGCCCGCAGGTTTTGCCCGGTTCCAGCGCTACTCGGTCCCCGACCTTCAGATGCTTGACATTTTCTCCCACTTCCACAACCGTTCCGCCGGGTTCATGGCCCAGGACAAAGGGCGGCTTTACAATAAAGTTCCCAATGGCTCCTGTTTCGTAATAGTGCATATCACTGCCGCAGATGCCCACATATTCCAGCTTTACCAGCACTTCATCAGCCTTTGGGGTGGGAATATCCCGTTCCACAAAAGCCATTTTGCCGATATCTGTCATTACAGCTACTTTCATTGTTCCGTTCATATGAGTGCCTTCTTTCCTGATTTTTATGAAATATAGGATCCATATACACAATATGGTATGGATTTAAAAGATTTTAAAGACCCGGATAGTATTTCTCTTCTTTCTCCTTTGTATCCGAAGTATCCGTTTTCGGCATACTTTTTCCGGAAGCGGCTATGAGAATAGAAACAATCGGGTTTATCCAGCCGAAGAACGTAAAGGGGCCATACTGCCAGGCGGAAACACCAAGCACCCCTTCCGTAAAGCCCGCCCCCGTACTGTAGGGGACGATCCCTCCGAAAACCGTTCCGGCATCTTCCAGGGCCCGGCTCAGATTTTGGGGTTTCAAATGGTGTTCTTTATAGAGAGGCTGGAACAGCCTGCCTGCCATGATGATAGCCACATATTGCTGCCCTGTTCCGATCAGGATTCCCCAGGCGGTCAATACAGTGGCGATAACAAGCCCCTTGCTGGTTTTTATGCGTTTTACCACCTTTTTAAGAATAGAAGAAGCCATCCCGGTGCATTCAAATATACCGGCAAAACTTAGCGCAATGATCATTAAGGCCACGGTTTTCATCATGCTCATAATGCCGCCCCTGTTTAAAAGGGTATCGAGAGTTTCCACGCCGGTGGAAGCGGTAAACCCATCCATCATAGCCTGGGGAATGGTTTGAACAGGCACTCCCTGCAGAAACACCGCAGAAAGAATTCCCAGAGCGGCCGCCCCCAAAAGGCCCGGCAGAGCGGGGATCCGAAAGATCACCATTACAAGGACCAGTACAGCGGGAATCAGAAGCAGGGGGTGAATGAAAAAGTGTTCTTCCAGCGCGGAAAGGGTGGGGGCAATCTGATCCGTATTGGCTGTATTGCTTCCAAACTGCAGACCGATGATTCCATATATAAGGATGCACAGGATGTATGTAGGCGTTGTGGTCACCATCATGTGCCGGATATGGTCAAAGAGATTGGCACCCGAAACAGAGGGGGCGAGGTTGGTCGTATCCGAAAGAGGGGACATTTTATCCCCAAAGTAGGCGCCGGATACGATAGCACCCGCCGTGATGGCGGGAGGAATCCCAAGGGCGGTTCCAATCCCGAAAAGGGCGGCTCCTACTGTGCCGATAGTAGAAAGGGAGCTTCCAATGGCTACAGAAACGATGGAGCAGAGAAGAAGCGTTGTTACCAGGAAGAAACGGGGAGACAGGATCTGCAGCCCATAGTAAACCATAGCGGGGATAATCCCCCCTGCCATCCACGCGGCAATCAGTATGCCGATGGAAAGAATAATCAGCAAGGAGGGGAGAGCGGCGGCAATGGCGCCTGTGATCCCCTCCAGCATTTGTTTCCAGGAAAAATGATGAAAGAAACCGATAACGGCCGCCAATACAGCTGCCAGAAGAAGAGGAATATGCGGAGCGGATTTGAGGAAGACCGTCATGGAAATAACCAGGCCGATCAGCAGGAAAAAAACCAATACAGCCAGCCCAAACCCAACAGGTACAGAAGATTTTTTAGCCTTTTGTTTAGCTCCTTTCATTTGTTTTCCTCCGTTGTATATGGCAATAGATCAAATGTGTTTTGGAATTGTCAAACAATCTTTTTCTATATTATACAAAGTTTTTAGCAAATTGAAAAGAGTAAACATGCATTTTAATTTTATGCTTGTGTTTCCTGTTTTTTCAGCCGGTTTATAACGGCTTCGTGTTCCTTGGAAAGCTCTTCCATAAAGGCGCCGAAGGACCAATCCTTATTCGTCTCCGTCATTTTTGCCCGTATGGGAATGCGGATATCTTCCTCCCGCAAAACCTGCAGAAGCGCATCCATCCGCTTGTTGGAAAGGCCGCACATGCAGAGGACCCCTTTTTGGGAAGGTGCGGCTGTTTCCTTGGATACGAATGGGGCTTCCTTATTCCCATAGCCAGGCAGCCCCGCCAGACAGCCCACGGTTTTTTGCAGGTCACCGGAGGAAACCCTGTATTCCTCTATTTGAAGTTTTTGCAGAACTGCGGAAAGCCGATGCTGCACTGTTTTCTCAACGCCATATATGAGCACCCGTTCCGGAATATGGGAAACTACCCGTGCTTTCATATTGGTTCCTCCTTATATCTGTTTTTTCCGCCGGTTAACGGCCGACAGTATCTTTCTGTTCTAAAGGTATTTAACCACAGATTGCGCGTTCCTGCAAGGGCGGTTACAGGGGAGGTCAATATTCGATTCCCAGACGGGCGGTAAGGCCCTCATTATAGGGATGTCGCAGGGCCTTCATTTCTGTAATATAGTCCGCTGATTCAAGGAGGGAAGAAGAAGGATTTCTTCCTGTGAGAACCACATCGCCGGATATATTTTCGTTTTCTTTGTATCCTGCCCGGCGAGGACCCAGAGAAAGAAGAGCTTTCAGCAGCGTTTTTTCGGGAAGAAGACCGGTATCCACGGCATCCAGAACTTCATCCAAAACAAGAAGCCCACCTTTTTCTTTTTGATATAGCTGGATTCCTTCTTCCAGAAGGCGGCAGCATAAGGAAGCGGCCTCTTGTTTTTCTTTTTCATCCATTTGAAAAACAAATTTTATAGAGGCTGGAAGGGAAACAAGATGCATACTGTTTTCAGGCAACAATTCCAGGGCGCGGCGTTCAGAAGAGTTTTCAGTTTTTAGAAATTGGACTATACAAGGACGTATTCCCGCACCTATAGCACGCAGGGCGAGCCCCATAGCGGCGGTGGTCTTGCCTTTCCCATCTCCGTAATAGATATGCAGGCAGGTGGTCAAGGAAGATTTTTCCATAAAACGCCATCTCCTTTTGTTTTCTATTTTTTTAAGTATAGCACATTTGGCGTTGGTTTTCCGGATCCTGCATATCAAATTGGAAACCAGCCAATATAAGCCAGGAAGATATCCTTGGCATTCATAATTTGTTTGCAATTTATCAGAAAAAATGCGTTCTTTCATCACATAGTCTTCACATACAACCCTCATACTATAACCATCGACAGAAGATAAAACAACAGAGCAGGGCAAAGGCCCTGGGCAGAATTCAAATTTCTGCCAAAAAATAAGGAAAGGATGACTGTTATGTATGATCCTCTGAACAATCAAAATGAGCAGAACCTCAATCGTTCGGAGCAGGTTTCCGGTGAAAACCATCAGTCTTCAGATACCGGCTACAGCGCCGCATATACAGAAAGCGCCAACCACTCCGCCCCCTCTGCGGGAGATTCTCAAAAGCAATATACCAGCCAGGAGACCGGCCAGTCGTATACAGAGGCTCCCAAAACCTATTATAATCCCGGCTATGGCGGATACAGCCAGCAAAGCTGGGGAGGCGGGAACCCCTCCGGTTCAGGTACAGTGTGGGATGGCAATTCTTATCACTACAGCGCCGGGTCGCCTCAACAGGCGGGGCAGTCCCCTCAAGGAGGAAAACCGCAAAAGCCCAAAAAGCAGAAAAAACACAATCATCTTGGGCTTAAAATAGTAGCTTGCGTGTTAGCCTGTCTTTTGATTTCCGGTGGTTCTATTGCCGGGTTTGCGGCCCTTATCAACAGCGGATATATCAGCATGGGGTCGTCTTCAGACAGCGGCAATATTACCATTAATAAACTGATTCAGGATACCGACACGGCGAGCAGCACAAATACAACCGGCCTTTTGACCGTTCAGGAAGCTGCCAAAAAGGTGATTCCTTCCGTTGTATCCGTTCTGAATTATCAGAAAGTGGAGCAGCAGAACTATCTGGGCGGCTTCTATAGAGAAGGCAGCGGCCAGGAGCAGGAAGACTCCGCGGAAGAGCAGGAAAGTTCGGAAGGCTCCGGCATCATTGCAACAACTGACGGATATATTATCACCAACGCCCATGTGGTGGATGGAGCCGACAGCCTCTATGTTGTGCTCTCCGATGGTAAAAAATACGCCGCAGAGCTGGTTGGCAGCGATACCGTAACCGACCTAGCTGTTTTGAAAATAGACGCTACGGGTTTGACGGCAGCTGAATTTGGTTCCTCTGAAGATCTTCAGATTGGGGATCAGGTGCTGGCAATCGGAAATCCCGGCGGTTTGGGTTCCACTACTACAGTGGGATATGTTTCCGCTTTAAACCGCGCTATCACCTCTGAAGATGGTTACACCATGAACTGCATCCAGACGGATGCCGCCATTAACCCCGGCAACTCCGGCGGTGCTCTTGTAAACCTGTATGGGCAGGTTGTAGGCATCAACTCCTCTAAGATCGCGGCTACCGAATACGAAGGCCTTGGATTTGCGATTCCGATGGATACCGCTCAGTCTGTAATCAACAGCTTGAAGCAGTATGGCTATGTAAAAGACCGCGCCGTGCTGGGAATCAGCGGACGCTATGTGGATTCCTATACAGCCCGTTTTTACGGCTTGGAAGCCGGCATGTATGTGGCTGAGATCAGCAATCCTTCCGTTTCGGAAGCTGGCATCACCAAAGGCTGTGTAATTACCAAAATTGATGATACCGAAGTGGACAGCCAAACGGCTATAACCGCTTATCTTGTAAATAAAAAGCCGGGGGATACCGTTACGCTTACCGTTTACAATGGCTTGGAAGGCAAAGAATTTACCGCCCAGGTTGAAGTAATTGAAAGCAGTAATGAATAATCCCTTGCAAAATGGGCTAATCTACAAGCAGGAAGGGCTTTGCTGTTACCATGCTGTTTTTCTCTGAGCCCTTCCCCTCCCCTTACGTACAAGTATCTTTTTCATAAACTCCTTCCTTATCAAAAGCTCCCGACATTTTGCCGGGAGCTTTTGACCTTTTAGGGGAAAAGGAAATAGAAAAGCAGGAACCCTCCTTACTTGGAAAGTTCCCGCCTTTTCGGCTCTTTTCAGAGCTGTTACTGTCCGAACTTTATATTTTTTCGGTTACCTTTTTCAGGAACATCTCCTTGGCGGTCAAAGATCGTCTGCGCTGCACCAACTACTTCTTCGGAAATAATAACCGGTTGATTAGTATGGAATTCCGTATTACTTCTTTTTAAAAATCAGAGTGGTGCTGTTATCTTCTGCCAACAGAGAATCCCCGGAAAGCCGAAACGTCTCCGGTTCTCCATCTACTTCCAGGATGTAGTCGTCTCCGGATTGATGCCATTCCCCGGAAAATGTATCCAGAGTATCCTCACCATCCATCTGGGAAGCTTCAAATGTGCCGTCCTCCCGGATGTCAAAGCGGATATTGTATGCCTGCATATTCTCTTTTGCATCTTTTATCTCTTCTTCGGTGAACTCATCTTCATCCAATTCGATAGAATCCAGTTCCCAAACACCCACGATCGCATCTGTTCCTGTCTGCTCCGGTTCCTCTTCTTCTTTCGGAGCGTCGCCCAAACGATCCAAGGTCATCTCAATCGTGCCGACGTTTTCTTCGGAAATCATAATCAGCTGGCCGTCTATGCATTCTATTTCCAGCGTGAATCCGTCCGCCTGTAACTGCACTTTCCCATTTTCCTGGCTCCAGGTGCCTTGCCGGTATACGTTGCCGTTTTCCATGGAAAGATTGCCGCTGGGATACAGAATGAGCGTGGTGAGCATACCCTCTTCCCGGATCTGCTCCGAGGAACATTCCTCTCCGTCTATTTTCACTTTGCAGGTTTCCCATACACCGTCGAAAGGAACCTCTTCGTTTTCGCTTTCTGTTATTGAATTTTGCGGTTCCTTTTCCTCTTCCTCACTCTTGCTTTCTTCTTCCTTTTTACTGTTTTCTTCTGTGGAGGAACTGTTTTCCAGCTGAGAACGATCAATTGAAACAGGAACTATGGAACAGGCAGAGGAGAGAAGCAGACAGGCTGCCAGCAAAACTGTTGAAATACATTTTGTAATTTTTTTCATGTGTGATATCACCCTTAAAAAATAGATTTTTACTTCTCTTTTAGATATCTTTCAGAGAAAAGAATTCCATTCAAAATATATAGTATAGTATACATATAATTGTTGCTTATTAGAAATAAAGATAATTTTTATTATACAGCATTTTTTTACTTTTTTAAGTATGAAACTATATTTTAAAAATGTGTTTTGGAGAGAAACGGAAGCGAATACGAAAAGAGAGGCTCCTCGCACCATAAAATGCTTCTCGGGAATATCGGGGAAAGGTCACAGTTTTGTTACTTTTTGGGGACTTGTTCCCTTATAGCCAAAAATGGTATAATGAGCGCGGACAGCCATTTGTTTCTATGCATGTGGATAGTGGAGCGTGCACACAACGCTCGTGCTGTTTTTCTATACTGTAATTATCTTAGAAGTAAGCAATATTCTTCACGATTGGCACGAAAATGTTTTCCATAGAATAGAGTATTGTTTGGAAAGAAAAATAGGCAATAAAATTATGCAGCAGGCTGGGAAAGGAGGCTTAAAATGCGGCGGAGATCCAATTTTATTTCTTGTTCTTATAATGAAAATGCCATATGTAAACAGGAAGAGAAGAAAAAATGCAGAAATTTCGTTTTGGGGATTTTCCTTTCTGTTTCTCTTTTTTTTACTACCGGCTGTAGCACTTTTTCCGGATTTTCTGCCGAAGGCACCATGCGTCCGCCCAGGCCGACGGGAGAAAAGTCAGCTATTTACTCTGTTCTTGAAACAGCTGCGGGCGGAACATTTACCCTCAAATATCCCAGCAGCGGTGATTACCGTTCGGCCATTATTATGGAGGATTTGAATGGGAACGGTCAGGAGGAAGCAGTAGCTTTTTATCAGAAGGCGGATGAAGCAGGGGGAATCAGCATCCTGTTTATCCAGAAGAACGGCGATTCCTGGCAGAGTATGGGAGGTTTTACCAATACTTCCTCCCAGGTGGATAAAGTGGATTTTGGGGATGTGGATGGCGACGGGGTCCGTGATGTTGTTGTAGGATGGGGAAATGCCCAGACTGGTTCCACTTCCCTTTGTGTGTATACTTTAAAAAAAGGAAAAATGAAGGAATTAAATCTGGATCAGTCCTATTCGCAGATGGCAGTTATGGATTTTGATGAAGATGGATTTGAGGAGATTTTTACAGCCAATGTGGCCTTGGGGGAGCAGCCCGCTCTTTCCAGCCTGTTCCGGCTGCGGTCCGGCGCCATTGAAATTATGGGGACGGCAGATATGGATAAAACCGTTACCCGGTATATCAATATGCAGACAGGTCGCTTGAATGAATCCCAATATGGCATAGTGCTGGATGGTGCCCGTAGCAATGCGGGATATGTAACAGAAGTGGTTTACTGGAACAACGAAACGAAAACATTGGAGGCGCCTCTTCTGGATGAAAAGCATCAAAATGTTTCTTTCACTGTGCGGGCAAATAATGTTCTGAGCCGGGATGTGAATGGGGATAGCATAATAGAGCTTCCTATCGCAACCCTTTTACCTGGAATCACGGCGCAAAATGCCGTGGAGACTTCGTATGTGACGGATTGGATGCGGTACGATACCCCTTCCAACACATTGGAGCGGGTAATGAGCACCGTGACAAACAGTACGGATGAATACTGGTTCCTGATTCCGGATATGTGGAAAGGCGCTATAACTACGGAATATACGCCCGACACCCGTTCCATGACATTTTACCGGTGGGAAGAAGAGGATCCCGAGCAGAATCAAAAGGCGGGAAAGGGAAAACCGCTTCTGCAGATCCGGGTATTTACGGAAAAACAATGGACCATGGGTGAGGATGCCAAGGGGTATTTTGAACTGGTGGAGAACAACAGCCTTGTATATGCCGCCAGAAACCTTTCCCCCCAGGATGATCTTTCCATGAGCGACAGCGATGTGCGCAACAGTTTCCGCCTGGTAAAACAGGAATAAGGCGTTAGTTTTATCAAGAGAAAGGCAGAAATGGCGGGGAATTTGGGAGGAGCCGCTTTTTCTGAGAAGATACGGAGAAGAGGAGTGGATACTATGAAAAAAATTTTGGTTGCGGAAGACGAGCAAGCTATCCGCGAGTTTGTAGTTATCAACCTGCGCCGGGCTGGATACGATATCTACGAGGCTTCCAATGGAGAAGAGGCTGTGGCGGTTTATGAAAGAGAAAAAGGCGCCATTGATGTGGCTGTTTTGGATATTATGATGCCCGGCAGTCTGGACGGTCTTGCCGTATGCCGGTATCTGCGGGAAAAGAGCGGATCCATTGGCATTATCATGCTTACAGCAAAGACCCAGGAGATGGATAAAGTAAGCGGCCTAATGATGGGCGCCGACGACTATGTAACAAAGCCGTTCAGCCCCAGCGAGCTGGTGGCCAGAGTGGATGCGGTTTACCGCCGTGTGGCTTTGGCGCAGGTGCGGACACAGAACGATTTCAAAGAGGAGATTGCGGCGGGAGACTTTGTATTGAATCTCCGCAGCCGAATCCTTCTGAAGAAGGGAGTTCCCATTGAACTGACTCAGGTTGAGTTCCAAATTATGGAATACTTCTTTTCCAATCCGGGAACGGCCTTGGATCGTACGGACATTTTAAAGCATGTGTGGGGGGAATCCTACTACGGCGAAGAAAAGATTGTGGATGTGAATATCCGCAGGCTCCGTATGAAAATTGAGGATGAACCCAGCAACCCCCGGCATATTATTACGGTTTGGGGTTTGGGATATAAATGGGAAGCCTAAAGCAGAAAAAACTTGCTTTGCCTGGAAAAGGTACCAGGATGGTTTAGCGGGATAATATATCCCACAGTCGGAAAGGAGGGTGATGACCAGTGAAGGAAACGGAAGAAGCGATCCAGCAGGATACGCAGGCAGAGTCTGTAGGAAGCATGAATATGAAAGGCATCGCCCGCCGGTGGCTGGTCAATAGCTTGGGAATTATTTTCCTGATTCTGGTTGTGGTAGTAGGCGTTCTTTCCTATGTGATCCGGGGTTCAATCTACAGCAGCATTCAGGCTACCCTGGATGGCCGTTCCGGTGAGCTCACCAATGTGTTTTCCGGTTACGGAAGGAGTTCTTCTACAGAATTCAATACAGTGGCCCGCAATTATGTGGAAAATTTCTCTGATAAAGAAAAAATGGAACTGATGGTGTTCAATTCTGCGGGAAGGATCCTCATCACTTCCATGGGATTTGAACCGGACGAGACCCAACCTATGCCGGATTATGAAGCCGCTCTGCACAGCGAAGATAATTTCGGAACCTGGACAGGCAGCCTCACAAGCGGCGAAAAGGTAATGGCGGTAACCCGTGTTGTGCGCAATAATATGGGAAGTATGGTAGGCGCGGTCCGATATGTGGTTTCTTTGGAACCCGCTGAGCACCAGGTGCTAATGGTAATCGCCTTTTTGTGCTGTATGGGAGCGCTGGTTATTCTTTTGGTTATTATTTCCAACTATTCTTTCATACGCTCGATTCTATCCCCCATTAAAAAGATCGGCGACACAGCCAAACGGATTGCCCAGGGCGATTTTTCCGCCCGCATTGAAAAAAGCCGGGATGACGAATTGGGAGTGCTCTGCGATACGATCAACGAAATGGCGGTGGAGCTGGGCACCTCGGAGAAGATGAAGAACGATTTTATATCGTCCGTTTCCCATGAACTCAGAACGCCTTTGACGGCTATAAAAGGCTGGGCGGAAACGCTGACGGAAATCGCGGGCGAGGATAAGGAAACCACCGACAGAGGCATGGGTGTGATTATACGGGAAAGCGAAAGGCTTTCCGGCCTTGTGGAAGAGCTTTTGGATTTTTCCCGTATGCAGAGTGGCCGCATGACTTTGATCCTGGAAAAAATCGATATTCTGGCAGAGCTGGGCGAAGCGGTGTATATGTTCAGCGAAAGGGCGGCCTCAGAAGAAAAATTTCTTTTGTATGAGGAACCGGAGATGCTCTCTCCTGTAATGGGCGATGTAAACCGGCTGCGGCAGGTGTTTGTGAATATCATAGACAATGCTTTGAAATATACGGATAAAGGCGGAACCATCAGCGTTATCGCCCAGGAAGAAGGCGGTATGATCCGCATAGTTATCAGCGATACGGGCTGCGGCATACCGGCGGAGCATTTGCCCAATGTAAAAAAGAAATTTTATAAAGCGAATCAGACTGTCCGGGGCTCGGGCATAGGCCTGGCCCTGGCGGATGAAATTATGACTCTCCATAACGGGAGCCTGGAAATTGAAAGCCATGAAGGCATTGGTACGGCGGTTACCATCAGTATCCCCGCCATGCCGACAACCCCGGTTTTGAAGCCGGAGGAAGGAAAGGAACAGTAATTCATGGAACAGGAACATATTTCCGCCGGGAAAGAATTCCGGCAGGAAGGGGAGACTGCGGCTTCCCAAACAGTATCAGAAAAATCCCCGGTTAAGCAGACGAAACGGATCACCTCCATCGGCGGCCAGGCTTTGATGGAAGGAATCCTGATGCGGGGGCCCAGAAAGACCACCGTGGCAATCCGGCTGCCCTCCGGAGAGATTGAAAAACAGGAAATGAAAAAGAGCTATCTGCGGGATAAAAGCGTCTTTTGGCGCATTCCTTTCCTACGGGGTATCGGGGGGCTGATCGATTCTCTTTCCGTGGGATTTGAGGCGCTGAGCCTCTCTGCAGAAAAAGCCGACATGGGAGAAGAGGAAGAGGCTTCCAAGTTTGATCTTTGGATGGAGAAACACTTTGGGGATAAGGTGACCCAGGCTGTGATGTGGGTGGCGGGCGCCTTGGGCGTCATCCTTGCCATAGGGCTGTTTTTCTTTTTGCCCACTCTTTTATGGAACGGCATTACCTATCTCTCAGGGGAAGCGGCAGCACCTGCTCTTTCGGGTTGGCGTTCCCTGGCAGAGGGCGTAATGCGAATCCTGCTTTTTGTGTTGTATATTTATTTTTGTTCAAAAATACAATATATGCGCAGAGTCTTTCAGTATCATGGGGCAGAGCATAAGAGTATTTTTTGTTACGAAAACGGGGAAGAGCTTACGGTGGAGAATGTGCGGAAATTCCGCCGCTTCCACCCTCGCTGCGGAACCAGCTTTATGATTATCATGCTTCTTCTGGGAATTGTGATCGGCTTTTTTATTCCTTTTACCAATCCCTTTCTCCGCACAGCCGTTAAGATTCTCTGTATTCCGGTTGTGGTAGGTGTGGGATACGAGCTGATTCGGATTTGCGGGCGGTATGAGAACTGGGTGACCCGTATCATTTCGGCTCCGGGCATGTGGATGCAGCATATTACCACTCAGGAGCCGGACGACAGTATGATCGAAGTGGCTATTGCAGCCCTGAAAGATGTAATCCCCGAAAACGGGGAAGACCTGATCCGCCGCTGAAAGAATGGGATTGCACGAATCCTGTGGCCGGGAATAAAGGCAAGTAATATAGCCGGCCCCGCTTAAAGGGGCGGAAAAGAGGAAATATGCAGGATCTTTTTCTATCAGGCAAGTTCCCCACATATAAAGAACTGTATCTCCAATCTAAAAAAGAGCTTCAGAAGGCAGAGCTGGAAAGCCCTGCCTTTGATACTCTCTGCCTTTTTGAAAAAGTGTTTTCCATGGGCAGGAAAGAACTGGCCCTGTATGGGGAAAAAGTCCCCTCCGGGGAGAAACTGGAGGAGTTTCTTTCCCTTCTCAGAAAAAGGGCCCAGCGGGTTCCTCTCCAGTATCTTTTGGGAAACTGGCCCTTTTGCGGCATGGATCTAAAAGTAGGGGAAGGTGTTTTGGTCCCCCGGGAAGAAACGGAGCTTTTGGTGGAGGCCGCGGCGGAAAGGATCCATGCAGGGATAGAAAAAGAATGGATTCCCCAAGATCCGGAGATCCTGGATCTTTGCTCCGGCACAGGCGCCGTGGCGCTGGCTCTGGGAAAGGCATTTCCCCGGGCCCGTATAACGGCAGTGGAACGATATGCGCCGGCATATGGCTATCTTTTGGAAAATATTCGTTTTGTGGGTTTGGATGTAACCCCCTTGCAGGCCGATGTGCTTTCTCCGGAAACGGCGGAAAAATTTCAGAATATCGGGGCATTGGTATCCAATCCGCCCTATGTGGAAGCGGGCGAAATTGCCGCTTTGCAGCCGGAGGTGCAGAAAGAACCCCGTTCCGCCCTGGACGGTGGGGAGGATGGCCTTCTTTTTTATAGAGCTATCGCGAAATTGTGGATTCCCAGGATTCTGCCTGGCGGTGTTTGTGCAGTGGAAATTGGGGAAGGCCAGGGAGAAGCGGTTTCTGCCCTTTTTCGCCGCGCCGGCCTTCGGGAAATTTCCGTGCTGCGGGATTTTAATGGACTGGAGAGGGTTGTGGCTGGTTTTCGTCCTGCTTGAAATTGCAAACACATGTTCGATTTTTCAGGGAAATCTATTGCTTTCATAGGGGAAATCCGCTATAATGTATACACGGTTTTCCTTTTAAAAAGAGGAAAACAGAAACGGAAAATTCTAAAAGCTATGGGTGCGCTTTGCGGCGGCAAACGGCAGGCGGCGCCCGGCATATAGAAAATTTTTCCCGGGATTTAAAAAGGATGCACAATATATTTCTGCTGGGCCGAAGGCGGAATAAATTTCCCTAAAGAGGCTTCACTTAGCGGAGAAAATGCCGGAGAAAGGATAGTTTCTCTCTGCGCCCGCCTTGGAAGGAGAAAACCCGGGATAATCAAAACAGAGCAAAGAAAAGGAGTTGTGTACTATGGCGGCTGCCGATCGGAACAGCGCGCTGGAAACAGCGATTGCACAAATAGAAAAACAATTTGGAAAGGGCGCCGTTATGCGCCTGGGCCAGAACCAGGCCATGCAGGTGGAGGCTATTTCCACCGGTTCTCTTTCTCTGGATTTAGCCCTTGGGATTGGCGGGCTTCCCAGAGGACGTATCACAGAGATCTATGGCCCCGAAAGTTCCGGTAAAACCACCCTGGCTCTTCACTGCATTGCGGAAGGCCAGAAAAACGGCGGAAATGCCGCTTTTATCGATGTGGAGCATGCTTTGGATCCGGTATACGCCCGGGCGTTAGGGGTGGATGTGGATTCCCTTTTGGTATCCCAGCCGGATACGGGCGAACAGGCTTTGGAAATTACGGAAGCTTTGGTTCGTTCCGGAGCTATCGATGTGATTGTCATTGACTCCGTGGCGGCTTTGGTTCCCCGAGCGGAAATCGAAGGCGAGATGGGAGACAGCCATGTGGGTCTCCAGGCTCGTTTGATGAGCCAGGCTCTCCGGAAACTGGCGGGCGCCATTTCCAAATCCGCCTGTGTGGCTATATTCATCAACCAGCTGCGTGAAAAAGTGGGCGTGATGTACGGAAATCCGGAGGTGACTCCCGGCGGCCGTGCGCTGAAATTTTATTCCTCCGTCCGTATCGATATACGCCGGATCGAAACGCTGAAAAACGGCACGGAACAGATCGGTTCCCGCACAAGGGCAAAAGTGGTTAAAAACAAGATCGCGCCGCCCTTCAGAGAAGCGGAATTTGACGTGATGTATGGCCAGGGCATTTCCAGAACGGGAGAGCTTCTGGATCTGGCGGTAAAGCTGGATGTGATCCAGAAAAGCGGTGCCTGGTTCTCCTATAACCAAAATCGTCTGGGCCAGGGCCGGGATAATGTAAAGGAATTTTTGAAAAATCCTGAAAACGCCGCTATAGCCGAGGAGATTGAAGAAAAAGTAAAGGCAAATGTGGACCGCCTTTATGCCAAAACTTCCCCCAACGCTTCCCCTGCGAAACCGGTTTCGGTTCCTGTTGCCGCCCCAAAGGCTGCCCCTGCGGCGCCTGCCGCCTCCGCTAGGGGGAAAGGGAAGGCCAGCCTGGATATTGAGGCCGATTAATCATGCTGATTACAGCTATCGAGCCCCGCAAAAGAGGATTTTCCGTCCTGTATTTTGAGGACGATTCCAGCCTGCGGATTTTAACCGAGATCGTTCTTACAGAAAATCTTCGGCCGGGAAGGGATATCCCGGAGGAAGAGATTGAAGAGCTTTTCAAAAGAAGCCGGGCAAAGCGTGCAGGCGAAAAAGCCCTTACGCTGCTGGAATACCGTTCCTATTCCAAAAAGGAGTTGGAAGACCGGCTTTCTAGGGAATCGGGAAGGGAAGCCGCCAAAGAGGCCGCGGACCGTATGGAAGAGCTCGGTTTATTGGACGACGAGGATTATGCCCGCCGGCTGGCGGAAGATCTCTTTACCCGGAAAGGCTTTTCAAAGTCTCGGGTCCGGCAGGAATTATGCCGGCGGGGATTGGAAAAAGAGCTGGCGGAATCCGCTGCGGAGGAATTTTCCAGACCCCCTGTGGAAGCTATCCGTGAGATTGTGGAGAGAAAATATGCCCGGTATCTGGGAGATGAAAAAGGCAGGAGGCGTGCAATCGCCGCCCTGCAGCGGCTTGGATACCGGTATGAGGATATTCGTGTCGTATTGCGGGAATATCCTGAATATACTGAAGATAAGGATGAGGAAGAATGCCCTGTTCCGTGGGAATGATCAGCCTGGGCTGCGCCAAGAACCAGGTAGATGCGGAAATCATGCTTGCCGCATTGCAGAAGGCTGGATATACAATTAAGGATGACGCTGCACTTGCGGATGTGGCGATCATCAACACTTGCGGCTTTATAGAAGCCGCTAAAAAGGAATCTATTGATGAGATTCTGGAATTGGCAAAACTCAAAAAAGAAGGACGCATCAAGGCCATTGTGGTTACGGGATGCCTGGCGGAGCGGTATAAGGAAGAGATCATGCAGGAGCTTCCCGAGGCGGACGCGGTAGTGGGGATCGGAGCCAACAGCCGGATTGCGGAAATTGTGGAAGAGGCTTTGGAGAAGAAGAAACCCCAGATTTTCCCGGATAAGCGTCTGCTTCCCCTGGAGGGGGACCGTATTCTGGGAACACCCAGTTATTTTGCTTATCTCAAGATAGCGGAAGGCTGCAGCAATCGGTGCGCCTACTGCGCGATCCCCATGATCCGGGGAGGATATCGCAGCCGGACTATGGAGAGCATTGTAGAAGAGGCCCAAGGGCTGGTAGCAGACGGCGCCAAGGAATTGATTCTCATTGCCCAGGATACAAGCCGCTACGGCTGGGATCTTTATGGACGCCTGGCTTTGCCGGAGCTGCTGAAAAAGCTTTGCGCCATTGAAGGGGTCAGGTGGATCCGTATGCTGTACTGCTATCCGGATTCCGTTACCGATGAACTTTTGGACGTAATGGCCTCGGAAGAAAAGATTGTGAAATATATGGATCTGCCTTTGCAGCATTGCAGCGGGAAGGTGCTGCGGGATATGCGGCGCAAAGGGGACCGGCAGGAGTTAACGGCGCTGATCCGGAAAATCCGGGAGAAGGTGCCGGGCGTTGTCCTGCGGACTACGCTGATAACAGGTTTCCCCGGGGAAACGGAAGAAGATTTTGAGGAACTGAGTGCTTTTGTAAAAGAGATCCGTTTTGAAAGGCTGGGATGCTTTACCTATTCCCAGGAAGAGGGTACGGCGGCGGCTCTTATGGAGAATCAGGTCCCCGAAGAAGTGAAACAGGAGCGAATGGACATCATTATGGAACAGCAGATGGCCATTATGCAGGAATGGGGAGAAGGACGGATTGGCCAGACGGTGGAAGTGCTTACAGAGGGCTTTGACCGGTACGCGGAATGCTGGTTTGGCCGCAGCGCGGCGGATGCCCCGGATGTGGACGGAAAGATATTCTTTATGCCGGGAGAAAGAAAGCCCCGGTATGGAGAAATGCTGAAAGTGAAGATAACAGACTGTATGGATTGTGATCTTATGGGAGAAGTTGTAGAGTAAGGGGGCATTTGTATGAACCTTCCCAATAAGCTGACTCTGCTTCGGGTCATAATGATACCTTTTTTTGTCCTGTTCCTTTTGCTGCCCCAGATTCCTCACCACTATCTGGTTGCGGGGCTGATCTTCGGGGCTGCTTCCTACACGGATCATCTGGATGGCAAGCTTGCCCGCAAAAACGGACAGATTACCACTTTTGGCAAGTTTATGGATCCTTTGGCGGATAAAGTGCTGGTGGTATCGGCGCTCATATGCTTTGTGTCCCTGGGGTTGGCGCCCGTTTGGATGGTTTTGCTGATTGTGGCCAGGGAATTTATGGTGACCTTCATTCGGCTGGTGGCGGCAGAAAGCGGTATGGTGCTGGCCGCCAACAACTGGGGAAAAGCAAAGACCGTCAGCCAGATGACGGCATTGATAGCATTGTTTTTGTTTGAATACATAAAGGAGTTGTCCTCTTTGGGATATTTTTCCCTGCCGGAACAAGCAGTTTCCTTTTTTGCGGGCATAGAGTGGGGGCTTCTTCTCTTGGCGACGGTTTTGGCCGTAGTATCCGGAGGAATCTATCTTTTCCAGAACCTTCATGTGTTGAATCAAACAAAATAAGGTTTTGGTTTTATGAAACCAGGAAGAAAAGAGGGAGATCCGAAAAAGGCAGACGGGTTGTTTCCAACCGTTCCCTTTGACTTTTTTCGGATTTTCCTTGACTTTTCTATTTCCGTTCTTTACAATAAAGTGTATTGACGCCATAGGGGCGGGTGATATATCCGTTTCCGCAGATAATATGGAGAGTTGTCCGAGTGGTCGAAGGTGCAGCACTCGAAATTTTACGGCGACTTGGTCGTTTCGTCCGCCGGAAATCCTTGATTTTAAAGGGTTTTCAAAATAGTAAATCGAATATTTTTCAGTGTTCTCTCCTGCTTTTCTCTCCAAAAAATTTTTGAGTTAAAAGCGGATGGAAATATACACGGAGGGTTATCGAAGTGGTCATAACGGGGCTGACTCGAAATCAGTTGTCCGGCTCATACCGGACCAAGGGTTCGAATCCCTTACCCTCCGCCACCGAAAAATCCAGTAACCATGCGGGTTTCTGGATTTTTTCTTTTTTGTGCCCGCTCCAAAAATCACCCGATTTTGGGCTGTTCTTTCCATAATTTTGGAAAGAACAGCTTTTTGCTTTATTTCCCGCTTTTTTCTGCGTTTTGCTCCCATCTGCTGCCAAAATCTCCTGCTTCGGGAAGGGGCATTCCGCTCACCATCGCCTGCGCCGAGGAGAGTTTCGAACTGTAATCCAGATGGGCGTAGATGTTC
>CALWJA010000048.1 GCA_944380875.1 uncultured Clostridia bacterium
ATCCAGGAAGTACTGATGTGCCTGCTGAATCAATTTGAACCTCAAAATGCTGTACGAGCATTGGTACAAAAAATATACGCCAATGCGGACGGGTCTTGTACCGTCTACATCGGCGTACATATTCCTGTCTCCGGGGACTAAAAAAGATGCCACGCATTTTTTTGTCTTGGGACTTGAACCCACACAGTTTAATTCATTTTTTGACAACCACTCTTCTCTAATTCCAGAATATTTCCACAATATAGACACGACAAAGCGCTAAATGGTAATGAAAATATCATTTTTTCTATAAGATTAAGCAGTTTATTTAATTTCTTAAAAATTTTACGCCACACAATTATTATCTTTAGGTTTAGTAACCGAATCTTTAGTATGGACCCGATTTTCTGTTCAAATTAGGAATATCTTTCACCAATTAATATGTATCATCTTGCTTTCAGCAGAAGTAATGGTTTCCTCAAATTTTACCATATCAAATTTGGGTAATTCAATATGGTAAAATTGCCTGAAAATAAAGTCTACAAATTGACCAAGAGATAATACAGACTTCATGGGAATTCTGCAGTCTTTCACATTGCTGAAAACACAATGAGCTTTGGGATGATGACAGTCAACATGATTTTGAGGATCAAAATCAATACGAATCATTATAGGCAAGCCTAATTCCTCATTTAACATATCATCTAGTTTGTTGGGATCATCCGCATATTCTGATATTTCATCATGGCTCCATATTTTGTTTTGTAGTTTTAAAAACAGTAATCTCCCTTTTACGATAATATCGTTTTCAATTTTATATTCTGCCTGAATGATACTTTTATCGTATGTTAAAAAGGTATACTGCCTTTCACTCCTAATAGGGTCCAATAATTCGATACCAGACTTTTCTTCGTCAAATAGAATGTTACTTGTTGAATTTTTACCTGACCAAGTCACATCAAACATATTTGCTCCAGTTGATTTTACAACGAATGGATTTGCGTCAACCACAAGATCTTTAGCATATAGAATATTGGCAACCGTATCATATTCTTTTCTTAAAGTAGCATCCAACTTCAATTTAGTCATTATTATCATCTCGCTTGAGCATTTCCATCAATTCTTCTTGACTTGAAACACCAAATAGTTCCATTGCGATCTTTAGCTTGGTGCTACTCTCTACCTTAGTTTTGGAAATATCCTCAATCACTTTTCGCGCTTTAGTTAATATGGTTTGATCCTGCTGTGCAATATCTTGATTGTTACGCACTAAATCCTTAATTTCATCATCCGTAGGATATTTGGGAAAGTATAATTTAAATTCATTTTCTTTAATTTTTTCAAACTCTTGAACTAATTCATTCATTCCAAAACCATATCCCAGAATTGTTACCCAACCTTTGCTGCGGGTTATTGCAGTAAAAAGCGCGTTTCGATCCCGCATAGCAGAAAGAGTATTGACACACTTTTGAACATTAATTATATAAACCTGATATGCTTCATTGCCTTTAGCTCTGTTAATACTTGAATATACTATCGAAGGCGGGTCTGATTCACTGCGGAAAAAATCCTCTGGAGAAGCGGCTCCAGCTAAATGAATATGAAGCCTTTCCAATAAATCGTTTTCCAAAAGATAGTTTCGCAACTTATTTTTGTTTCCTTCGTGACCAATGGAATCCATGTCGATGATCATAATGTCAGTATTGATTAGATGTTCTTTCTCTATATCAGAAAGTATACTTTCAGTCAATATTGATAACTGCTCTTCGAAAGATTCACATTTTTTTACAGAAACTAGCGCCGAGGCATCCGCCTTTAAAAAGTCAGGGCTTGTTTCTTTGGGCCTATAAAGAGTAACTTCCTTTCCTGGAACAATTCCATTTTCGCTTTCATAACCAATAGAAGCCCACACATCGGGGGCACTTGGTATTTGAATAAGACCACCTTCACTATATAGTCCCATACCTATTGCATGTGCAGCAACGATAACATTGCTTTGATTCCGATAGGTGGTAACAAGAGGCGTATCATTTTGAATAGAAAAACCAAAAATTTCTTCAGGGCTTTTCATGGTTTGCTCATTAATATTCTGGAGTTCATCGTATGCATATACTAAACGGCGATTATGATCCAATACATTTAAACACAGTTTGTAAAAGTTAGGACCGAAATCTTGTGCTTCGTCAATTAAAATACAGTCGTATAGTTTTATAGGAAGTTCAGAAGCCTTTAATAATTCGGCGCAGACCTTTTCAAATACATTTTTCTTACCAAATGCACTTCTAGCTCTTGAGAAAGTATAATACTCCGATTCGGTATTAACGCAAATGTCATAATAAACTCCTGGATTTCTGCTTGATCCCCAAGAATTCATAACTCTCAATTTTTTATAATTGGGCTTTTGACCATTATTCTTTATACTGTAGAATTTATCAATCAATGCAATAATTTGCTTCTTTAACGCCCAAGTGTTAAAGGTGACAATAATATCCCATTCTGGATGCTTAGTATGAAGTTCCACTGCTTTGCGGGCTAAAATGACGGTCTTTCCACTTCCAGCCATTCCTCGAATTCTTTGAATCCCTATTGGATCACTCAAAATTGCTGCCATCTGATTCCTATCATATCGCTCAATTATTTTCTCCATATTGTTGACCAATGCTGATTTTGTTCCTGGAACAACAATTGGACGATATGTTCTTTTACTAATTCCATATGCCTCTTGGAATCCTGATAAAATATTCGAATATTGCTCTTCATTAAAATCAAAAGTCATTAATTCTATAATTTTTGCGTAGAGTTCTTCATCAGAAAAAGCTATATAATATTCATCAATAGGTTGTACTTTTTTCTCTGAATATGTTATTTGTGATATATCAAAAAACAATTTGCGTTTCTTGACTAAGAAGTCGTAATTTCTCAACTTTGAATCAACTTTATTATATAAGCGATCTTGCAATTCAGTATAATCTAATGTTACATCATCAATATAATTAATTATTACAACACCAGAATAAGAAACAACAAGAATATCTATACGCACCTCGCTGCAACTAATCGGATCATAGAAAATAGGGTAGCCAACATATATTTCACCGTTTAAAGCCGTTTTTTGTAAAAAATTAATTAGGCTATTGGCAATTTCATTAATCCTGTCATTAGTATGTTTCCCTATTAGATTAAACATAAATTTTACCCATCCTCTTAATAGAATTATTAGTACTAGCAAACAGCTAGTCAAAGTATTAACTAATATAGATTTAACAATAGTATTCTAATAATTTATAATCTTTACTGATAACTCATAAATTATTATTTTACTTTATTGTCATAATTCTTAATTGGATTTCTCCATTAATTCTCTATTCTTATCCAATCTGATTTCCCTTAAAACTTTATTTACAACCTCATACCGTTTTTCAGGACTCATCCATACTTGAAAGTCAAAAGCAATATCAGGATGCGCAAGTGTGCCGCCGTTATTTCCCTGTTTGGAAATTAAACCTATAGCATTTGTCTGTGTGATCCATTTCTTTGCTGTTAAAGTAAAAGAGGGAAGATTGATTTGTCTGACCAAGTGGTTATAACCGTCTTCATTAAAATCAGGATTGTTTTCTTTTTCCCACAGTCTTAAAAATTCGATCGTATTGCGGCTTCGGAGCCAGCTCTGAATCACATAACTGGGATTTTCGTTGTTTTCAGTCCTTGCCAAGTCGGTTAACGAGACAAAATCTTCACTATCAATTACCAGATGAAGAAAAGACTCGATTTCTTTTTTGCAGACTTTAGATCGACAGTGCTTCTCTATTTCCTTTTCGTTCATGGTATCTATAAGCATATCCAATATCGCATCTGCCCGTTCCTGAGAGATACGCTCTTTTTTCACTAACCTCTCTAAAATCCTTTCATGTGTAATGGAATATGCCCATAGCACCTCTGCTCGTCTTTGTTCATCCATATTGTATCCGTCCATAAGTTATTTTTTATATTATAGCATATTTTTATGGATTTTGATAGATATCACAGATGAATGTCGAAGATATGTTCTAATTTAGGTATTAAAACGATTTCATCACGACTTATTTCAATACGCTCAAGGCAATTCTTTACCGTTACATCGTCAAATTTTTCCATTTCAAGGTAATTGCATATGATGTTCTTTATTTCGTCTTCTGAAATCGTATAAATATTTTGGCAGGTTGCCTGTCTTCCGTTATCCACTCTGTCTGCGCATCGCCATACGATATTACCGTCTTTTCTTGTAATGCGCCGATAATTTCTTCCGCACTCTCCGCAAACTAAAAGGCCGCTCAGTACATCATTGGAGTTGTACCGAACGGTCTTTCGTTTATGATCAGAAGATTGGTTTGTCCTCTTTTGTTTTTCAAGCTGTGCTTTCACATAGATTTCAGGAGAGACTATATAAGTATATTTTTGATTGGATAACAAATTATCAATAGCCTGAGCAGTCCATTTTTCTTTTCCTGATGGAGAAGCAATCTTTTCATGAAACAGATACGCTGCTATTCTGTTCAAACTCAACCCCTCAAGATAGAGGTTAAAGATCAGTCGGACTGTCTTTGCTTTTTCTTCGTCAATTCGGATTTCACCGTTCATATCTTTCAAATATCCATACTGAATCATCATAGCATTTGCTCCTTTCAAACATGATTATTCTGATGTTTCACTTAACATTAAAAAAGCTGCTTTTTTCAAACCTAAAAACTTTCATGTTTGAAACAGCAGCTTTTCGTTCTATTTATGAATTTATCGGCGGATTTCAGTTCAAAATCGCATTTTTTACATAAAAAACAGATAAATCTGTTTCATTTTATCTTTGAAACAGGTTTATCTATTATGGTGCCGGTGGTACGATATATCAAATATGTACATTTGTTTTTCCTCCAAGCTGCCGTAGTTACTCTTCCAGTTGCCGAACATAAAAAATTGCCCCGCCCGGGAATGAATCCTGAGCGGGGCTTTGCTATGTATTAACTTGCTGGTAACTTACTGGTAACTTGCCGGGGAAACGAAAATGAGTTTAACTTTTTTCATTCGAAAATTCTAACTCATAGTTTCTCTTAATTTATGCTGCCAACCTAACAATTATTAAGTTGTTGGATTATTGTTAGGTTTCTTCTTCCTGGCTTTCGATCTTGCTCTTGAGCCCTTTGACGATATTCATAAGCCATTCGGGCAGCGGCACGCCGATGTCGCCGATGTTCTCAAGGATGGAAATAATTTCGTTAATAATCAGCCATACGGCTACCATCGACGCCGCCAGCATGGGCAGATGAATCTCAAATCCAAGCTGGGTGCCGCAATACATCAATAACCAATCCACAACCGCCCCCACGCCGATGAGCAGCCACATGCAAACCTTTTTAGCGATACCAAGCACGCCTACATAGCTGCTGATCTGCTGGTTCCGACGGTGAGCGGCCGCCAGACCTGTGACGTAATCCATCACATTGCAGGCTACCAGCACATAAACCGGAATCGCCAATACACCCAGCCACGAGGACAACACACCGAAAGCTCCTACAAAAAACGCTTTTACTGCTTTCATGAAATCAAATTCCATGGCTTTCCCCTCCCTCAGTTGATGAGTCGTTCCCAGGTGTCGGGGCCGACAATACCGTCCACGCTCAGGCCGTTTTTCTGCTGGAACTTTTTCACGGCATCTTCCGTGCCGGTGCCAAAGTCGCCGTCAACACCGGCGCTGCCGCAGGAATAACCGTATTCCTCAAGGAGTGCCTGGGCGGATCGTACCGCATTGCCCTTGCTGCCTTTGCTGATCATTTCGATTTTCACGTCACACCATTCCTTCCCACTGTCTGTTGTGCTTTCTTTTTTTGTATAATCAGAACGGCAAAGCGCCGTCCAGGTGTCCGGGCCGATGATCCCGTCGGCACTGAGATCCTGGTCAAGCTGGAACTGCTTCACAGCCGCCTCCGTATCGGTGCCGAAATCGCCGTCAACGCCGGTGCCGCCGCAGGAATAACCCCGCCGTTCCAGAAGCACCTGCGCGGATTCCACGGCATAGCCGGTATCACCCGCACCGATCGTCTGCACATCAACTTCGCACCAGCCTTCATCATTGGTATCAGGCTGTTCGGGCATTACCGGCTCTTCCCCTCCCTCTTCGAAACGCGGACGGCCGAAGCCGGTGATCCAGCTGTCGCAGCGGGAATATGTACGTCGTGCCACCTGGCTGCTGGTATTGCCCTCGATCGTTGTGATCGTGTCCTCGGTTACCGATTCCACGATACCGGTGTGGTCAAAATCTCCAAAGAAGATTTGATCACCCGGTTGGGGGTCGCGGGTATAATACCGCCCGGCCTGCTGGTAATACTGCGCCGACCAGGTACATCCGGCACCCAGTTCGCCGGTCTGGCATTCCATGTTTTCGGCTTCTTTTTTGTTTTTGCCGCAAAGCATCCAAAAACACCAATCTACAAACACGTCGCACCAATCATACCCGTTTTTGTTGCCATTATAATATCCGGCGTTATTCAGGTCCCGCGCATACTTCGTATAGTTCCCGTTGCCGTCGTTTGATGCTGTTTTCTGGTCAAGGTTAGTATTTGTTGCTTTCTCATGGTAACCGATTTCGCCGCGTGCGATTTCAAGCAATTTTTCTACAGATTTGCTCATATTACACCTCTTCTCCAAGAATAATGCGCAAGGTTTTTTCCAACTCAGTTCCTTTTGTATCAGGCACGCCCATTCTTACCGTAAGCGTACCGTCTCGGTTGTCGGTGAGCGGCCCGGCTTTTGTAAAAGTATTCCAGCTTTTATCCTCAACGCCATCCTCTACAACCGACCACACCGCGCCGTCTGTAAAAAATTTTACTGCTTCGGCAACGTTGATTCCTGTTGTGGTAATTACCGCCGTTTGCCTTTCCGCGTCTCCCCAGAGTTCATCTTTGGCTCTGATTGAAGGCGTTTCACCGGTTGGTCCGTCAGAAAATTTAATCATTATGCCTCCTGCAATTCCCAGTTATCCGCGTACTGTTCCGGTGTGTATACGTTGTTATCCACTTTGGATTTGTACAAATCTTCGCCCCACCAGCCGAGTTCGTCTTTCGCAAAAGC
>CALWJA010000049.1 GCA_944380875.1 uncultured Clostridia bacterium
TTTTTTAGTTTGGATAGGTTAATATAAACGGTAGGCCTGTAATTAGAAGGCCTTCTGAGTGGAAAAATTGAATAAATTTGATATACGTCTCTGTAGCTCAGCAGGATAGAGCGTTCGCCTCCTAAGAGAACCTAAAGCGTTCCCTTTTTGGCAGGAACCATCCGAAAAATTTTATATACGTCTGCGTAGCTCAGCAGGATAGAGCGACCGCCTCCTAAGCGGTAGGTCGGGTGTTCGAATCACCTCGCGGACGCCAGAAAACTCGCCGAAAGCCTTGATTTTACAGGGTTTTCGGCTTTTTTTGTTTTTCTCGGTAGGTTCACTTCCATTGATTTGCTAATTATTCTTGCTAATAAATTTTTGCGAATTCATGTTTGCTAACAAAAAGTGAGTAGTTTGCGGAGCAATCAGCGCCCATAGGATTTGCTAATAAAATCTTTATGAAAACCCCTTTTGGGTCGCTGATTTTCTCTGATTTGCTAATACGGCATTTTGACCTCTCTGTGACTCTGCTAATAAATTTACTGCTTATTAGCAAGCTGGATAGACTGAAGAACTTTCATTAGCAATTCGGGATTGTTGGTCAGGGCTGCTGCAAGAGCATCTGTATCCATATTTGCAGGCATAGCTACCTGTTCCGGCACAGCTTTTTGGGCTGTTTTACCATGATAGAATTTTGCTTCCATCTCGGCGGCAAGGGAGCGTCTGTCCTCGTCCAAAATATGGGCGTAGCGCTTTGTAACCATATCCGGCGTATTCCATCCACCATCTCCCTGGACAGCCTTCAGATCTCCTTTGGAGAGCCTCAATTTTACACCTGCGCTGGTATGCCGGATGCTGTGAAACACAATCTCCTCTGGATTGATTTCCGGGTCTTTCATAGCTTCCAGAACTTCTTTGAAACGTTTGTTGAGATGTTCTGTCATAATGGGCCGTCCATTGGCCTGGCAAATAATAAGACCATAATCCATGTATCCATCAGAGCCAAGCTCATGTTTCAGTTTATCCTGCATCTGGCGTAAGGTTTTCAGTTTCAATGCAACAGTATCTGGAATATAGACATTACGGATACTTCCCTCAGTTTTGGGCTGTTTCAGAACAATGACTGTCCGTGTACCAGGATAAAGATTCGGGAAACGGTAAAGAATATCCATTTTTGTGAGTTTGTCCAACAGCTTTTTATCAACCCGGTCAATAACCCGGTCAATGTAGAGCATTCGATTCTCAGAATCATAACGTTCCCACTGTGTACCGCCCACCTCACCACCACGCAAACTGCAGGCAAATGCAAGCTGAATGGCACAGTGGATGAGAAAGTAGTCATAAATATCAGGGCGATCAGTAAATTCCAGAACGCGGTGAAGCTGATCCGGTGACAGCGCAGGGCGCTTCTTTTCTTTATGCTCCGGAAGCGTTGCATTGAGAAATGGATTTTTGGCAATGTATTCCCATTTGACAGCCTGATTAAATGCACAGCGTAAAACCTTATGAATGTCGTGAATGGTAGATGCTGTAATTCGATCTCGTTTGGGCTTTCCCATATTGGTAACAGGTTCGGCAGTATAAAGAAGAAAGTGGTAATAATCATCCACTGTTTTTGTCCGGATACTGCGCAGTTTTTTGTCTCCCAGATAGGGATGTACATAATTTTCTAGAAGCCCCACATTGCCGTCATAGGTGGAAGCCACCCATTTTTTCTCACCATATTTTTCTACAAATTCATAGAGGAACTCACTGACGGTAAGGTCGTTACGATCAATGTGAATGTTTTGCGCAACTTCATATTCCAGTTGAGCTTTTCTGGCTTTAGCAGCATTGTAACTCAAACCCGATTCCCATACCTGATGTCTGTCTTTACCTTCCCCCTCATAATAAACGATAGAATATGTTTTACCTCTTTTGACGATTGATGCCATTTTCAATACCTCCATTATCTTCAAAATGATCGAGCCAGTAATCGAAGGAATATTTTGACACCCGCAGAGTTCGTCCAATGCGGATAATCTTAAATTCCCCGGAATTGCAAAGTTCGTAGGCTTTTCTTCGACTGATGCCTAGGATTGCCTGAACTTCTGCAACCGAATACGTTCTCTTTCCAATAGGCTCTGTTATTGTGTTTTCTATCTGCCCGAGCATAAAAACCTCCTTCCACCGCATCGGACTGATAGACTGCATCACATCGTCATACAATGCTCTTTTATTATAAGAGAGCTTATTCAGTTTATCAATCTTGCGGATTAACGCTCACTATGTTAAAACCGGATGTTATTGCTTGCTGAAGCAGACATCCGGTTTGATATTCCATATTAAAATTTCAGAGGCAGCATATAACGGCGGCTGCTACCGTTATACATCCGGTAGACCTGGTACATATACTTTTTGTATCCAGCCATATTTATACCAAGGGAACGGCCTTCCCGGTAAATGGTAAGCGGATCGTACCGGCGCAGCTGCTCCACCAGGCGCTTAGGGCTGTACTCATCATGTTAGAGGTCAACGAAGAACCCCACACCCTGAAGAATCTCAAATCGAAGGGAATCCTGAGCGCCTTCCCATGCATTTACAATATGCTGCATTCCTTCCTTATATATTTTTTCGCCCACCTTTTTGTAGATAGAGTAGGCAGTGCCAACGCAGCCGATCCGGTACTTGCCTCTGTCCTGGTTGTAGTCCAGCCGCAAGCCCACATCCTCCGTAGCTTTCAGGAAAGCCACCGCATCCGGGTCATTGCCGTAAATCAGCGCACGCAGTTTCGCACCGGCGGTGAGCTGAGCGGAAGTACCAGTCTGCTGGGCAAACAAAATAGCCTCATCCAGTTCGGAGAGACCATAGAACACTTTGCAGCGGATAGGCAAGTCCTGACCGCCGTTGCGGAGCTTTCTGGCGGCAATAGTGTGCTGACCGTCAAAAACATAGTAGTGACCGTCACGGAAGCTGACCTTCGGGTCATTGGCGATATGCTCGTCAAATTCTGCCGCGATCTTGCGGACACGGTTGGGATTCAGTT
>CALWJA010000050.1 GCA_944380875.1 uncultured Clostridia bacterium
TCATTTCCATGTTCATCTTTTTCTACAACTTCGTTCGCCCTCACTCCGCCTTGAACAACCTTACCCCGGCACAGTGCGCCGGACTCAGGCTATCCAAAAAACGCAAACGGGAGTTTCTGCTCATTGCGTAGCGATATTGGCTGATTTCAGGTCCTATTTTTTCATCTTTACTTTACAGTGCCAAACAACTGCTCAAATCCATAATAACGGGATATATCCCCACTGCAAATCTTCCGGTAGCCGACGTGGGCTATCTGAAAAGGCTCCGGAAATTCTTTCTTATAAGCTAAAAATTCACTCCATTTTGTGCCCGTTATCCTTCTTCGGGAAAAGTATGCCGCTAACGGCAAAGAAACATGCAAAGGTATGTTCTTCCAAGACCTCATAAGCGGCAAAGAAAAAATCCCAATTATTTTGGATACGATATACCAATTCCGGTGAAAACACGTCCTAGTTTTCTTTTTATCTGAATATAGTATAAGGACTCCTTATAGTATGAAGATGTGGTAAAACCGAATGGAGGTAGATGGAAATTGAAATGGCATAGCAGCACCCGGGAACAATGCCTAAAGCAGTTGGGAACCAACAGGACAAAAGGCCTTACCCAAGGGGAGGCTTCCAAAAGGCTTCAAACCTACGGCCGCAATGAATTGGCGCAAAAAAAGCCCAAAAGTCTGTTAAGACGGTTTCTAAGCCAATTTTCCGACTGTATGGTAATCATTCTTCTGATAGCCGCGGCAATATCCTTTGTTCTTGCTTTTCTGCAAGAGGAAGGAGACATGGTGGATTCCATCATTATTCTCGTCATCGTGGTCATAAACGCCATCATCGGTATGGTGCAGGAAAGCAGGGCGGAAAAAGCCATCGAAGCGCTGAAAAAAATGAGCAGCCCCAAGGCTAAAGTTCTCCGGGCGGGAGAGGAAAAAAGAATCGACGCCGCCCTGTTGGTGCCGGGGGATCTCGTTCTTTTGGAAGCGGGAGACTGGGTCCCGGCCGACCTGCGGCTTCTGGAAACAAACGACCTGCAGGTGGAGGAAAGCGCCCTTACAGGGGAAAGCGCCCCCGTTCATAAGGATGCTGCCGCCGTATATTCTGAAGACACCTCAATGGGCGATCAAAAAAATATGGCTTTTTCCTCCTGCACGGTGGTTGCAGGAAACGGTTTGGGGCTGGTGACACAAACCGGCATGCAGACACAGGTGGGCCATATTGCCCGCATGATAGCTCGGGAAGAGCCTCCTCAGACCCCTCTGCAGAAACGGCTTGCAAAAACAGGCCGCTTTCTGGGGATCGGCGCGCTGCTCATCTGCCTTGTCATCTTTATTTTAGGCTTATTTCAGCAAATGCCCCCTCTGGAAATGTTTCTGATCTCTGTAAGCCTGGCGGTTGCCGCCATTCCCGAGGGGCTTCCGGCTGTAGTAACCATCGTGCTGGCTGCAGGCGTCCGCCGGATGGCCGCAAAAAGAAGCATTATACGGCAAATGGCGGCTGTGGAAACCCTGGGAAGCGCCAGTGTGATCTGCTCGGATAAAACCGGTACTCTCACACAGAACCATATGACCGTCACCGTTCTATCCGGCGCTTCCGGCATTCTGCCTCTTTCCTCTTCTCAGGGAAAATCTCTTCTGGAGCTGGCCTGTCTTTGCACAAACTGCCGGGAAACATCCACCGGGTATTTGGGGGATCCCACCGAAATCGCCCTGGCGGAAGCCTCTCCCCGTTCCCGAAAAGAACTGGAAACCCGCTTTCCCCGTATCCAGGAGATCCCCTTCAGCTCCTCCCGGAAACGGATGACCACCGTGCACCGCCTTCCTAACGGCAGATACCAAATCATCACAAAAGGCGCCCCCGACGTGCTGTTTTCCCTATGCTCCAATCCTTCTCCCGCCTTTCTGCGGAGAAATGAGGAAATGGCGCGAAAAGCTCTTCGGGTAATCGGGGTCGCCGTAAAAGAAACTTCCTCCCTGCCTAAGGACCCGGAGAAACTGGAAACGGGTCTATCCTTCCAAGGGCTCATCGGCATGATGGATCCACCCAGAAAAGGCGTAAAAGAAGCCGTTAAGCTTTGCCGTAAAGCAGGGATCCGGCCCGTTATGATTACGGGTGACCACAGCGCAACGGCCTGTGCCATTGCGGCGGAACTGGGGATCCTGCAATCCGGAGATTCCTGCGTCACCGGCACGGAGCTGGACGCCATGAGCCAAAAAGAGCTGGAAACAAAAGTAAAAGGCATCTCTGTTTTCGCCAGGGTATCGCCGGAACATAAGGTGCGCATCGTGAAAGCCTTTCAATCCAAAGGCGAAATCGTCGCCATGACGGGAGACGGCGTGAACGACGCCCCGGCCCTTCGGGCCGCCGACATCGGCTGCGCCATGGGAAAAAGCGGAACGGACGTGGCAAAAGGCGCGGCCGACATGATTCTGGCCGACGATAATTTTTCCACCATTGTTTCCGCTATCCAGGAAGGGAGGGGAATCTATGACAACATCAAAAAAACCATCCATTTCCTTCTTTCCTGCAACATCGGCGAAATTCTCACCATATTCATAGGGTTCCTGCTCCATCTTCCCACGCCTCTGCTGGCTATACAGCTTCTTTGGGTAAACCTGGTTACGGATTCTCTCCCTGCCCTGGCTCTGGGCGTAGAACCTATCGATCCTGCCGTCATGGAACGAAAACCCCTGCAAAAGAAATCCGGTATTTTCGGCGGAGGGGCCGTTTACAGCATCCTTCTGGAAGGATGCCTGATCGGAGCGCTTTCCCTGGTGGCGTTTACAGCCGGAAGGCTGTTCTTTGATCCGGATCCGGCTCTTCCCGTAATCGGGCGGACAATGGCCTTTGCTGTCCTGAGCCTTTCCCAGATCGTGCATACCTTTAACGTCCGCAGCGAACAATCTGCTTTCTTTGTATCCGGATACAAAGGCAGTCGGCTGATTCCGGCCGCGCTCCTGTGCATCTTGCTGCAATGCTCTGTTATCCTGTTTCCTGCGCTCAGCACTGTATTTAAAACAGCATCCCTTACATTCCCCCAATGGATGCTTGTGGCCGGCCTTTCCCTGATTCCGCTGGCTGTATGCGAAGGAGAAAAAGCTCTAGCCAGAATCCGGTTTAGAAAAAAGCGCTGAAAAATTTACATACGTTGGCAGAAAATTCCCATACAAGAAGCGGCGCGTCTGGATATTTCCGGGCGCGCTGTTTTTCTCTTTCAGGAAGTTAATCCTCCCAGGATTTCCAAATTGCAGGGCAGTATCCAACCGCTGCCTTTCTGCCGTTGCGCACAATCGGAACCTTCAGCCAGCTGGGGTTCTCTGCCAGTTTTTCCAGCTTTTCATCTTCCGATGCAAGATACCGGATAAGGGCGGCTTCCTCCTGTTTCTCAAAATCCACCATGTCCTCATAGCTTCCAACCGCTTGCCGGACAGAACGCAGTTCCCCTTTGCTCATAGCTTTTTTAGAAAGATCCACAAATTGAAACGGGATCCTGCGTTCCTTAAAAAAGCGCTGGGCTTTCTTCACGTCAAAGGATTTTGCGTTTCCAAAAATCTGAATATTCATTCCAAATCCATTCCTCTTTCAGAAGGTATAAAGAAAAGAGGCGCCGTTTCCTACCGCATAAGGAAACCGACACCCTCATCTTTTGCGGCAGCAAATCCCCGCCGCAATCTCATAATACTCAAGCTACATTTTATACTATACTGGGATGAGCCTGTCTTGTCAATGTCAAATAAAACAAAATACAAGGATATTCGACATGGATTTCCATGAGGAAAGGGATTTCTCTTTCTAAACCGGAGCGGGTATTTCTTACATTTTTCTTACACAGGCCACTTTCCCGGGATTTCATGGTATAATGTGCGCAGGAAGCATAGCTTCCGGCGCATGTCGAATGCCAAAGGGAATCCAAAGGATCCCTTCAGCATTCGCTGTCCTTGTTTTACAGCTGCCAACGTCAAAGGGGGTTCCTTATGCCCAAAACAGCCTGTATCTCCGGGGAAACTGGTATCCCCTATATACTGATCCGTTCCAAAAGGAAAACGATTTCCATTCGCATTTCCGGCGCAGGAGAAGTAGAGGTCCGCGCGCCTATACGCGCTTCAAAACAGGCAATCGAAGGGTTCCTGGAAGAAAAAAGGAATTGGATTGCCTTTCATAGAAAAAAACAGCAGGATAGGCATACAGAAAAACAGCAATCTCTGGAAAAGTATCCTTCCTGCCTCCCTTTCTTAGGAAGACAATATCCTGTTTTGGCGGGGAATTCCTCCTTTTCGCAAAATGCTTTTTATCTTCCCAGAAAGCCTTTAGAGGACCTTTTGCCCGCCATCGAAACTCTATATCGGGAACAGGCTTATGCCTACCTGCCCCAAAGGGTGGAATACTGGGCGTATAAAACGGGCTTATATCCGGAAAAGCTTTCGGTAGGCTCCGCCAAGGGCAGCTGGGGTTCCTGTTCGGGGAAAAATGCCATCCGTTTTTCCTGCTGGCTTATGGCCGCTCCCCCGGAAGCCATAGACGCGGTGATTGTCCATGAGCTTTGCCACATACGGGAGCACAACCACAGCAGTCGTTTTTGGGCATTGGTAAAAACGTATATACCGGATTACAAAGGCCAAAAGGAAGCCTTACAAGATACCCTCCGCAATTTAGAGGCGGCAGGGCTGCGCTGAAGCCGGCAGGGCTCCTCCTGCCCGGAACAGCCAAGGGAGTTTTATAGAATTGGAGAAATGAATCGGAAATGGACATACTTGTTTTAGATGATGAAAAAGAAATAACGGAATTAGTAGAGCTGTATCTGCGCAATGAAGGCTATCGTGTCCGCTGTTTTTACACAGGCAAAGAAGCTCTGGCGTCGGTGGAACAAACCCCTCCCGATCTGGCTGTTCTGGATGTAATGCTGCCGGATATGGACGGTTTTTCCGTCTGCCGGGAGATCCGAAAGAAATACACGTTTCCCATCCTTATGCTGACCGCAAGAGTGGAAGATATGGACAAAATAAACGGCCTGGCTATCGGGGCGGATGATTACATTACGAAGCCCTTCAATCCGCTGGAACTTGTGGCCAGAGTGAAAGCCCAGCTTCGGCGTTATACCCGCTATAACGAAGCGTCCGCGCCGGATCTATCCATCGATGTGGGAAATCTCTCTATCTGCAAAGAAACCCATACATGCACTTTAAACGGCAAGCGCGTGAATCTGACGCCCATAGAATTCGACATTCTTTGGCTTCTCTGTGAAAACCGGGGAAAAGTCATCTCCGCAGAAGAACTTTTTGAAAAAGTTTGGGGCGATAAATTCCTGGATTGTAACAATACGGTAATGGTGCATATCCGCCGGCTGCGGGAAAAGCTCCATGAACCGCCCAGGAATCCCCGCATCATTAAAACGGTTTGGGGGGTTGGATACAAAATTGAATAGACAAGCCTATGAAGTATATAAAGCAGGCAGGCGGGAGCCTAAAAAATATGCCGTCCTGCGCCTGTTCTTTTACCTTTTTATCGCCTCTGTCGCCTATTGGGGAGGCGTTTTCGTCCTGTATTGGCTGGCGCTGGGATTTTCCGGCCTCCTGTATAATGTATTGGGAACAAGCCTGTATCTGGCTCTTGTGAATTCCAAAGAATTATTTTTAATCACAGGCTATCTGGCCCTTATTTTATCCCTGATCGGCAGATATGTGTATAAGCTGGAGCGGGATATAAATGAGATCAACCGGGCTGCCGCCAGTCTCCTTACATTGGAACCCAATCTTTCTCCGGATATCCGGGCGGTGGAAGACACCCTTCGGGAGCTGCGGTTCTCCATTCTGCGAAATGAGGCAGCGGCCCGGGAGGCGGAACAAAAGAAAAACGATCTGGTGGTTTACCTGGCTCACGATCTGAAAACACCTCTGACTTCCGTGATCGGCTATCTTACCCTTCTGGATGAATCCCCGGATCTTCCATTGGAGCAAAGGGCCAAATACACCTCTATAACCCTGGAAAAAGCCTATCGTCTGGAGCAGCTTATAAACGAATTTTTTGATATTACCCGGTTCGGCCTGCAATCCGCCGTTTTGGAAAACAATCGGATCGATTTCTCCATGATGTTGGAACAGATGGCCGATGAATTCTATCCTGTTCTGCGGGATAAGGGGCTTCGGATTGAGCTTTCCGTGGAACCGAATCTCCAACTGATCGGGGATTCGGATAAGCTGGCCCGGATTTTTGATAATCTTCTCCGCAACGCGATAAGCTACAGTTATCCGGATTCTCCTATCACCCTCTATGCCTGGGAGCAGGACGGCTATGTGAAAACAGTGGTGCGCAATCTCTGCGACCAGATTCCAAAGGAAAAGCAGGATATGATTTTTGAAAAATTCTTCCGTCTGGATTCTTCCCGGGGAAGCTCCACAGGGGGCGCCGGCTTAGGCCTCGCCATAGCAAAGGAAATCGCGGAGCTGCACGGAGGCTCCATATGCCTCAACAGCACATCGGAATATACCGATTTTATCGTTACTCTTCCTAAAGTAAAAAAGTAAGGATTTTGTAAGAAAATCTACGGGAAAATTGTAAAACATCAAAGCCTCCCTCTTGCTATACTAAATGCAAATCTTTGGTATAGAACGAGGAGGCTTTTTGTATGTCCGCTCCCTTTTTAGCAACTCTTAAACATTCCAATAGATGCCGCCTTCGTGCATTTTCTCTGGTTTGCGCCGGCGCGCTGCTTTTTTCCGGTTCTGCATGTTCTCTGAGAGAGCTTTCTGCTCCCCCATCCTCTCCTGCTTTCTCCACTTCCGTGGAAGCCAAACTGGAAACCCTTTCGGAATCTTCCCAAACCTTTACGGAAGAAAACTGCAAGCTGGTGCAGTATCCCGAATCCTCTCTCCATGAAGGGGATCTGATTCTGGTCAATAATACTGTTTCCTTTCTCTTTCCCGATAACCAGCAGGATTCCCTTGTGCCCCTATTGGAGCAAAAAGGGACCGGCTATAAAGTAAAAGACAATTCCGTGCTGGTAGACAACCGTATTATGGATTCCTTAAACACCATGATGGAAGATTTCTACCAGGAAACCGGATACGGGGATGTAACCGTAGTCAGCGGATTTCGGACAAAAGAATACCAACAGATCCTGTTGGATCGGGAGATCCAGCAATCCGATGAAGAAACGGCGCTCAAATGGGTGGCCAAGCCCGGCGGCAGCGAGCACCATACAGGTTTAGCCATTGATTTCAGCTTATACCACGATAACGGGTTTTCCAGCGAGTATGACGGAACAGGCGAAACCTCCTGGATCAACGGGAACAGCTGGAAATACGGATTTATTCTTCGATATCCGGAGGATAAAAGAGAGATAACCGGCATCTATTATGAGCCCTGGCATTTCCGCTTTGTAGGAATCCCCCATGCAGCCGCCATTACGAAAAAAGAAATGTGCCTGGAAGAATATATCGACTATCTGAAACAATTTACCTTTGAAGGTTCCCATCTGCAGATCTCGTGCGGCGGAAAATCCTATGAGATCTGGTTTGAATACGGAAATCAGGCGCATGTCCCCGCAGAGGGAAACTATACCGTTTCCGGCAATAACATAGATGGTTTTATTGTAACAGCAGAACAGAATCCGTAAGGTTCAGCGGTTAAAAACCTTCCAAGATTCATATTGAAAAAAACCGGGAAACACTATACAATAGATACGGAATTTTTATGTGAGTTTTGGAGGAACCATTTTGGCTGATTATAAGACAGAAATCGAAAGAAGGCGCACGTTCGCCATTATCTCCCACCCGGACGCCGGCAAGACCACGCTGACGGAAAAGCTTCTGCTTTACGGCGGAGCCATCACGCTGGCAGGAGCGGTAAAGGGCAAAAAATCCGCCCGGCACGCCGTTTCCGACTGGATGGAAATTGAAAAACAAAGAGGTATCTCCGTTACCTCTTCTGTCATGCAGTTTCAATACGGAGGATATTGCATCAACATTCTCGATACTCCCGGGCATCAGGATTTCTCGGAAGACACGTATCGGACCCTTATGGCCGCCGATTCGGCCGTTATGGTCATCGATGCGGCCAAAGGCGTGGAGCCGCAGACCCGCAAGCTTTTCAAAGTTTGCACGCTGCGCCATATACCGATCTTTACCTTCATCAATAAAATGGATAGGGAAGCCAGAGACCCCTATGAGCTCTTGGAAGAAATCGAGCAGGAGCTGGGAATCCGCACCTATCCCATGAACTGGCCCATCGGTTCCGGCAAGGAATTCCAGGGCGTGTATGACCGGGATCACCAGGAGATCATCGTGTTCAAATCCGTGGATGATCTGGCAAACGGGCAGCATGAGGTTCCTTCTATCGAAGCGGATCTGAACGACCCGGGGCTGGCTGATCTGATCGGCCCCTATCACTATGAAACCCTCTGCGACGATGTGGAGCTTCTGGATGGAGCGGGATATGAATTCGACATGGAAGCCGTCTGGAACGGAAAGCTTTCGCCAGTATTTTTCGGTTCTGCCCTTACCAATTTCGGCGTGGAACCTTTTCTGAAAGAATTCCTCCGCATGACCTCTTCCCCTCTTCCCCGTATGGCGGATATTGGAGAAATCGATCCTATGAGTCCGGATTTTTCAGCCTTCGTTTTCAAAATCCAGGCCAACATGAACCGCGCCCATCGGGACCGTATCGCTTTCATGCGAATCTGTTCCGGCAAATTTGAAAAGGGCATGGAAGTTTACCATATGCAGGGCGGAAAAAAGATAAAGCTTGCCCAGCCCCAGCAAATGATGGCCCAGGAGAGAGAGATCGTGGACGAAGCCTACGCGGGAGATATCATCGGCGTATTCGATCCCGGTATCTTCTCCATAGGAGATACCCTCTGCACCGGTTCCCGCAAATTCAAGTTCGGAGGCATTCCTACCTTCGCTCCGGAGCATTTTAACCGGGTCATGCAGGTAGATACCATGAAACGCAAACAATTTGTAAAAGGAATGGAGCAGATCGCCCAGGAAGGCGCTATCCAGATCTTCCAGGAGCTGGGAGGCGGCATGGAAGAAGTGATCGTGGGCGTAGTCGGAACCCTGCAGTTCGACGTTCTGGAATACCGCCTGAAAAGCGAATACAACGTGGATATTCGCATGGAAGGGCTTCCCTACGAATATATACGCTGGATCGAAAACAAGGAAGAAGATTTCGACCCGAAAAAGCTGAATCTGACCTCGGATACACGCCGCATTCAGGATCTGAAAGGGAATTATCTTCTTATCTTTTCCAATGAATGGAGTATTCGCTGGGCGGAAGAGCATAATCCAGAGCTGAAGCTGGCGGAGTTCGGCAGATGGTAAGCCCGGATAAAAAGGGAAACGGCAGAAGCCCGTTTCCCTTTTCCTGTGACAATAAGCGCTACCATACCCTTCATTACCATCTTAGAACCCTTTTCCCCTATCGGGTAGGAAAGGCTGTTATCGACGGGGGCTTTACATGCCCGAACATAGACGGTTCAAAGGGCTGGGGCGGGTGTATCTATTGCCGGCAGGGCGGCGGAGAATTTACGGAAAGCCCCTTCCTTTCGCCTTCGGAGCAAATCGAAAAGGAACTTCACCGCATCCGGAAAAAATGGCCGGATGCGGGCTGCATCGCCTATTTTCAATCTCATACCAATACCTATGCCCCGGTAGAAAGGCTGCGGGAGCTCTATCACGATGCCCTTTCCGTTCCCGGCGTATGCGGCCTTAGCATCGCCACCCGGGCCGATTGCCTGCCGCCGGAGGTGCTGGAGCTGCTTTCCTTCCTTTCCCGCCGGGTATATCTTACGGTGGAGCTGGGGCTGCAAACTATCCATGACAAAACGGCGGAGCAAATACGCCGCGGCCATACATACAGGGAATTCCTGGAAGGATACCGCGCTCTCCAGGCGCGGGGAATCCGCACCTGTATCCACCTGATAAACGGTCTTCCGGGGGAGACGGAGGAAGATATGCTGGAAAGCGCCCGGGCGGTGGGAAAGCTTCGACCCCAGGGGATAAAGCTCCATCTTCTCCATGTGCTGAAAGGCACAGATCTGGCTGCCCTATGGCACCAGGGAAAGATGCAGGCTATGGAAAAGGAACCCTATATACGCCTTGTCTGCTCCCAGCTGGAAGTTTTCCCGCCGGAGACCGTTATCGAGCGGCTCACGGGAGACGGTTCCCGGGAGCATCTTTTGGCGCCTCTTTGGAGCCTTGATAAAATCTCCGTTTTGGGAGGAATCGACAAAGAACTCCAAAACCGGGATACATGGCAGGGAAAACGCTTTTCCCCATAAATCCCCATTTTATATTGTATATAAAAATCCCGCTATATATGGATATGCTCCATATATAGCGGGATTTTTTCGATCTTTACACTTTGCAGGAAACAGCTTTCCCGTTTATCACTTTTTATAGGTTCAGCCCTTCAGGCCATGCTCCTGCCGCTCCATATTCTCTACTACCACATCAAAAATGTCCCCAACGGAAGCGCAGTATTCCAACACCTTCCAGGGCGTATTGGTATGGAAATGGATTTTGATAAGCTCGTCATCCCCAGCGGCAATCAGGCAATCCCCTTCTATATTGTTCTGAATATAGTCGTGGATCTCGTCCTCCGAAAGATTCTCCCCATCGATCAAAAGCTGCGTGTCAAAACGATATTCCAGCATATTTGGTTCTCCTTTCCTGTTTTCCTTTTATTTTTCTTCCACGTTTCCGTATTATGCGGGCTTTCTGCCCAAATACAAATCCATGGTATCATACACGCGCATACAGTTGCCATGTTTTAAAATAACATTCTGCATTTCTTTGTAAAAGTCTCTTTTTCTATCCGGATCCATGGCCCGATGATCGGAATATGTATCCAAAAGAGAGATATATGCATCCGCCGTAAATTCCCGGGTTCTGTGAAACAGATGGAATTCCGTATCCGTAAACCCATACCGCTTCATATTCTCCTGAAACTTCCGATACCTTTCTGCCTCATATTCTTCCTGTAGTTTACGGGAATCCGGTCTGTATTCTGCATATAGCTTCTGAATTTCCCTATGTAAAGGATCCGATTCCCGGGCGGCATAGGGCCTGTTCCAGAAAAGGGCCAGAGCGCCTCCCTTTTTCAGCAGATGAAACGCCTTAGGGTATCCCACAGACTCCGGGATCCAGTGAAAAGATGTGGCCGCATATATAAGATCAAAGCTTTCCTCTTCCCCTTCATATGCCTCAAAGGAGGAAAGAGAAACAGAAAAGCGAGAATTCCCAGCAAACTTCTTCCTAACATATTCCGCCATAGTGGGGGAAAGCTCCACCGCTTCCACCCGGCATCCGGTCTCTAAAATAGGAGGCGTAGCCTGCCCCGTGCCAATCCCGATTTCCAGAGCGCGCTTTTCCTCGTTCATAGGCGCATAGGACAGGATGGCGGAAAACAAAGTATGGGGATACGTTGGCCGGAAGGCTTCATACTTTTCTGCATCTTCCCCAAAGGTCAGGCGCAAATCTCTTTTTTCCATGGGCTATTCCCTCCATTTCCTATTAAAGCCTATGGGGCTTCCTCACACAGGCTATAAGAATAAAAACAGGAGAACCGCCGACATGTCAGAGCTACCGGGATTCTCCTTTGGTTTCAAAATAACGGTCTGTGGGATCAGGCGGCTATTTTCTTCTGGGCAGAAAAGACTCTTGCCCCCATTATATAGATAACAACAGTCTGAATGGGGATCATAGCGGCTTCCTTGACGATTCTTGGCACCAAAAGCGCCAGATAGGCCTTATCGCTCATCATATACAGCCAGAGGGTATTCAGGCAAAGATGCAGCGCCAGGGCAATAATCGTCACAGCCCCCAGAACGCGCCACCAAGTGACCTTCCTCTTATACAGGAACAGCCCATATACCAACCCCGTAAGCAGAGAAGTCAGGGTATATCCGGGAAAATACGGGCCTACAGGGAACAAAATAGCCCCCAGGAAATCGGCTATTCCTCCCATCCCGGCAGCGGGCAGCGGGCCAAACAACATGGCGGCCATGGAAAGCGGCACAAAGGAAAAGCTCACCTTAAGAAAAGGCGTCTGGATCGAAAGGAACCGGGAAAGGATCACTTCGATCGCCAGCAGCAGCCCCATTGTGACAATCACATGGGTTGGGGATTTGCGGAAAAATTGCGTATTCAATTTTTGTCTACCTCCTTAGAAAATACCGGGACGATAAGAGGCAGAACCTATCGGTTCCTATCCGCTTATAAAAGCAAAACAGGAAACCCGCAGGCTTGCCCAGAATCAGCCCCCGGCTTTCATTCATGGGCAGCCACAATAAAAATGTGGCAGCGGACGCGGGAACACACCGCAAACCACGAAGGTTTTTCGTCCGTCGGCAACTTCCCATCCGGCGGCACTTTACGCGTATTCCCTACTCTGACAAAAATGATTATACCAACTCTTCTCAGATTTGTACAGTACTTTCTGCAACAGATTTTGCATCCGTTGTATCCGAAACTTCTTCGGATTCCTCCCCATTTTGCTCTTTTTCAGTCTTTTCCAGCATTCCGGAACCTTCATACATTTTCTGCATTCTGCATAAGCGGCGGATATGCACATAATATACCGGCACCAAAACCGCTGCCGCGCCTACCCAAGCCATGGGGCTGGCCAGACAGACGCCCTGGAAACCCAGGCTGACGGCAAAGACGGCAACCAAAACCCGCATGCTCAACTCCATGACTCCTCCCAAAAGGGGCACGAGAGCCTCTCCCATGCCCTGCAGGACGTTCCTGTAAACGTTTACGCAAAGCAAGGGCAGATAGAAAATAATAATGGTAAAAAGATAGGTTCTGGCGTCAGCAAAAACCCGTTCCACCTGGGAAGCTTCCCCGGAAACGAACATTGCAACTAAGGGCTGCCAGAAAAGCAAAATAATCAAGATTCCCACCACGGTCATAACAATACCGATCAGCATACATTTCCGAAGGCCTTCCCGGATACGATCCATCTTTCCGGCCCCTAAATTCTGCCCGGCATAGGTAGAAATGGCTGTTCCCAGAGCCGTCATATGCTGGGTGGAAAGACTTTCCACCTTATTTGCGGCTGTAAAAGCAGCCGTTGTATCGGAACCAAAACTATTGATCGCCCCCTGCATGGCAATACAGCCAATGGCCGTAATGGAAAACTGAAACGCCATGGGAGAGCCTATTTTCATCAAAAGCAGGCAAGTGCCAATTTGAAATCCCCAATCCTTTTTCTGAAACCGCAGGATGGGAAATTTCTTTATCATATACAAAAGGCAGAGAAGCCCTGAAACCAATTGAGAAAGAATAGTGGCCCATGCGGCTCCTGCCGCGCCCATATGAAAATTGATAATAAAAACAAGATCCAAAACGATATTCAAAGCCGACGAAAGAATAAGAAAATAGAGAGGAGTTTTGCTGTCTCCCAAAGCGCGGATAATGCCGGAAAGCATATTATAAAGCACAGTCGCAAACATGCCTCCAAAAATAATGACGATATATTCGTAGGAAAGCCCTATAATATTGGGCGCCGTATTCATCATCTGCAGAAGGGGCATGGCAAACAAAACACTGAGCGCCGTGAGAACCGCTGTAAGAACGACACATAAAATCGTAGACATAGCCACTACATGCCGCAGGCCGTCCTCATCCTTAGCGCCGAACCGCTGGGCAGCCACAACGGAAAAACCTCCCGTTAACCCCATGACAAAGCCCAGGATCAAAAAAGTGATAGGCCCTGTGGTTCCCACAGCGGCCAAAGCGTCCACCCCAACAAATTGCCCTACAATGATGGTATCCACCATACTATACATCTGCTGAAACAAATTCCCCAAAAGCAGCGGGACAGAAAAGCCCAGCAGCAGTCTGCCCGGTTTCCCAACTGTAAGATCCTTTACCACAATACAACCCTTCTTTTCTATGGGTAATCCCAAAATCTCAAAAGGAAACAGAAAGCATCTGTTCCGATTGTTCACTATAAAGCGGAGAAACGGAAAAGTCAATGGATTTGAAACGCTTTCCTCAATTTCTCCTTAATCTCCTTTCCGGGGTACCTTTGGAAAAAAGATGTTGTTGAAAATAACAAAAACCCTGTTCCTTTTCCGGAACAGGGTTTTTCCTTTTCGCCATTACATATTTTTTTCATACAGGATACGGTTGCCTTCCTTCCCTATACGCCGCAGAGCGCCCCCATGATACATCACATAGGCCGCCAGCCGGGCCGCATCCCCGGATATTCCCAGTAAAGCCGAAATATCCCTGGTGGAAAACGTTTCCGGCAGATTCTCTGGCAAAAGAGACCAATAGTCTTCCTTATGAAAAAGGGGAATTTCATCGAAAAGCCCCAGTGGTATTCGGTCCACCCGGGCTTTCCGTCTGGCTCCCTTCAGCCGCAGTTCCTCCAGATCCACCAAAGGCAGGAGAATGTGCATATTAGGGTAGGAAAGGAACGTATGGAGGAAAGAAAGCTCCCGGAATGCATCCCATACGCAGCCTTCCCGGCCGCACCTGCGCCGAGGCCCTGCAAGGCCCGTATCGCCGTCTATGGTGCGCATCCACCGCAGGTGCGGAATGGGATGCACCAGTATGACTTCATATTGCTCCAGAAAAACAGCCAGCTTATTTTTCACTGCGGATAGGTTTCGGGTCTGAATCTCCAGAATGCAGCCGTCTTTCGTAACCACATCCGCCACATAGCGGCCTATGCGAACTTCCCTATAGAATTCCGCAGGCTGATAATACCGTTTCAAAACAGCGTGAAGGCTTTTTTCGCTGAGAGTACCGATCCCGGAGCGTTCTCCCGGCCCATATTCTCTGTATTCTTCGCAGATCTTCTGAAAACGTACGGCGTCCATCTCTGTAATTCTTCCCTCCCATTCCGATTTTCCGTCTTTCCATAGCTGAAAATTCTTTTCCAGAGCTCCCTATGAAACAGCTTTTTAAAGCAGAACCGTTTCTTCCTGCTTTTTTGCTTCCGCTTGAAAACAGAAGCAAAAAAGAGCCGCGGCAAAAGCACGCGGCCCTTTTAAAGCCGGTTAATCCGTAAAAGGACGTTTTCTCGTCTCCCAATACCGGCTCATGCTGAAGCCGGGGAATTCTGTAACATCCCGGTATAAGAAGGCAGGAGGTTCAAAAGCTTTTGCTTCCTCTAAAGAAGCGAATTCCACTTCTGCATACAGAAATTCCGAAGGGCTGCCGCGATCCACCATGCTGCATTCCAGCCTGTGGCCGTCGGGAAGAAGATACACCCGGAAATCCTTACGGATCATAGGGGCCTTCAAAAGCTCGCTGAGCTGGGAAAACTGGGATTTCGTCAATTCCATTTCGATTTCCCGGCGCATAAGAGTCCCTTGCCCTTTAAAGCATAGCACAAACTTCTGCTGCCCGTCCTTTTCCTTGCTGCGGATCCGCACAACCGGATCTGTGCAGAGATACCCCTGATAGACGGTAGATTCTTCCAGAAGCGGCAGATCCTCAGGAAACGCGTTTAAAAGGAATTTCCTCTCGATCTCCACTCCGGATGTATTAACCCCCTGCATATCAGCCTTCCATAGCCTTGGCAGCAGAAGCGATTTCCTTCATACGCTCCGGAATTTGAATCTTCTGAGGGCAATACTGCATGCATGCGCCGCAGGCACGGCAGCTTTCCGGGCCCGCTTCTCCAAGTTCCTTATAATCCCGCAGGAACCCCTCTGCATTTTTGCTGATCTTATACTGGTTATAGATCTTAAACACCCGGGGAATATCCACACCAAAGGGGCAATCCATGCAATACCGGCAGCCTGTGCAGGGAATCAGGTTGTTTTTCCGGTATACGTCCAGCGCTTCTTCCAGGACTTTCCGATCTGTGTCGGAAAGAGGCTTGAAATCCGTCATAGTTGCGATGTTGTCTTGAAGCTGTTCCATATTGCTCATTCCGCTCAAAACCACCTGCACATTGGGCAGGCTGGCAGCGTAGCGGATAGCCCAGGAGGCTATGCTCTTATCCGGCTCTGCTTCTTTCAGCATCTGATCGGATTCCTCGCAGAGGCTTGCAAGAGAACCGCCGCGGACTGGTTCCATGACCATAACCGGAATACCATGCTCCGTAAGGATTTCATACTGCGCCTTGGCATCCTGCATTTCCCAATCCAGATAATTGAGCTGAATCTGGGCGAAATCCCAGGAATAAGTTTCCACTATCTCCCGGAGCACATCGGGGGTATCGTGGAAGGAGAAGCCCAGGTTGCGGATCTTGCCCTCTTCTTTCATTTTGGAAAGGAACTCATAGGCGCCGAACTCCCGGATCTTTTTGAAATTGTCTTTGTTCTGGGCATGGCAGAGATAAAAATCAAAATAGTCTACCTGGCAGCGCTCCAGCTGATCTTTGAAAATTCTTTCCACGTCCTGGGGGGTCTCCGCCATCCAAATCGGCATCTTGGAAGCCAGATAAAAACTTTCCCTGTGATATTTTTTCAGAGCTTCTCCTGCAAAGAGCTCCGAATCGCCGGCGTGATACCGATAAGCCGTGTCGAAATAATTAATTCCGTGGGTATAGGCATACTCCACCATTTCCGCCGCCTTCGCGCGGTCGATGTCCTCAGAGCCCGCCTTGGCTTTGGGAAGGCGCATCATCCCCAGACCCAAAACAGAAGGAATCGTATTGGTGTTTTTGAATTGTTTTTTCAGCATGTCAGTTTTCTCCTCTCGCCATAATTTCATCTGTATCCAGCAAAATCGTCACCGGGCCGTCGTTTTCTATGGAAACGAGCATATCCGCGCCAAACCGGCCTGTGGAAACAGGAATCCCCATCTCCCGGATATTCCCGATAAAACGCTCATACAAAGGGATCGCTTTTTCCGGACGGGCGGCCCTGGTAAAAGAAGGCCTCCTGCCCCGGCGGCAATCCGCGCAAAGGGTAAATTGGGAAACCACCAGCATTTCCCCTCCTGCATCCAGAAGAGAACGGTTCATTTTCCCCGCCTCGTCTTCAAAGATCCGGAGATTTACAGCTTTTTCCGCCAGAAAATCGCATTCTTTCTCCGTATCTTCCTCTGTAACTCCCAGAAGCAGCATAATTCCCGAAGAAATTTTTCCAACCGTTTCGCCTTCTATGGAAACGGAAGCCTGCTTCACTCTCTGTAAAACCGCTTTCATCACATATCCTCCTGTTTTTTTACGTCCTTACCGGGTCACATTTTTAAGCCACGCCTTGGAACGATACCGCCATGTTGTCAGCGGTATTTTAATCACCTCATCGCTCAGCAGAAGCATATACACAATTGTAAGATTCCATTTGAAAACAAATGCCGCAAGAGCTCCCAACAAAATGGAACAGCCCCACATAGTGCTTACGTCCAGCAAAAGGCCAAAGCGGGTGTCTCCGCCCGCCCGGAATATGCCCACCACCATGGTGGTATTATAGGCCTGGCCAAACACAAAATACGACATAATAAGCATCATCATGGAAAGGTTTTGCTGAGCCTGAGGCGTGAGAGCTAAGGTGTGCATCACAATGGGCCGCACCAAAAGTACTACCGCAGAAGCGGCCAGCCCTGCATAAATGGTAAGCCTAGTAAACCTTCGCCCATATTCAGCGGCCCGTTCATTGCTGCCCCCTCCGATGGCTTTACCAATCATAATGGCCGCCGCGTTGGCAATTCCAAAAGCTACAACCGTAGAAAGCTGCCTCGCCGTCTGCGCCACACTGTTGGCAGCCACAGCGGCGCTGCCCATATGGCCGATCACCACGGAATTCATGGCAACTCCCGCGCCCCAGGCCAATTCGTTGAGCATAACCGGAATGGAATATCGAAGAAAATCCCGGAACAAAAGGGCGTTCTTTGCAAAAATAGCCTTTATACGAATGCGGATCATCCGATTGACCGCATGCATATACAAAAATACAAGAATAACCTCGATAATTCTGGAAATCAAGGTAGCCAAAGCCGCACCTTCTATCCCCATTGCCGGGCATCCCAAAAGCCCAAAAATGAAGATGGAATTTAACCCGATATTGGAAACCAAAGATACGGAATATACCACAGTGGATATCACTACCCGTTCCACGCTGCGCATAATGTTCAGATACACATTGGTAAATCCCATAGGGATATAGGCCAGCGCCACAATACGCAGATATTTAACCCCTTCTGCAATAACGGGTTCTTCGTTGGTAAACACCAGCATTAACTGCCTGGGAATTAGAAGGACAAGAACGGTAAAGAACAAACAAACGCAAAGGCTGAAACGCATGGCGATCCCCAAAATCTTTTCAATAGTGGCCGTATCGCCTTTTCCCCAGTATTGGGCTGTGAGAACCGCCGCGCCGGATGTAAGCCCAAACAGCATCAGGGACATTATAAACTGAATCTGCCCCGCCAGAGAGGAACCGGAAAGGACTGTTTCCCCCACACTCCCCAGCATAATAACGTCAGCGGACGTAACCGCCACATTGATAAGGTTCTGCAGCGCCATTGGCAAAACCAATGAAAAAACACTTTTATAAAATAATTTCGATTCCTGGGAATGCAAAGCTCCCCTATTTTTACTTTCAGAAAACAATATTTCACAACCTACTTTTTAAAATTTCCAATACCTTATTTCTTTCCTTCACCCATCTTTTTGTTTTTCTCGCAGGCCCCTAAAACCGCTTCCATAGCTGCCGAGCGAAACCCTTTTTTCTCCAGCTCGTAAACGCCCACAATGGTGGAGCCCCCCGGAGAACAGACCTCATCCTTCAAAAGGCCCGGGTGTTTTCCGCTTTCCAGGAGAAGGGCGGCGGCTCCCATTACAGCTCTGGCCGCATATTCCTGCGCCTTTTTCCGGGGAATCCCCGCCATTACGCCTCCATCCGCCAGCGCTTCCATAAACATATACGCAAAGGCAGGCGTGCAGCCGGTCAGCGTGCCGGCGGCGTCCATCTGCTCTTCCGGGATACGGTCGAAAGCTCCCGAGGCGGAAAGAAGGCCTTCCAGCTCGGATGTATCCTCATCCGGGCAAGATGTGCAGACCAGGGTCATGCCGCAGCCCACAGCGGCCGGGGTGTTGGGCATCAAACGGATAACGGGGATTTCTTCGCAGCCCAAAACTTCTCTGTAAAAAGAAATCTTAAGGCCTGCCGCCATGGTTACCAGAACCTTTCTCTCCCCTTTTTCCATGGATTCCTTCACAGCCGGGGCAAGTTCCCGGAGAAGCCCCTCCATCATCTGGGGCTTCACGCCCAGAAGTATGTATTCCGCTTCCCGGAACGCCTCCAGATTGGATTCTGCCGCCCGGCATCCCAATTCCTCCGCCAGGCGTTTTGCCTTTTCATATGTCCTGTTAGAAAGGATAACCTCATCGGGCCCGCAGGCAGGGCTTTGGCAAGCCGCTCTGGCTAAGGCTCCTCCCATATTTCCTGTGCCAATACAAGCCAGTTTTTTCATATTGCATCCTCCCATCTGTTAGAAATTCAAATCCATCAGCGCCCAAATTTTTCCTTCAGATACTGCACATAATAACCGGCGTTAAAATCTTCCCCTGTGGTTTCCCGTAAAATTTCAACGGTTGTCTTCGCCTTGCCCCATTGATGGACATGTTCCCGCAAAAACTCCCGGATAGGCAGAAGATTTCCTTTTTCCAGATATTCTTCAACAGGCATCTGCCGCTTCATACACGCGAAAAGCTGGGAGGCAATGGCGCTTCCCAAAGCATAGCTAGGGAAATATCCGAAAAGGCCGCTGGCCCAATGGATATCCTGCAGAACGCCTTCCCCGTCGTTTTGGGGCACAACACCCAAGTATTCCCGATATTTCTCATTCCAGGCCCGGGGAAGCTCTTCCACCTGCACTGTCCCTTCCATCAATTCCTTTTCCAGCTCATACCGAACCAGGATATGCAGGCTGTATGTAAGCTCATCCGCTTCTGTTCGAATAAGGCTGGCCTGGGCCCGGTTGATCTCCTGGAGGAATCCTTCAAGAGGGAGAGAACCATAGGCTTCCGGGAACGTATCCTGCAGTTTCCCATAAATAGGCTTCCAGAAAGCCTCGCTGCGGCCTATTACATTTTCAAAAAAGCGGGACTGGGATTCGTGAAGACCACAGCCTCCGCCTCCTCCCAAGAGGGTCAGGTTATAGGCAGGATTTACCTGCTGCTCATAAAGAGCGTGTCCGCTTTCATGGATCGTGGAAAAAATCCCGCTTTCCGGATTATCCTCAAAATAATGGGTAGCTATGCGCACATCATAGCTGTGCAGTCCATCCGTAAAGGGATGCTCCGTTTCACTGAGGACCCCTCGTTCAAAATCAAAGCCTACATATTCTGCGAGGAATCGGTTGAACTCCCGCTGTTTCTCTATACTGCAATGCCTCAACGGCGCCTTCGGAAGCGGGTTTTCCTCCACATGGCGCAGAAGGGGGACTATTTCCTTTTTAAGCTCGGCAAAGAAGGGATCCAACATTTCCATGGTAAACCCTTCCTCATAATCGCCTAAAAGCACGTCATAAGGCTTCTGCCCTTTCTCTGCCCGCAGAGCCGCAAACCGGCGGTTATACTCCACAATTTCCTTTAAAACAGGGGCGAACAGGGAAAAATCCTTCTTTTCCTTGGCCTCATACCATACAGAAGGCCCTTTAGCCAGCAAAGTCTGATAGGCTTCATATTCTTCCCGGGGAAGCTTTTCCAGCTCTTCAAACTGCCGCTTTAAAACCCGGAGCAGCCCTTTTTCTTCCACATCCAGGTCCTTCTCCTGCTCACACCGGGCCATACACTCCTTGGTAGTATCGTTTATCAGCGCGCCAAACATTTCTCCCGAAAGGATTCCCACCGCTTTGGACGTATATTCCGCAGCTTTTTTGGGAGCCAGTGTTTCCGAATCCCAACTGAATAACGCTAACGCCGCTCCCAGAGCAGACACTTTCTCCAAATGCTCCTGCAATTTTTGAAACGATTCCCGCATATAGCATCACCTTTCCTGATCCGGCAAATCTTTACCAGCATAGTGGTAAAGCAGCCGTTTTCCTAATCTGGTTTTTTCTAATTTTCGTTTTAAAACAAATGTATACAAAATACTCCTGTATACGACAGGAGCACGCTCTCTATGCATACACGGATATAAGTATAACACAGATTCCTCTTTTTGGCATCCCTGCATAGTATGGCATGAGGGAATTTTTTGCTCTCCATATATTTCTGCGAAATGAGAAAGAGGTGAAAGGAATGCCATATACAACAAGAGAGCTTTTGGCCAGGCTTATACAATGTGAGGCCGGAGGAGAAGGCGACGACGGTATGCGGGCCGTAGCCACTGTAGTTATGAACCGGGCAAACGTACCCTATGGTGAATTTGCCCGTGTCAGCCAGGGTGGGGATGTGCGCCGTATTATTGAACAGCCGGGGCAGTTTGTCTGTATGCGCTCTACCGTGGGAGGGCAGGAAAATCCCCAAAATGTATGGAATATGGAACCGGAAGATATTCATTATGAAATCGCCGACTGGGCTCTTGCAAACAATATTTTCACGCCGGTTGCAGACTGTCTCTTCTTCTATAATCCCTACAGCAGCCAATGTCCGTCCTATTTTCCGCCAAATGGGACGGGGCGTTTTTTCAACCGAGTCAATCAGCACTGCTTTTACCAACCTACGGAAAAATATCGTGAATCCTGAGATTCGCCCTATTTTTCTAATTTCGGCAGCTTATACATAGCGCCGTTTTAAACTACAATCAACGAAAAGGAGATTTGCTATGGAATCCAATTACAATGCAGCCCGCCCATCTTCCGGAGAAACGGCAACAAATCAAACAGGCAGCACGGGAAGCGCTTCCTCCAATTTTGTAACCGGTACAGGAGGAACCCCTTCAGGATATATCTCCCCATGCCCCGGCTGCGGATCGGATGGGCCTTCCGGCGCTTTCAGCGGCATCATCCCGGCTCCCCAGTATAGTTTCGCCGGGCAGCGTCTTCCCACGCTGGAGGAGATTGCCTCCTATAACTATGTGAATCCCAGTCGCTCCAACGCTCCTAATTCCATGCTGCCCTCAAAGCCCTCCTCCGGGCAGGAAAGCGCCATTACCCCCAGTTCCGGCCCCGGCCTTTCCCAGACGCAGATGATATATCCCGACGGCACTACAGTGGAAGGAGCCAGCCTTCAATATTTGAACGGTTTTATCCGGACGCAGATCGGCCGCAAGGTTCGTGTAGATTTTCTTATAGGCACAAATACGCTGGTAGATAAAGCCGGCATTCTCCTGGGAGTGGGAGCCAACTATATTCTTCTTAACGAAACCGAAACCGACGATCTGGTTGCCTGCGATTTTTACAACATAAAATTTATACAGTTCTATTATTGATACGTACCCTCTTCTGCCTTCTTCCTTCCGGCAGAACGTAAAATTTCTCTCTCCTTTTATCCCTTTTAACGATCCACCAGCAGCAAAGGTATACAAAACAGGGCAGCGCAAATGCCAACGCCAGATAAGGAAGTATTTATGTAAGGGGTACGGTGTAACTCAGAAAAATGGGTTACGCCGTACCTTTTTGTTATGCTACAAAGCGGAAGTCCTGTGGGTTTTCCCGTATTTCCTGCATCATAGCAAG